>NZ_LMNE01000033.1:0-14486 GCF_001423285.1 Methylobacterium sp. Leaf111 | reverse complement strand
GCTGAGAGCAACGGCGACCCAAAGCCCTTCGTCTGGACTGCCGACCCGGATCGCATCATCCAGGCCGCAAAGCGCGGGCACCAAATGTTAGACTCGCACCACTAGCTTCTGGGTCAAGGAGTTAGCCCGATGTCCGCCCTGTCCGCCAAGTTCTTACACGATGAGGCCGCCGCCTTCGAGAAGCTGGAAAGCCTCCTCTGGACGGACGGTCCCGTGTGCCCTCACTGCGGCGGCATGGGTCGGATCACTGCCGTTAAGGGCGGTCGGATGGGCCTGCGTCGCTGCGGCGACTGCAAGAAGCAGTTCACGGTCACGGTCGGCACAGTGTTCGAGTCCAGCCACGTGAAGCTGCACCTGTGGCTCCAGGCTGCGCACCTGATGTGCTCCAGCAAGAAGGGCTTCTCCATTCACCAGCTGCACCGCACGCTCGGCGTAACCTACAAGACCGCGTGGTTCATGGCTCACCGTCTGCGCGAGGCCATGCGCGACGGCTCCCTTACCCCCATGGGCGGCATTGACGGCATGCCCGCTGCTGGTGTCATCGTTGAGGCTGACGAGACCTTCATCGGCCGCGAGCTCGGAGTGCCCAAGGCTCGCGCCTATCACCACAAGATGAAGGTGCTGAGCCTTCTCAACCGCGATGCTGGTAAGGTCCGCTCCGTGGTCGTGGACAACATTAAGCCAGAGACCCTTCGCCCGATTATCGAAGCGAACATCCTCAAGGAAGCCAGCCTCTTCACGGACGAGTCCAGCATTTACACGAAGGTCGGCGCTACCTTCGCCGACCACCAGATAACTACGCACAGCGCCAAGGAATACGTTCGCGGCATCGTCCACACGAACACCGTCGAGGGCTACTTCTCCGTGTTCAAGCGCGGCATGAAAGGCGTCTACCAGCACTGCGGTAAGCAGCACCTGCACCGCTACTTTGCTGAGTTCGACTTCCGGTACAACAATCGGGTGAAGCTGGGTGTGAATGATACGGCGCGCATGGAAAAGGCGCTCAGCGGTATCACCGGCAAGCGCCTTACGTATCGCAGACTTGATATTGAGCAATAATCGAAAAATCCGAAGCAGCTAAAAATATCAACTAGTTGCTTGGTGATTTATCTGTATCAAGACGCCAGCGCTCAATCGCCGATAGTGCTTCAAGCATTGGCCGTTCTGGGACTTTAGATTGCTCCATTGCGTCAGCAGGCGGATTTAGTAACGCCTCTTTCCCCGCGCGTTTCTCCAACGCTTCGGCCCGGTAATCGTGGTTGGGAAACCAATCCGGCAGCCCCCACGTCGCACGTCCAACTCGGACAACGTCGCCATGGTCATAGAAGCGACGTGTGAGAACAGATCCAACGGTGTTGTAAGGGTCGTTCGCGTTTAATTGCAGGCCGCCCTGTTGGATTGCATCCGTAAGCGCGACGGTCGATAGCGGCTTGTCCTCACGGCACAGGACTTTAATGCAAGCATCATAGATCGTAAGGCCAGCGTAAGGCGTAGACGAGGAGTTAGACACCGCCGTCATATCCAGAGACGATGGCGACTGTGCCTTTTCATCTAGGGTTTGACGGTTGCGTTCGTCGCGCGCGGACGTTCCTCGGACCATCTCAATAGCTTTGATGGCCGCATCGATATTGTCTCGCTGAACCCGTAGGTCGCGGAGTACAAAATCGTAGGGGTCTGTAATCGTCATGCTTGCCGACTCCCCAAGTTTATGACATAAGGGAGCCGTCCCGAGGGTGTTCCCCCTCAGGACGGCTGATCGTTTCTACCCTGGACATCAGGGGTCAAACGACCCCCTCTGGGTTACCTCGATCCCATCTTTGGAACCTCCTCTTGTCTTAGCAGGCAGAGGCTAAGCGCCGGGGGGCCAAATCCCCGGTGCTTTTTCTTGTTGCACAGCAGTGCCGTGCATTCAAGCAGAAAATGCAGCAGCGTCGTTTTTGTTGGATTGCGTTGGGAGCCGTCGTTTTCGCCGACAAATTAAGGGCCCAGATCATGGTTGCGTCATTTGACGTCAAGCCCAAGCCGCCTTCCAAGCTCGGCGCCGAGAAGCTGACGCCCGAGGAACAGAAGCGCCGCTTCATCGAAGCCGCACGCGAGGCCAGCGCCAGCGAGGACGAAGCGGAGTTCGATGCGACATTGAAAAAGGTTGTACGCCCATCGAAGAAGCCCGCTTGAGCGACGCCATGGCTAAGGCGTCACGAAGAGTATGGACGCCAAGTGATTTATCATTTCTGGCGGTAATCTTGTTCGTCATGGCGCAGTTATTTTCTTACAGGCTGATATCAGGCTCTAAGATACAGGATTATATACAATCTAGCCGATCATATGTTGCTTCTTCAGGGTATGTGGGAAGCACCGGCGGCCGAAATTACTTGGCTAAGTACCGGTTGCGCTTTGATATGGTCGCAGATGGGGACACCCGTAGCTGCGATGTCGTAAAGCTTGTCGATATTCCTGCCGCTTCGATACTTGCAAAACGTGTTTCAGTCACACCGCGACCCAACACCTGCGAAGATCCACACCTGACAGATTTGGCATTTTGGCCGCTCTTTGAAGCATGGCTTGGGCTTGGCTTCACCGCCTTCGGCGGTGCCTTGCTGGTCGCGTCTGCCCTTTGGCATAGGCGCTTGGTGATAGAAGCCCTCGCTAGGCAGTCTGCCAACTCGGCGACTGGACGAAGCACGACGGCGACCTCACTTTAGCCGTATGTGCGAACGGTATAATCGTCGATCCTTTACGGTCCGATCACTCGCCGCCGACGGAACCGCGTGCCGTCCATCGTGGACGGGGGACATCCTGGATCGGGTCGAGGATGGTTCGACCACGAGGCCCTCGTCCACCGAAACCGACGCGTCCGTGGTCGAAGGGAGGACGCCCCCGTCACGGGTCGCACAGCGGGCCGGCCGGACCCCGGCCCGTATGTCTCGGCGGCGACCCGGAGGCGCGAGGGCCACGGTTCGGCGTCGGCCGATTCGGCGGGGGAGGGGATCCCCCCTCCTGCATCGCCCGCTCCTATCCGACAGCCGTCTCCCATTCGATGTGGAAGCCTGCCCTGACGGTGAAACCCGTCTTCCCCTCGGCCGATTGGTCCTCGTCGCTGCGGACGAGCACGGTCCTCGCACCCAACGCCTCGACGAGAGGCCTACGCGGGATGCCGGGCCACATCTTCACCGTCCCGGTCGAGAGCAGGGCGACGACGCCGCCGCCGATGACCTCGTCCACGAAGCTCCTGGGTGTTCCATTGTGGCTTCCATGATGGGAGACCTTGAGCGCGGTGGTGCGCGCGAGGAGCGCCCGGCCCTCGGGCCGCCGCAGGATAGCGTCCCAGGTTCCCCATTGGGCGTCGCCGGGAAACAGCAGGAACTGGTTTCCCACCTCGATCATCATCATCAGGCTGGTGTTGTTGACCGCGCTGTCCAGCACGGCGGCCATGTCGCCGTCCGGCTGGTCCGCCAGGTCGTCCACGTCCTTCCGGTCGTCCGCGCCGAAAGTCGTATCGGGTCGACCGGCGCGGAATGCGTCGTCCGTCACGCGCCAGCGCGGGCTGAAGGCACCGTCCCGCTCTTCGTCCGTCCGGCGGGCCGCGACCCTCGTCAGGTAGGCCTTGCCTGCCGGCGGGTCCATGTCCTTGATAACGTCCTCGTCGCGCGAGGGGCCGAGGACGTGGAAGCGCACGCCGGGGAGACCCGCCAGCTCCAGCGTCTGGAAGGCCGCGTCCGCCGCGGGCAGGAAGCGGCGCGGCGGCTTCCCGGCGAAGCCGGAATGAAGCGTTCCCATCGCCTTCTCGTTAGTCAGGGCGTTCAGCGCCAAGGCGATCGTCGCCTGCTTGCGCGCGGCCCGGGCCTCGGCCAAGGGGGTCGCGTCCCGCCCGAGCCCGGGGGCCAGGGCTTCGTAGAGGGCCGCCGCGAACGAGGACTGCCGGTTGCGGATCCGGGTCGCCCGAGGATCGTCCGGATCCTCCGTCCAGGGCATCCAGACCTCGCCGACCTCCACGGTCGACCAGGCCGCGTCGTCGAAACCCGACACGTGGTCCTTGTGGCGATGCGTGCAGACGACGAGCTCCAGGCGTGCCTTCCCGCGTCCGTCGGTGCAGGTCGCGATCACGTCCGCGGCCACCCTCGCGACGTCGGCCTTTCGCCGGCTGAGGCTTCCGCAGTCGAAAAGGACCCGTTTGGCCGAATCGCCCGACCGGAAGGTCACCAACAGGCAATCGCCGAAGCCGACCTCGTACATGCGGACGGATACGCGCTCGACCATGGTCAGCCATCCCTGTGCAAGGATCGGATGCTCATCCGCGCCTTCATGCGCCCCCGCAGGCGTGTCGCGTCCATGAAGGGGAAGCGCGGGTCCTTGGCGTCGAGCAGGGCCACGAACTCGGCCTGGCGCACCATGCGCCGCTCCGCCGACCGGGCCAGCGATCCGGGCAGCGACGGCGAGGGGAGGGGCTTGGCGATCGCATAGCGGACGTGTCCGTCGACGCTCACTACGATCGTCGTCCCGCCGCGAACCGGGAGGCCGCCGAGTGCAGGGTCCGCGCCGGCGTCCGCGTCGACCTGGACGAATTGCGCGACGAGCTCGATCAGCAGCTGGCCGTTGGAGGCAGTTCGGAACACCGCGTGGAAACCGTGCACCGAGACCGGAAGGTCCGGTCGCAGGAACAGTCCGTCGGCGTTGGTGCCAGCATAGGCGCAAAGGGCCCTCGCCAAGTCCGCCTTCAGGGTTGACGCGTTGTTCTCGTCGTCGTCAGTCCCGCCCATCGACGGGCGTGCCCCGACGCGTCCGACCAGGTCTGCGTCGCGGCTTCGCTGCGAGAAGCGGGCGGCCTCCACCTTCAGGAGCTGCGGCAACAGTGCGTCCAGTGCATCGGCGAGGGGCGGCAGGTCCCGGGCGGCGGGCCAGCGAAGGGACGACTCGGCCAGCGAGATTACGCCTTCCGGATAGATACCGCGGCGCCGGAACCCCTCGATCAACGCGGAGCGCTGCTCCCACTCGTCGTCGGGATTGAGCTCGAAGTCGGCGGTGACCATCGCACGCAGGTAGTCGCCGAAGGTGATGTCGACGGGGGGCAGGTAGTCGAAGGCACGTATGCAGATGTCGAGTTGGCGCTGGGCCGTCCGCACGGCCTCGTCCCCAATCCGCTCCGCGAGGTGGGGTTGCAGGTCGCCCGGCGGCAGCTCGCCGCTGCCGCCGGTCGCGATTCTGACGAGGTCGCGGATGCGGCGGCGGAACGTCTCGAAGAAGCCGTCGAACACAGCGGCGACTAGGATGGCGCCGCGGTCGTGCGGTTCGGTCAGCCGCTCGTCCAGCCGCGCCGCGTCGTTGCCGATGGCAGACCGCAGCGGCTTGCCGGCACCGGTCGCGTAACCAAACTGCTCGGCGAGCTGCACCAGGGCGCCCGGGTTCGAAAGGATACCGCAGTTGCGCTGTATCTCGCGGGAGACGAGGTTCGGGAAGGAAAAATGCTGGAACAACGCCACAATGTCCGAGAAGCCTTCGTGGAAGGCCTGGACGTCGACGTTGCTGGGCTCGAGGAAGTATGGCCGGATCTGGTCCACGATCGCATGCGTCGTCTCGTGGGCGACGATGTCGTGGCTCAGGCACGTGAAGACCCGTTGCCCCGGTATGTTCGTGCCGACGTCCTCCATGTCCGCGTCGAAGTACCCTAGCAGCACGGCATGCAGCTTGCGGTCGTAGAACGCGTTGCGGCCCTTGAAGCCGTGCGGGAACAACCGCAGCCGGCTCCGCTTCGGACCCTTCCTCATCTCGATCCGGCGTCCCAGCGCCCGGTCGAAGTTCGCCAGGGTCCGCGAGGCCACCGCATAGACCATCTGCTGATGGAACCGCGGGTCGGCCTCGGTCGGGTCGAGGCCGCCGCGAATCAGGATCATGGGATCGTCGAGATCCACCGCGTCGTAATAGGCTCCGACATGGCCGTCGTAGTCCACGACCTCGAGCCGCTCGCCGGTCGGCCCCGGCGCCAACGGCTCGTACTCCACCGCGATAGACGTGATCATCGCCGAACGATCGCCCTGGGTCGGATCGGTGGCGTAGATCTTCAGGGGTCGGGTCGTCGGACGCGAAACCGGCAACATGGCAGCCAACCCCGTGAGCTCCGCGACTCGGGACGGACGATTCCCGGCGCGCCGCGGTCGGGATACCACGATTCGCCATGCCCGCCGCAGGACGCGGCTGCTGCCTGGGCGGTATCCCGGTCACGATGGCCGCAGGGGCCCACTCACGCGCCTGATCACCGGCCGCGAGGGTGGCATCGGATCCGCCCCGGCGGGCGGACCCTCGGCGTGCGCAAACCGCTTGGCGGCACGTGTGCCCGAGGCCCGCCCCGGGACGAAGTCGGATCACCCTCCCGCTCTCACGGCGAAGGCGACGGTCGCTGCGCTCGGTGCGACCCGCCCGTGCGATCAGTGCCGATTACGCCCCGCGGGGGCCCTGGCGTCGATGGGACCGCGGTGCGATGCTGACCGCTCGCGGACCACGGCGACCGTCGCGTCGGCCGACGACTCGGGGGGCGGGGATGGCCGACGGTACCGGAATCGATAAGGACGGCAAACTCCAGGACGGCATAGCGCTCTGCCTTTCCGGCGGTGGCTATCGTGCTATGGTTTTCCATCTCGGAAGCCTGCTGCGACTGAACGAGGCCGGGCTGCTGAAGCGGTTGTCGCGTGTGTCGAGCGTATCCGGCGGATCGATCACCGCCGCGTGTCTGGGGCTGCACTGGAGGGACCTGGACTTCGACGTCCACGGCCGAGCTCGCGGGCTCGACGTCGTCGTCGACAAGATCAGGACCATGGCCGCGACCACCATCGACACGGGGGCGATCATCGGCGGAATCCTGCTGCCTGGATCCGTCGGGGAACGGGTCGCCCGCGCCTACGACGACACGCTTTTCGACGGCGCCGAGCTCGCGGACCTGCCGGCGGACGGGGATGGCCCGCGCTTCGTCATCAACGCCACGAACGTGCAGTCAGCCGTTTCCTGGCGTTTCTCTCGCCCGTACATGGGCGATTATCGCGTCGGCCTCGTGCCAAATCCACGGGTCGACCTTGCGTTCGCGGTCGCCGCGTCGTCCGCTTTCCCGCCCGTGCTATCCCCGGTCGCGATGGACGTCGCGGACGCCTTCGACCCGCGGACCATCGGCGACCTCGACGATCCGGCCTACCGGGGGACCGTGATGCTGACCGATGGCGGCGTCTACGATAACCTCGGGCTGGAGACCGCCTTCAGGAGATATCGGACCCTGCTCGTCAGCGATGGCGGCCAGAGGATCGGGGCGGATGCCCAACCGGCCCGCGACTGGGCGCGTCATTCGGCTCGGATCCTCGACGTCGTCGACAACCAGGTCCGGAGCCTGCGGAAGCGTCGGCTGATTGAGGCTTTCGAACGGAAGGATCGCACTGGCGCGTATTGGGGCATCCGCTCGGACCACGCGGACTACCGGACGAAGACGGATCCCCTTGGTTGCGCGGATCGGGACCCGAAGGCCCTGGCCGCGATGCCGACCAGGCTTCGGGCGATGCCCGACGAGCTGCAGGAGCGTCTAATCAACTGGGGCTACGCGATAGCCGATGCCGCCTTGCGCACGCATTTCGGGCAAGAGCTTCGTGACCGATACGGCGTCACGATCTCGGATCCGACCGGTTTTCCCTATCCGAGGGGTTACTGAAACGCCGGAACGGCATCGCACCGTCATCGAAGGCGCATGCAGTGCGTTCCATAAGGACCGTTAATCACGGGCGCAGCGGCTTTCGGTGGCACGACCACCGAGCGGCGGAATTCGACCGCGGATGCGATGCCGGGAGAATCGAAGCAGATGCCCGAACGGGACGTCTCGGCACGGGATCGCGGCGGCGTTCCGCGCGATTGGATCCGGAACAGCCTTGAGCTGCGGCTCAGGCGCAGCACGGGCTTACAGCTCCAGCGGTTCCTCGCCACCGTCATGACACGGATCCACGGCGACGTGTTCGTGCCGCTCGGGACGGAGTACGCTCAGGGTGACATGAAGTGCGACGGGCTCCTGAGGGTGCCGTTCACCGTCTTCGCTTGTTACGGTGCGGTCGACAGCGGCGAGGGGGCCACCCGCGGAACCGTGAGGAAGGTGGCCGAGAAGATCAAAAGCGATTTCGCCGGCGCGCTCCTTCATTGGAAGGGGTTCGAGGCTTGGGTGTTCGCGACGAACTACCTTGAGATACCTGCCCTCGTCGCTGACACGATCCTGTCCCTGCAGGCGTCGAACCCCGACGTTTCCATCGAGATCTGGAGCCTGGACCGGTTCTACCGCGCAATCTGCGATCTGCCGGCTCGGGAGATCGAGTGGATCCTGAGCCGCGACCTCACCAACCCCCGGTCGGACGTCGCGTCGGGGAATACGATCGCGTCGAGGCCCGAGGGATGGTTCTTCGGTCGGCAAGACGAACTCGACCTGCTGGTGGCGGCGCTCGCGTCGGCCGAGGGATCCGGCGCGTTCCTCGTCCTCGGCGCTCCCGGGATCGGTAAGACCGCCATGACGCGCCGCCTGGCGACCAGGCCCGAGGTTGTCGGGCGTTTCGGCGCCCGCCGCTGGTTCGTGCCGCTCGAAGGAGCCTCAACCCGGGCCGCCGTCGAGGCCGCGATCTCGTCCTCGCTCGGGGGCGGGTCGTTCCAGGACGCCATCGGGCTCTTAGGCGATCGTCCCGCCCTGTTGGTCCTGGACAACCTTGAGACGCCGTGGGAGGCCTCGCCGGAGGGCGTCGATGGAGTCGTCGGCGACCTCCTGGACGCCGGCTTCACCTTACTGGCGTCGATGCGCGGCCTGGATCGACCGAGGGGCGTCGCATGGAACGCCATCGGTCTGAATCCCCTCGGGACCGACCCCTCGCGGGAGCTGTTCCTGGCCATTGCGGATCGGATCTCGGTTCGCGACGCTGACCTCGCCGTCTTGCTGGAAGAGTTGGGTGGGGTACCGCTCGCGATAGAGCTGGTTGCGCATCAAGCGGCGGCATTCGCCCGCGTGGAGCCGATCCTGCGGGAGTGGCGGCGGATCGGAACCGCGTTAGCCAGCGATGGATCCCTCCCCCGAGGGCGCCTGAGTTCCCTAGACGTGTCGATCGCTCTCTCCGTCGCGTCTCGGCGCCTCACTGACGGTGGCCGTCGCCTGTTGCGGACACTGTCGGATCTGCCCGCCGGCTCGGCCATCGCACATGTGCCTCGCCTGCTGGGCAACGAGGCCTACTTGGCCATGCGGGGGTGCCTCTCGACAGGTCTCGCCTTCGAACGCGAGAGTAGGCTGAACATCCTCCCGCCGATCAGGCGGTACGTGACCGAGCGACTGGCCGACGAAGCTTCGACCAGCGATTGGGTCTCCTTCTACGCCGGGTTCGTCACGCGATGCCCCGACGACGGGACGACGACGGCACAAGGGTGCCGATCCGTCGCCGCGGATGTGCCGAACGTCGTCCGTGCAGTGGAGACGGCCCTCGCCAAGCGGCCCGAAGTCCTCGCCGATGTCTGTGCGAAGGACTTGGCTGATCTGCTGATTGCCTGCGGCGTGCACGCGCCGGGCTTGTTGGAGGGCATGATCGACGCCCATGACGGGTCACGCGCGCCCGTTTCGGCCGTACTCTGCACGATCGCCCTTGGGCGGCTGTGCTTGGCGAGTTCGGACTACGAGGCAGCACGCTCGGCTTTCGAGAAAGCGGGCGGGCGGGCGGACACCCTCGGCGCGAAGCGCGAGGCTGCGGAGGCCTTGGTTGGTTTGGCGGAGACGCTGCGGGCTGCCGATACAAGGGGGGCGAGGCGTTGCCACGTCGAGGCGTATGCGGCGTTCAAGGCGTTGGGCTGCCGAGGCGGAAAGGCCCGCGCAATCGCCGGTATCGGAACCTGCTCGCTTGAGGTGGGCAAACGTGTATCCGCCGCGCGCGCGTTCCGGCGGGCCCGCGGGACGTTCCGGTGCACCGGGGACGTGGCCGAGGAAGCCCGCAACGAGTGGCGGTTGGCCCAGGTCGGGGCATTGTCCGGCAATCACGTCATCGCCCGGACCGGTTTTCTGGCTGCGCTCACCCTGTACGATTCGATGGGCGACACACGGGGCCGGGCCAACTGCTTGAGGGGATTGGGGCGGAGCGGGATGCTGTCCGCAGACGACCTTTTTCGAGGCCAGCGGCACGACGAGGCGCGGGCCGATCTCGGATCCGCCTACGGGTTCCTTAGGGAGGCCCAGCGCTCGTTTCGTAGGGCGTCCTCTGCTCTCGGCGTATCGGAGTGTATCCGTACGCGGGGAGAGATCATGCTCAGGCTCGGGCGTTTCGGTGCCGCGGCGGCGGCGTTCCGCAAGTCGCTCGCGATCGATGCGGTCGTTGGGTCCCTGCGGGGCCAGGGCTTGTGTCACGTCGGGCTGGCCGACGTCGCTCTCGGCCGGTCGGACGAAGGCCTCGCCGGCTGGCACCTTGCCGAAGCACACGCCCTGTTCCGTGACGGCGCGATCAGTGACGGGCTGGAAGTGGTCGAGGAACGCCGTCGACGGCTCGGTCTGCACGTCGGGCGGTGACGGCATGGTCGGGTTCCCAGGGCCGGATCATTGCGGGGGCACCCGAGAGCATCGGGCTATGACGAAGTCCGACATCGCACGCCCGGCCTCCTCCTCTGTCCCCAACGGACCCTGGTCAGTCTCCATTGGAGTGGTCCGCCCTTTGGTATGGCTTTTGAGCCTGAAGGACGGTTGACATTTCATAGCACCCGAAGCCCGAGGAGAGTGCCGTCCGCTCGTCCTGCTATCGTCACACGAACCGCGATCCACTAACTTCAAGCACGGGCCAAATGGGGGCGGGCCACAATCCTACCAAACAACAATCTCTGACCCGACATCGGGCTTTGCTTCCGACGCGCACTCCTCGATCACCTCAACCATGGGTGGCGGAGGCTAGCTCGGATACCTATCTGCAGTAACTGCTTGTCATCTAATTTGACGTCGACGCTGGTACTGTTTGCTGGTACAAAATGGGTCGTGGCGCCAAACGAAACGTCGTTGATTTGATTGAGTTTTTAAGGCCGGCCGGACAGTCCCCCCCTCTCCGCCACTACGCCTTCCAAGCCATTGAAATCAAGGAAACGTAGGCATTTCAGATGCTTGCGGCCGTCGCGGTGGTACACAAAGGTGGTACACACGATGGTTCTGGCTATGGCCCGGCCGTGGCGTCACCCGAAGACCGGCATGTACTGGTACCGGAGGCGCATCCCGAAGGATCTGCGGTTCCTTCTTGGAAGGAACGAGGAACGAAAGACGCTCGGGACGAAGGAGCCGGCGCTCGCGCGCACGCGCTATTTGGAGAAGGCCGCCGAGGTCGAGGTCCGCTGGGCCCGGCTACGGTCGGGAGCGGCCGCGCTCGAGGCGCATCCGATGGTGGTCGGACCCGAGCCAAGTTCTCGTGCCGACGAGGAGCCGGTCGCTCGTTCCTTAGTGAGATGGCCCTGGCGCCCGATTTCCTTCTCTCCCAGCCCCGCAGGTGGGGCGGCGGCGATAGAAGGGGAGATGCCTCCACGGAGGAGTCCGGTTCCCTGGCGTCCGGTCTTCGACGCCTATGCGGCGGAGGCTCGTCTCGCTCCTTCGACGGTCAAGCGATGGACCGGTGTTCTGGTCGCCCTCGAGGGCGCGATGGAAACCGACGATCTCGCCTGCATCACCCGCCACGATCTCATCGCATGGAAATCGACCCTCCTTTCAGCCGGTCGGGATCCGCGTACCGTGCGCGATGCCTACGTCGCTGCGGTCAAGGCCGTCATGAACTGGGCGGTCGCCAACGGGCATCTGACTACCAACCCCGCCGCGGGCGTCACGGTCCTGGTCCCGAACAAGCCCCAGACGCGGGACCGCGAGTTCACCGACGCGGAAGCCCTCACGATCCTTCGAGCAGCGCTCGGCCCGCACAGTCCTCGACTGTCGCGCGAGAAGGCGGCAGCCCGTCGTTGGATCCCATGGCTCTGTGCATACGGTGGGGCGCGCGTGAACGAGGTGACTCAGTTGCGCGGGAAGGATGTCCGGCTCGAGAAAGACATCTGGATCTTCCGGATCACACCGGACGCGGGGCGCGTGAAGACCGGCCGCTGGCGCGATGTCCCGCTGCACCCTGACCTGACCGCCCAGGGCTTTCCGGATTTCGTTCGCGCCCGTGGAAATGGACCGCTGTTCTACGATCCGACGCGCGGCCGCGACGGTTCGGCCGCGCATCCGATCTACAAGAAGGTCGGCGAAAGGCTTGCCGCCTGGGTGCGATCCCTGGGCGTCGACGATCCGGGCGTGGATCCGAACCATGGTTGGCGGCATCGCTTCAAGACGGTGGGACGCCGGGCCGGGATCGATCCCACGGTCCTCGACGCGATCCAGGGGCATGCCGCTCGAACCGAAGGCGAGCAGTACGGGAGGTTTCCCACGGAAGCCCTGTTTGACGCGATCCGCCGCCTTCCGACCTACGATATGGCCTTCACTGGAGATTGATCGGGTTGAAGCCCCGACAGCGGGCAGGCGATCTATTCCCCTCGAAGGCGCATGTCTCCGCGGCCTCCGTGCACCGAGTTGCAACGGCAGCTTGGGTGGATTTTTGGAAGTCTACTTTTGGGAATCAAAATCAACAACCAGACGTTCGCATGAGGCTTAACAGACGACCGTTTGGCGCCATGAGCGGAAGTTGGCTCCCAGCTTGGAAGCGGACCCTCCGCATTCGACCCATACAGGCCGTGCAGTCAGCCCTCGGTGCTTCCCGAAAGCGGCCGTTCATCGGCCGCGCGATAGTTTTTGCGCAGGATCGATAACCGACACTGCGGCGTTCCGGGTCCGGTCGCTCCTATCGGATAGGGAACCTCAAGCGGAGAAAGCCGCATGGGCATCGAATACCCGCTGACAGTACGCAGCCAGACGGTCGTGTCGGTCGGCCGGCGCGCGGAAGGCGACGTGCCCGTCGGGGCGCACTAGTACAAGGGCCGGCTTCCCCTCTAGGTCGTAGGCCCCGTGCGCCTTGCCGTCCAGATCCGACAGGGCGGGCACATCCTTCACGTCGAGGTATGGACCGGCCAGAACGAGGCGTGGGCGCACGTTGCTCCAGGGCGCGACAGCCTCGATGGCCGCGCGCAGCGAGTCGCCCGCGTCCGATGAACGGCCGTCGAAGCACAGCAACGCCCAGCCTGTCGTTCGCCCGTCCGGATTGTAGAGGAAAGGGAACAGCGAGGTCGTCGTGCCTGCAAGCGTCACCTCCGCCTCGGGGGCCCGTTCGCCCGGCCTCGGCCCACGCTGAAGAGGGTGCGCCAGTCCCGAGAGGTGGTCCTCGTTCAGCGGGCTTTTCGGGTAGCTTACGCTCATCTGCTGAAGGTCGTCCGTGCCCTGGAGCAGGGATCCGATGCTCGGCATCGCCTTGGCGGCCAGCCCGAGCGCGGCGTCCGTCACCGACCCGCGATACACGGTGCGGCGGAAGCCCTTCGCCTGCTGGGCGCTAAGGCGGGCGTGTTCGCCCCCGCGCTCGTCATCGTAGGAGGTTAACACGACCGGCGCGGCCTCGCCCCGCAGGGTCATGGCCAGCCGCCAGGCGATCTCGACCCCGTCGTGCAGGCCGGCATTCATTCCCTGCCCGCCGATGGGAAGCGACAGGTGCCCGGCATCGCCGGCGAGGAACACCCGTCCGCGGGTGTAGCCCGGCGAGACGCCGTACTGGAAGCGGCTGTGCGTGAGCCATTGCGGGTCGGACAGGGTCAGCGTCTCGTCGCCCGTGACCTCGCGTGCCACGGCCTGGATCTCGTCGAGGGTCGGGTCCCGGTCGGGCACGCCCGCATCGTCGGCCAGGAAGAAGAGGCGATGGTAGCCGCCCCAGACCGGCAACACGCCGCAGAAGCCGCGCTCGTAGTAAAAAAACCAGAGCTGGTCGGGGTCCATCGAGCGCCGCCAGGACAGCTTGGCGTCGACCTGGCGGTTCATCCGTCCCTCGAACCGCTCGGGCTCGAAGTTCAGGTCCACCTGCGGGCGCACCGTGCTCTTGGCGCCGTCGGCGGCCACGAGGTAGCGGCAGCGCAGACGGTGCTCCGGGCCGTCGTCTCCGAGTCTGAGCGAAACGGTCACGCCGTCATTGTCCTGGACGATGCCAACGATCTTGCGACCCCGGGCCAGTCGTCCGCCCCGCGCCTCGAACGTCTCGACCAGGGTCTGCTCGATCACGTCCTGTCCGCTGTAGAGGACCTGCGGGAAGGGGCTGGCCACATCGTCGATCTGGATGGGCGTCGTCGGCGTCCCGTTTATGAAGAAGTTGACGAGACGGATGGCGTAGGCCCGCTCGGCGAGGGCGTCGCGAAGGCCGATGCAAGCCAGAAGTTCCTGTGGGCGTGCCCAGAGGTTGTTGGCGCGTGAGTAGGCCTGCACTGTCTGTCGTCAGATGATTTGGGACATTCAGCGGTGTTCAGGAGCGGAGGCTCTGGTCCATCTGGGGTGAGAGGTTAGGCAGCCTGCGCGTGATGGC
>NZ_LMNE01000032.1:0-15168 GCF_001423285.1 Methylobacterium sp. Leaf111 | reverse complement strand
AACGGCGACCCAAAGCCCTTCGTCTGGACTGCCGACCCGGATCGCATCATCCAGGCCGCAAAGCGCGGGCACCAAATGTTAGACTCGCACCACTAGACAGTTCGTCTGCTCAACATAGAGAGGACCGGAGGCGCACTCTGTCCTGAAGTGCCCCTCTCTCCTGCGCCGTTCGGCTTCTGACAGGATGAGGCCGGAACGACAGCTCACCGACACGATTGCGCCGGCCCTGAACAGCCTTCTGAGACTACCTGGGTGCACTGGGCTGCGCAAAGCGATGCTGCTCGAACGGTTTAACGTCGTGCACAGGGGCAAGCCCAAGTGTGCGGGCAAGGGCGACAAGATCCTTCAAGCGTCCGGTTTGGGTCTTACGGCGGAGGTTGAGCCGGTGGGCCTCTACCGTTCGGGCGCTGAGGTCCAGCCGGCGCGCCACCTCCTTGTTGCTGAACCCCGCACTCAGCAGGCGCAGTATCTCTGTCTCGCGATGCGTGAGGGCGAGACTATGGGTTTCCGTGGCGGCAGCAGGGAGTGTACCAGCTTTGCAAGGCAGATCTTCAACACGCAGGCACAGCGCGGCACAGAGATCATCCAGGGATGGGCGCCGTGTGACAAAACTATCTGCACCAGCGTCCACCAGCTTGCGCAGTTGGACCGCGTCCATCACCTGAATGGCCACTAGGATGCGCAAGTTCGGCCATTGCTTCTTGAGCGTAGTAATCCGCACGAGTGCAGATGCGATCGTGTGGGCTTGCACGCTGATAAGCGCTGCTTTGCTCTGTGGCTCAGATTGATCCAGCTCTGCCTCAGAGATCAACTGAAGCGCGGGCATCTGCTCTACGATTGATCGAAATACCGGATCAACCGCCGCTAACTGGTCCTCGTAGAGAACGCCTACAGCCGCGCTCATATTGTTTGCCTGTCCTGTCCCCGTTTGAAACGATCGGGAGCTCTCAACGGCAAAGTCACAAGGTTCGTTCCACCTAAAATGGTGGAAGCTTGGGGCTGTATGGGTCACTTTCCGTGGCGGTTCTGTCGACGAACGCGAGCTTGTACCAACAGGACCCTTCTTAGCGGATCCTTTTGCTAACGGGTGTCCGCGACTTCTGCACGACCTCGCCAACACCTGAGCTTTTTAAATTCCGATCAGCCTTTTCTGACGGGTTTGAGCGTCAGCTAAACGGCCGTAAACCTGACGCTCAAAACCGTCAGGAAAGGCTGTTGGGAATTCAAAGTCTGTAGGCTTTGAATTCGGCTCGGCCCTGCTGATGGGGAGACGTTCGCTGCCTGGACGTTATGGAATTTATACCTTCTAGCATGGCCGCATGGCCCGCCCTCGATTAGGCCGGCCATACGGTCTGGTCGGCGTGCCTCAGGCGAACAGCATGACGTCGTTGTGGTTTGTGCCTGTAAGCAGATCGAGGTTGATCACGTCCATAAGCTGGAACGTTTCGCTGACGCTGCCATGCGCCGCGTCCGCCGTGATGGTGTAGTGGTCCGAGTTCGGCGCGTAGGCGAAGGTGGCGCCCATACCGAAGCCTTAGAACGCCAGGTGATCGCCCGACGCTGACCCGGCAGCGATGCCGCCGCGAGATGATCCTCGAGGGCGTCAGGAGCGCATTCGACCCAGCAGCCGCGGCGGCTGGGTCCAAGCGGGCGCTGGGCTCAAGTGAACCATAGGTCGGACGATGCGAGCGTCGGGCCGCCTTCGAGATGCATCACCTGTACCGAAGTGCCCAGAGATGTCTGACGATAGGTCAAATCGCCGGTATCTTTATTGTAATACAGGTGTGGATCGGAAAGTGCGGCATCCGAGGTGACCAGCTTAAGAGACATATCGGCAGGAAGACCCAGGAAAATTGTATTGACAATGATTTTGTCCAGGCCGCGCTGGAAGTCTGCGATGGTATCGGTACCCTGGCTCGGATCCGTAAATACGAAGACGTCGCGGCCTGCGCCGCCGTGGAATATGTCGGCTCCCGAATAGTCGTCGAAGCGATCGTCACCGTTCCCGCCATAGAGGAGATCGTTTCCCGCTCCTCCGTCGAGGAAGTCCTTGCCGCTACCGCCGTAGAGGACGTCGTCCCCCTGTCGACCGTGGAGCTCATCGTTCTTATCGCCGCCATACAGGGTATCGTTGCCGAAGCCCCCATCAAGGTAGTCGGCTCCGTCGCCACCCCTGAGCACGTCGTCGCCATCGCGCCCAAAAAGTCGGTTGATGCCGTCATTGCCGATCAGAACATCCGAATAATCCGTCCCTTCCAGGCTTTCGATCTGGCTGTAGCGGTCTCCGGCCGCCCAGCCTGTGTTTCTCTCGATATGGCCAAGATCGGCGACGATCGAACCGTCCCCATAGCGGTAGCTGACGAGGTCCGATCCGGTTCCGCCGATGAAGACGTTGGTCGAGCCCGAATCGTACATCCGGTCGTCGCCCGCGTTTCCACTCAGGCGCGCGTCGTGCTCTCCGCCGAAGATGAGGTCGCCGCCGCTGCCGCCGACGCCGACGGCGTGCGAAGGGGACGGGTGGGGGAACTGGTCGGGATGAACCTCGCCGCGCGGAACATCGGTCGCATCGGTCACCATCAACGTCGTCGAGATGTGGGATGCAAGGGATGCCGCATCCGCATTCAGAACCGTCGCCAGGTTGACCCGACCAGTCTCCGTGATCGCGCTGACGAGCACTCCCGTTCCGGTCTGCTCGAGGCGAATATGACCGTTGGCGATGACGTCCCCGGTCCAGCCCATGCGCAGCGCGAGCACGCTCACGTCCAGGACATCGCCGCCGATCCTCGTATCGAAGTCCCTGATGAGATCGCCGCCTTCGCCCGCCGCGTAATACGCGAAGCGATCGCTTCCCGCTCCACCGGTCAGGTCGTCTGCTCCTTGGCCGCCCCAAATGTAATCGTTGCCCGCTCCGGCATGGACGGTATCCCGGCCGGCCGTGCCCAGGATGCGGTCGACCACGTCGCTGCCGCTGGTCTCGCTCGGCGAGGGCGGGCCGCCGACCACGATGGTGCCGACGGGGCGAACGCCCTCGAAGCCGAAGCTGTCGGTTCCTGTGACGTGGAAGAAGCTGTCGCTGATGGTGTTATCGTGTACGTCGCCGAGGCTCGTGAAGGCGTAGACGGACAGATCCGTCATCTTGACGTTGGCGACCCTGATGTCGCTTCCGTCTCCATCGCCGTATTCATAGAACTGTATGCCACGACCATTACCTGCCGCGGACACGTCGTGCATGCTGTTGCCGACCCCGCGCGCACCCAGGACGCCCCACGAGTTGATAACGACGGAGTCGTGGACCGAGCCGAGCCGTCCTTCGCTGTGCCAGGAGAAGGCCGTTGCGGTCGCCCCGTTGACGATCACGTTCGTCGCGTGAAGTCCAATATCGGCGCCGTACTTGGAGGGATTAGCGTTGCTGCTGGCAAGACCGACGGAATTGTCGTCGACGGCGTGACGAACAGCTTCGGCATAAAATCCGTCGACCAGCGTCCCGGTCGAACTCGAGGAATGAACGCCATATCCGCGGCTTCCGTTTTCGACATCGTCGGACAGGTTGAGGGCAGCCGACTGTAGGACATGGATATTGACGCCGTCGATGACGTTGATCCCAGTCGAGTTGCTGTCACGGACGGTGAGATGGCTTACCTCCGCTCCCACCGTCGAGCGCAGCTGGACCAGGTCTGAGTTCCACTCCACCTTGTCTCGCTGACCACTGACGGTTCCGTTGGTCAGTACGGCCACGCCACTTTCGTAAGCCGAGGCACGGATGTTCTGCGTGTAGCTCTGTTCGTTCAGGAGGTGTTCGGCCAGGGTCAAACGGTCTCCGTCGACGGCAACGACCTGAAGAGCCTGGCCCACCCGCGTCGAGGCACCCTGGTCGTTCGGCAGTTCATCGTCGGCGAAGATCTTGACCCAAGTGCCGACCCCGACCTTGTCGGCGCCAGCGTAACGCACCGTGAGCATGTTGCCGCTGTGGCCGATGACAGCCTGCTGTTGTGGCGCATGGCCTCCCCTGACGCTCACGACGGTCACATCGCTCGCTTGCTGCAGCGTTGATCCGTTGAGATCGAAGTTGACCGATCGCGCGGTGACGTCGAGCGTCAGGCCCACGGAAATCGAAACGCTTTGATTTGCCGCCAAACGAACAGTCGAACCGTCAGGGGCCGCCGTCAGAGCCTCCTGGATCTCTCGTTCCGTTGCGCCCTCGGCAAGATCGATGATGCTTCCGCTCACGCACGTACCCCAAATGCATTCCTATTCTCGGTTAATGCATTCCTACCCGAGTGTCATCACCGTCATCCGCGTAGGTGCTTCGCAACCGGAACTGGAACCGGTGGGGGAATCAGACTTGCGATCGATGGCTGGCGGCACGAAAGGGGCGTGTCGAAAGCTTAGACATAAAGTGCAGAAGTGCCTTTGCCTTCCTGCTTTCACGCTTTGTTCGCCTGGGGAAGTCCGAAGCAGACACCGAGCAGTTGGTTCTGCTCGCGGACAGTTCACGCGCCGGCAAAGCCGAAGCCTTTTCGCAGCCACAGCATCGCCTCGAAGCCCTGGATGGTGCGCCGCTCTGTATCGTAAGGAGCGAAAGGCGCCCACCTGCGGCACGTTCTTCATCAGCAGTGTCGTAGATAAAACGACCGTAAAACTGACGCTCAAACATGTTGGGAAAGGCTGCTTGGAATTCAAAAAACTCAGGATTTGGATCGCACTGCGGTCGAGCCTATGCGGGCGCCTTCGCATAAGTCCGCTTATGGAAGCGAAACCTCTTGAGACTATTTTGCCCCAGTGGCATGTGCGCTCTGCTCCAGCCGAGGCGGATTAGCGCTTGCGGAAAATAAGGCCAGAATATTCGGGGTAGACACGCATGGATTTCTTGAAGCCCTACTGGGATATGGCCGTCGCGTTCATCCTTCCTTACTGGGATGCTGCTGTCGGTTATGTTGCGAGCATCCCAGCACCAGTGCTCCTCGGGCGTTACGCACCAAGTGTACTCTTGGCAGGACTTGTCCTCGGTTATGCGTTCCGAGCCAACATATCGCGCAGACGGAGAGGCCGGGCAAGACGGGAGCACGGCTGGTGATCAGTAATGCCTAGAAGCACACTTGTGTCATCAATCATTCCTCGTGCGGAGTAACATACCCGTCGTGAAACTGCCTGTAAGCCTGACGCTCAAACCCGTCAGGAAAGGCTGCTTGGAATTAAAGATCGCTGATCTGAACACAAGACGATCCCACTGAGGCAGGGCCGTTCGTCGTCTGGGCATTATGGAACCCGATACCTCTCGACAGACCGCATGGCTCACCCACGGAGAGGTAAGCCATGCGGTCTGGTCGGCGTGCCTCAGGCGAACAGCATAACGTCGTTGTGGCCAGTGCCTGTAAGCAGATCAAGGTTGGTCACGCCCACGAGCTGGAACGTCTCGCTCGCCCCACCATGAGCCGCGTCCGCCGTGATCGTGTAGAGGTCCGAGTTCTCTGCATGGGTGAGCGTCGCGCCCGTATCAAAGCTGCCAAAGCCGCGGAACTCGAGGTGATCGCCAACTGTGGCACCGGCGCCGGTGAAGTCCATGACCTTGTCGCCATGCGTCTCGCCGAGCCAGAACACAAAGGTATCATTGCCTCCGCCGCCTGTCAGGGTGTCAGCACCGCCCTTGCCGTCGAGCACGTTAGCGCCGCCATTGCCCACCAGGGTGTTAGCGAGCCCGTTGCCGGTGCCGCTGAGCGCCGCACTCGTGGTTAAAGTGAGGTTCTCGACATTGTCTGAGAGCGTGTAGCTGACAGTGGCCAGCACGCGATCGGTGCCCTGATTGGCCAGTTCCACCACCACGTCGCCGCCATTATCAACGGTGTAGGTGTCGTTGCCCGCCCCTCCGATCAGGGTATCCGCACCGAGCTTTCCGTTAAGCTTGTCCGAACCAAAACTACCCGTGATGGTGTTGGTCAGCTCATTTCCCGTGCCGCTGAAGTTAACCGTGCCCGTGTAGGTGAGCTTCTCGATGTTAGAGCCGAGAGTATAGCTGGTTAGGCTGGTCTTGATCGTATCGATGCCCTGGTTGAGGGCTTCCGTTACGATGTCGCCAGCATTGTCCACCACGTAGATATCGTTGCCGCCAAGGCCCCTCAGGCTGTCGGCTCCTGCTCCGCCATCGAGGAGGTCGTTACCACTCGTGCCGGTCAGGCTGTCGTTGCCCGTTGTGGCGCCGCCCACTACGTTCGGACCTGTGCTCACGCCGACGATGGTGAAGTCTGCAGCCGAGATCTCGGCCTTGTTGCTGAGGATGGCGAACTGCACGGCAGCCTCGCTGCCGCGGCCATCGGCATCGTACGATAGGCTGCCGGTGCTCCGGTCGTAGACAATGCGGTCATCCTCATCGAGCGCGCCCGTGCTCAGATCCTTGAAGACGGCGGCCGCGAGAGGCCCCGCCGTCAGGCCGTCGAACACGCCGGCATCGAGCTGGATGGTGTCATCCACCGCCACGAAGTCGGTGATCCGGTCGACGTTGGCAGATCCGAGGTCCAGGTTGTCCGACCCCAGGACCGTGCTGAAGCCGAAGGTGTCAGCTCCCGCTCCCCCCGTCAGGATATCGGCACCACCCTTGCCGTCGAGCAGGTTGGCGCCGGCATTGCCGATCAGGGTGTTGGCGAGGCTGTTGCCCGTCGCGTTGATCTTGGCACTCGAGGTCAGTTGCAGCGTTTCGACGTTGTCGCTCAGGACATAGCTCACTTGCGACAGAATACGGTCGTTGCCCTGGTCAACGAGTTCGACGACAACGTCGCCGACATTGTCGACGATGTAGGTGTCATTGCCGAGACCGCCGGTCAGCGTGTCGGCGCCGCCCAGGCCTGAGAGGCGGTCGCCGGCCTCCGAGCCGGTGATCTGATTGGCAAGCGCATTGCCTGTACCAGTGAAGGCCTTCGTGCCGGTATAGATCAGGTTCTCGAGGGTCGCCGCAAGGGTATAGCTTGTGAGCGAGGTGCGAACGGTGTCGGTGCCGCCGTCCGCAGCCTCGACAACGACGTCACCCGTGCTGTCGACCACATAGACGTCGTCACCGAGGCCGCCGACCATCCGGTCGTTACCGGCACCGCCGTTGAGGTAATCGTCGCCCTCGAGTCCGTTGAGGATGTCGTCCCCGCCCAAAGCGTCGATGCTATCGCTGCCGGAAGTTCCCTCGAGCGTCTCGCTATTGGCGGTGCCGACGATCGACGCCGCGGGAATTGCGCTTTGCTGGATGATGCGCAGGTCCGCGCTGACCGCGCTGATGGCATGGCCGCTCGTGTCGACCTCGGCCGCGGCGACGACGAGCACCCGGTTGGGGGGCAAGGTGGCTGAGATGGTGCCAAGGCCGGCGGCATCAAGCACGATCGTCTCGTAGACGACGTTGGTCGCAGTGTTTCCCTCGAAGGGACTGGAGAAGGGAACGTCCTGCTGGGCCACCGCCATCATCTGAACGCGCACGGTCGAGCCGGGCGCGCCCTGGACGCTGATCGTGGGGTCTCCCGCCGGATAGACGATATTGCCGCTGCTCACGTTCTGGAGTGACACGGTCGGTGCGGCGTGGAGGTTGGAGACACCCCGCGCTTCGGTCTGCGCCACGCCCGACCCGAACAGATCGGCCTGCGTGATCGATCCATCGGCGAAGATGAAGGAGACGTGCGATCCCGCGAGTTCCGCGCCGGACACCCCGCCAGCCGGCACGGATTGCTTGAAGCCGAGCAGCGAGTCCGGATCGATGTCCAGCGAGAAGCTGAGCCCCTCGCCGGGATTGAAGTCGTTGAAATCGAGCGTCATCTGGCGATAGCCAGTGGTCGCACTGCCGATCTGATAGGACGCGCTGGCCGTGAAGCTCCCGGTCTGACTGTTGATCTGGAACGGCTTGCCGTTGTCGCCCCCCGCGGCGTTGGGGTCGAAGAACACACCATCGGGCAGGATGGCTTGGCTGAAGTTGATGACGACCTGCTTGAGGTCGTTGCCGCTCTGGCTCAGGTTATTCAGCTTGATGGTGTTGGGGTCGAAGGTGCTGACGTTGATGCCGGCATTGGGTGTGAAGATCAGCTCGGCGACGCCCGCCTCAGGTTCGGCCTTGGCAGTGCTGGTGACGTCGATCGCGTTGAAGGTGGCGGGGAAGGGCGCGCCTGGCCCCTCCGAAGTCGCGATGATTCCCACAGCAAGACCGGTCGCCGTGCTGGCTCCCGCTGAGGTGGTGAGGACACGGGTGCCGCGGATCGCCTCGAGCAATTCGCCGCTGAGCGGAATGGCCGTTCCGGATCCCGTGAAGAGGTCGCCCGGATCGCTCTGGGTGCTTCCACGGCTGACCGTCCAAGTCGGCGTCACGGTTCCGAGCACAGGATCGACGTTGAACGAGAGGAAGATGGCGTCGGATGCCGTGATCGCCTTCTGCCCGCTCCCAAATACTGGAACCGCATAGGTCTGGTGGGCTACGACGGCGTTGCCACTCTCGACGATGATGTCGATCACCGGCGTGTTCGCGACGCCCTTGAAGGTCGCGGCTCCTGCAACAAAGCGGACGTAATTGGCCTGGTCGCCGGTGCCGATGAAGAAGCCGACGCTCTGGTTATCCTGTGGTGTGGTGCCATCGAACGGATTGTTGACCTTGCCGGTGACAGTATAGGTCGCCACGTCCGCGCCGATATCGATACCGAACTGATAAGCATCGGTCTGGGTGTTGGTGAGCGAGGTTCCGGCGGTGATATCCTGGATCAGAACCCCCGAGGCCGCGCCGCCCATGATCGTCTTGTTGGGATCGTACTGGGCCGTATAAGGGTCGACCCCGTTGAGCATCACGCCGGTGAAGCCGAGATTACCAATGCCGCCCGGGCCGGGATGCGGCTCGTTCTGGCTGAAGCTCCACACCAGGCTGGAATCCCCCTCGAGCAGCACCGACTGGCCGTTCGTGGGATCGACGGGGAAGGGATCGACGATGTTGCTCAGTCCGTCGCTGTCCGTGTCCTGCTGAGCGGGTGGAGGACCAGGGTCCTGACCGGGGGTGAGCACGGTGATGCCGCCGCCGTAGCTTGCCACCCACAGCGTGCCGGCGAAGGGCCCTGTCGCGGGTGCGGCATGCACATCGAGCGCGCTGCCGTTGCCGAGCACGCCAGTGGGCGTGAGGTTCGTGATCCCCAGCACAGTCTTGCCGTCGGCGGACAGGTCGACGCGGTAGATGGAATCGTCGTTGAGCGAGGCGGCGACGAGGTCGCCGCGCATCTCGCCGTTGAACGCGCTCGCGCGATAATCATCGATGCCGTTCACGGAGCCCACGAACGTACCGAGTTCGCCACGCAGGTTGAGCGGAGTCTCGAGTTCGCTGGGAAGAATATCGGCCCGGTTGAAGCCGGGAGGCAGGTAGTATCCGTCGACCGGGTTCGCCATGGAGGCCGGGACGGGCGGCCAGTCGGCGGGCAGCGGAACCGGAGTTCCATCGGGCTGATAGAGGCCGGCGCCAGTGGGGTTGGCGCGAATGGGAGCGGCGTGGCCTCCGTAATAGCCCTCCTCGATCAGGTGAAGCGGGGCCTTGTTGACCGAGCCGCTGCCGTCATTCACGGCGTTAGTCACCTGAGCGTTTGGCGTAGGGCCGAGCGTTCCGTCTGGCTGACGGTACAGCGGCGGTCCACCCCAGGTGGGATTCCCGCCATTGTCCACACCGTAGATCTGGCCGTTCTCATTCACGGCGATGTCGTAGAGATTGCGAAATCCGGTGGCATAGATCTGGACCGGGCTATCGGGCGTCAGACGGGCCTGGTTGAGGCCGTTGTTGCCGCCAAACACCTCGGGATCCAAGGCATTGACGATGTCGTCGGAGCCTGGACGGGTTGGATCATCGACGGTTGGCAAAGCGTACTTGTAGGTCTGACCGCGATATGTCTTGCTCGGCATCGTGTCGATGGCAGCGACATCGATGTCGACGATCGAGGACCCATAGGCATATTCGGAAAGATATCCGAATTCCTGTGACGGAGCGCCAGCATTGGTCTGGCCACCGACGGTCAGCAGGATATGTCCGTTGGCCGGGTTTATCTGCAGCCCATTGACCGCATGGTTCTCCTCGCTGCGCGGAAGTCCGATGACGAGGTCCTCCTTGACCCAAGCGCCACTGGCATTCTTCGTGAGCCGCGATAGCGTGCCTGAATTGGTGTCGAGGCCGGTATCCCCTCCCGTGGCGCCGCCGCCGATGCGCGGATCACTCGAACTAACATAGAGGACCGGCTTGTCCGCAGTGCCAGTTACCAAAATGCCCGTGACTTGGCGTGTGGTAATGGCGGCGTTGAAGGTGCCGTCATCGTTATGGTTGGGGATAGCACGGACAAGGTTGATCGTCTCCTTGTTCGTAGCGGTGTAGCCGCCGGCACCGTCGGATGTGACAGTGACGGCAGCGATAACACCGTTCGTTTGAGATATGTAAAGCTTGCCATCTGGCCCAAATTGCAATGAGGTTGGATTAGCAATCGTCAGCCCGGACAACTGAGCTTGCGTAAATGCAACCATGACAAACCCCTTTTTTTCTTAGCTCGGCCTCCAGCACCGGTCTGAAGTCGAGGTCACAGTGCCTCGATTGCATTCCTGGGGCCCTAGCTTGCGGAATTCAATGCATTGGCGAGCGAACGCAATCCATTAACAGTTTCCGACGACAGTGAGGCCGCCGGGACCTGTAGGTTAGTCAATTACTAGATTTTTCGGTCGAGTTTGCAACAGGTATCATCAAAAATTCGCGGCTATCAAGTTCGAATCTTATGCATACGGAAATTTCCATCGACCCAAATTCTAACTATTGTTAAATTATACGGCTTATCGAAAAGCGTTTTAGAGGTTCAGGGACTGTATACGAATGGGATGCGCGCCTAGCTGTCGTTGCCCAGAAGGTTGTTCAGCCTTTGCCAGGGTGTCGCATGTGGAGGATGTTGTCATGGGACGGAAGAAGCATACGGCTGAAGAGATTGTCGCCAAGCTGCGCCAAGTTGATGTTCTGGTCTCGCAAGGTCGCAAAGTTGCCGAAGCAATCCGCTCCATTGAGGTGACTGAGGTCACGTATTACCGCTGGCGCTCCGAATACGGCGGCCTGAAGGGTGACCAAATTAAGCGGCTGAAGTCTCTAGAGACAGAGAACGAGCGCCTTCGTCGGGCGATCTCCGACCTGACTTTAGAGAAGCTTATCTTGAAGGAGGCAGCTTCGGGAAACTTCTGAGCCCGGCTCGCCGCCGGGCTTGTGTCGCTTACGTTGTTGCCGAGCACGGTGTGTCCGAACGTTTCGCCTGCCGTGTCCTGGGGCAGCATCGTTCGACGCAACGCAAGGTCGCCGTCCTGGTCGAGGACGAGGCCGCTCTGACGGCTGCTATCGTCGCTTTGGCTCGCCAGTACGGGCGCTACGGCTACCGTCGGATCACGGCCTTGCTCCGGCGTGACGGCTGGACGGTGAACGTGAAGCGCGTCGAACGGATCTGGCGCCACGAGGGGCTCAAGGTTCCGGCTCGCCAGCCGAAGCGGGCACGCCTTTGGCTCAACGACGGTTCGTGCCTGCGTCTGCGGCCAGAGCATCCTGACCACGTCTGGTCGTACGACTTCGTCGAGCACCGTACGCATAACGGGCGCAAGTATCGGATGTTGAATGTGATCGACGAGTTCACCCGCGAGTGCCTGGCCATCCGGGTCGCCCGTAAGCTCAAGGCGCTGGACGTGATCGACGTGCTCTCGGACCTGTTCAGCCTGCGCGGGGTGCCGGGTCATATCCGCTCGGACAACGGGCCGGAGTTCATTGCCAAGGCCGTGTAGGACTGGATCGCGGCGGTTGGATCGACGACCGCCTACATCGAGCCGGGCAGTCCCTGGGAGAACGGCTATTGCGAGAGCTTCAACGCGAAGCTGCGGGACGAACTCCTCAACGGCGAGGTGTTCTACACCCTCAAGGAGGCCAGCGTCGTGATCGAGCAATGGCGGCGGCACTACAACAGCATCCGACCGCACTCGTCGCTCGGCTACCACCCGCCTGCGCCGGATGTCGTCATTTGGCCAACGGAACCGAGCAGCTCAGCGCCGCTCGCTCAACCCGCCATCGTCACGCGACCGACGATGCACTAACTTCGAACCTGGGCCACCGAATGGGGGCAGGCCACCTGACCAACATCGTAGCCTTCACGCGGCGCCCAAGCTCGGGCTCAGCGGATGAGCGGCCGGTCGTCGTTTCGATCACCGACCGGGATGGCTCGACCCTGTTCTCGTGCCCCCTCATCCCGCCTGAAGAGGGCGCCGGCACACTCATGCCGAGCGACCCGGTTGAGGTGGCCTTCGTCAGGGCCGCGCTCCAATACGCTCTCAAAAAGCTCGCTGTGCCGGAGACCGATCCCGAGATCGGTGCCGACTACACACCAGTATAGCCAGACAGCCTACTCGCCTTGGTCGCGGAGGGCTTGGCGGAGCTTCACGCCGAGAACGAGGCGCTCTGACGCCGGCTTGCTTAAGCCGAGAAGGACCGTGACGCCTGGCGCTCGGCCCCTGTCGTGATGTCGCCGGCCTGCAGGGAGCGTGCCCCAAGGGAGGGGTGCCCTAGGCTGGTGCGAAATCGGATAACTCATACAAGGGGCGGATCTCGATCTCGCTAGGACCGGGCATTGGGTTGGGACAGCGCTTCACCCACTCGACCGCTTCGGCCATATCTCTGACCTGCCAAATCCAGTAGCCGGCGACCAACTCGTTCGTCGCGGAGAAGGGTCCGTCGATGACCGTGCGATCTTGCCCATCGAAAGCAACCCGTTTGCCCTTCGAGGAAGGGTGAAGACCATCGCCCGCCAAGAGAATGGCGGCTGCGAGCAGGTCCTGGTTGAACTTGCCCATCGCCTTAAGAAGGTCGCTCGACGGCATCATGCCGGCTTCACTTTCGGCGGTCGCCTTCACTAGAATCATCACACGCATCGCTTACCCTTCCATGGTGTGAGGCATCGGTCAGCCTCCTTGACCGAGACTACGCCGATCCAAGCTGATCCGTAGAAGATGTTGTCGGCCTTCGCTGTCGTTGGCGGGGGGCAGCCTGCCCCAGCCCCACTTCCAGTCGCAGCCTGCGATAGCTGCATAGCTCTCTGACGTCGGGCATTCGATCGTTTTCCTGGCGCGAGCGTGAGCCGGGAACGGCGGAAGAACAAACTGCCCTGGATGTGTAGGAAAACCGTGTCGGGAAATCTAACGGCCGGAAAACGCTCCCGGCGTTCCTGACAGCGAGCCGCCGGGTGCCTAGACCATCCCCCCTTAAGGCATCCGGTTTGCTACCAGCCGCCCATGTCGCTCCAGCGCTTCGTATTTTGTCTCAAAACGCTTCAGGCCCTCGGCTGGCTTTGCGTCGGCCTCCTCGTCTGGCTCTCCTGGATCCCCGCTGAGTTGGAGATCCGAACGGGTATTGCCTGTTGCGGGACGGGTATCGTCCTCGCCTTCGCCTACCATGAGCCTCGTCGCTGGCGGATCACAGCCGGCCTCGTCGTGCTCGTCGGCATCCTGGAGATCAGTCAGCTTTGGGTTCCGGGCCGGACCTCACAGACAATCGACTTCGCCGCCAGTGCCGCCGGCGCAGTGGTGGGCGTCCTCATTGGGAGGGCGGCGGTAGGTTCGCTCCTCCGCCAGTTCATGCGCCCCTGGTGATTATATGCACGAGTTTCCGTAGACCTGCTCACCTCAGGATCACGACGGCGGGCGGTGTGCCTAATCATCTCGGCGGCCCGGCTCGCTGCGGATCGGGAGACGGCGCAACCGTAGCTGCGGTTGCTACGACTATGAGGTCAGGGAGGAAGCGCAGAAGGACGAGAAGCGCGCAGATGGTGAATGTCCGCATAAACGGATAACGCCGCAGCGCAGCACGGGTGCGCCGGCCAGGACGCGCAACTTCACCCATTGCTACTATAGCGGGAGCTTCACGACCCCGCGAGGAACCGAACGGCCAAGGTTCGACGTTCACTGGGACATGATTCAGTCCGAACCAACGCTTCCGACCCTTCGCACCTTGTTCCTTCTGCCACTACGGGACACCGACACACTCCTCGGCATCGCGGAGCGCCTGTGTGGAACCCAGACCACTATCGAAGCGCGCTGGGCCCTTCGGCGCATCGACACCTACCGCCGTCTTCTGGGGCTCCCTGTGTCGATTAGCGCGATGGAGCGGACCGCAATAAAGTCAGCTCGGCGAGACGAGGCTCTCCAGCGCGGCGGTGCACGGTCAACCAGTTCCGCACGGCATGTTGGCATGGAGCGGTACAATCGCCCGCTTCAACGGAGTGCCTGCAGGTAGCAAGCCTCTGCACGCTGTCCCTTGCTCTACCCCGCCGCTCTTAGCTGATAGCTCAAGCAAATTTCCGGCAACGCAAGACGAGAAACCTGCCGGAAGTCCGCCGCCCTCACCCCACTGGGCGCTCTTGCGGATAAGCCCCGCTTCCGGATTGATCGGCGGCGCAGACCGGGCGGCAACCCCGGACTCGCCTCTCACCATCGCTCCCGTCTGTCGTCGCATGCACACTGGAGAGGTTTGGCCGTCCTCGCCTAGTGGAGCCGCACCGCATTCCCACTCTCCACCAACTCGTGCTGGGTCCCTATTTGCCTAAGGAACAATCTCCACTGGACGAGAGATCTGAAACTTGATCTATGTTGTCTGGTATACCACTCCTTGAGTCGAAGACAGTAATTACCCAGGCCCGTAATGGCGGGGTTTAAGAACCGACGGTCTTGAGGATGGTGCCGAAGGGCGTGGCGCCGGTCAGGCGCGCGGTATCGACGACAGTGCGGATGTCGGCCTCGCCCTTGGCGGCCCACATCGCGCGGTAGCCGTTGGTTATTTTCCGCTGGATGACGGAAGGCCGCAGCAGCCGCTCACTCCCATTGTTGGTCGGCTCGACCGCGCCGGGATGGGCGAGGAACACCAGGAGCTGATCGCGAGCCCGTCTGATCTTGGCCTGGAGGGCTCGGGTCAGATCGCAGCGGCTCGGCGTGGTGAGGATGGCGCCGAGTTGTCGATCCAGGCTCCGGCACTTGGCGGCCAGCGTCGAGGTCGCGAGGTCGGTGACGCGCTCGGCCAGAACGAACACGGATCGCAGCCAGAGCTGCAGCCGCCAGGGCACGGGGTCGTCGCTCACTTCGACGACATAGGCGACGTCCCGGGCGAGATGGGCGAGGCAGGTCTGGTGTGCA
>NZ_LMNE01000031.1:0-16200 GCF_001423285.1 Methylobacterium sp. Leaf111 | reverse complement strand
CGTCCTTGGGCTATCGGCCGCCCGCGCCGGTCACCGTCCCGGACCTGGCCTTCCGGCTACCCATGGCCGCCACCATGCAGTAGCCTCTCAATCGGCTCGGTCCAAAATACCGGTCAGGTCACAGTCAGCTCTGCACCCCAAACATTCTGGCTTGTCCGAGTACGGGCCGTGGCATCGATGAGTGAAACGCGGGATGTACGGGTATGCTTGATTTCGACCGTGAACGGTCGCGCGCTACGGCGCTTCATGTATGACAAGATCCTGAAAACTGCACGCTCAGCGGCGCAAAACGCGCCAGCGGCGGAAACACATCATATGGCGCACAAGCCATCTATGTCTAGTCACGCTTCAACACAGATGCGGCATTCGCCCTAGATGAACGCGTGTTTGCGCAATTCCTTAATCGATCCTTGCGCATCGCGATGATGGATGAATAGGCCTCCCGCCTGCTCCCACAGATGCCGGTACTTCTCCCGGTCATCCACGAGCGCGTCGCCGGGGCGACAATGCTCCCGCTTTAACGCGGCGCTTGTGGTGATTACCTCAACGCCGGGGAAGTGACGTTCTGCCCAGCGACGCTTCTGTGGCTCAGCCCAGTTCCCGCGTGGCAGGCCGGTCAAGATGATTGGCTTCAGGTGCTGAACGGCCTCGTACAGCTCCATGGCATCCGGCAACAGCGGAAGCTCGCCAAAGAAGCTGTCGAGCGAGGCGAGCTCGCCCCAGAAGCGCTTGAGGCCAAATCGGCGCTCGAACTCCTCCGGTGGCATCCCAAGGGCATGGGTCGCACCAGCATCAAAGTCGGCGAGCACGCCGTCGCAGTCCAGAAACACTGTTGGCATCAGACGGGACTAACCTCACGCATTCAGCATGCGTAATCTGGTCCAGCAACAGCGAGATCCAGAGGTAGGTTCAGCATCGGGCGTCGGCTTCTGCGACGATGCGATCCGTTTTCGGAAGAGGCCGAATGCGTGGTGATGATCAAAGGCTTCTCGAAACAACACCAAGCGCCAACACCACATATGCGCCGACGAGGAACCACGTCCGGAACTTCACCACTGTGGCACCGATCGTGGGGATGCGAAGGTAGAGGCTGGCAACAGCGAGCCCGATCAACACGAGCGAGACGAGAAACGTGATGGCACGAGGAGGGGAGAGGTTCAGCATACCTCATCGTGGCGCCGCATGGTTGAAGAGTGGTGAAGGCAGCGGCGCGGCCAGCATGATGATCGTGACAAGGGGGGGGGACGACGACGCCTATCCCGGATGGAACGGTATGGCAGGATGAGCCGCGGTACGCCTCTCTCATCCTGCCAACCAAAGGTGAAACCCTCACGTGCCTAGGCCAGAAGGGGGCAGGACGACGGCCCAGGCGCTCGCCAGCGGCGGGTCAGCCAATGCCAACCTACAGGTTTGAGCTCTGTGTGCGGGAAATCTCTCGTGCGGCTAAGAGGAACGGGAGGAGCACGGCGGTAAACGCTTTGGGGTGCGAGTAGTTGATACCGTGGGCTGCACCCGGGATTTCGACAAGACTGCCTCGAGGGAGAGAGCCCGCGAGGCTCGCGACGAATGCATGCGGGACGATGTAGTCACGCGTGCCCCAAACCACGAGCGTCGGCTGCATGACCCGGAGCGCCTTTTCCGCGATGTGATTGTCGACCATGCTGCGCAGGGTCAGAATGTAGCGTCCTATCCCACCACGGGCATAGTCGGCGAGCGCTACCCAGGCGAGCGACCAGCGCTCGAACGGTGCGATGGCGAAGAAGCCCACGACTTGCCGGACGAGTCCCCGTGCCTTCGGGTCCGGCGTGGGCCCCTGCAGCACGAGACGGTCGACGAGGTGTGGGTGCAGGAGTGCCAAATCAACCAGCACCTCGCAGCCCAGTGAATTGCCAACAAAGGCTGCGCGCTCCATCCCCATCACGCGCACCCAGGCAGCCAGCGCATCTGCGAGTTCGCGAACCGTCAGCGCTTGTCGAGGCTTTTCGCTTGAGCCGAAGCCGGGCAGGTCCGGCGCGTAGACCCGGAAATGAGGGGCGAGATATCTCAGGAGCGGGATCATGTAGCGGCTCGACATTCCAAGCCCATGCACCAGGATCACGGGCAGGTGGTCGTCTGGCACAGACTCGACCGAGACGCAGAAATGCATGGTCTTGCCGTTGACGCGAACCTGTCTGGCTGCGAGCCGGCCCAGATGCGCGCTTCGATCTTGGCGAGCACGATGCTGACCGGAAGCGTTGATCAGAGCCAAACCGGCGAGGATTCCGCCCGCCGCTACATAAATCCACCGTAGGCTCACGCTGATTATCCGTTCCAACCAAAATAGGGCCTAGCCGGAGAGTCTACGAACATCCAACGCCCCGCCTTAACCTCTCGCTTACCCAAACCCACGAGGTTGCGGGTCGGAACAGCCCAGGGAGAGAGCATGTCCGACACCATCGACACCGTTGGCGTTGCCGGCGACCGTATCCGCTCGATCATCGAGCGCGTCGAGAAGGTCGAAGAAGAGATCAAGGACCTCATGGAAGCCAAGAAGGAGATCTTCATGGAGGCCAAAGGCGAGGGCCTGGATGTGAAGATTCTCAAAGAAATCCTGAAGCTGCGCAAATTGGATCAAGACGAGCGGGACGAGCACGAGACCCTGCTCGACGTCTACATGCGCGCGATGGATGCTCCGAGCGCCGCGCCGATGGCCGAGGCTGCCTGAGCGGCAATCGAGAACGTTACCGAGCGCTGAGCTGTCGTGGGGGTCATAGGATCTCCACGGCAGCGCGCATCATCTCGTCATTCACGTCGATGTAGCGTTGGGTGGTCGAGAGATGCCGGTGCCCAGCGAGCATCATAATCGCTTTGGGCGAGATCCCAGCGTGAGCCAGCCGAGTGATGAACCATCGCCGACCGCTGTGGCTTGATCCGCCATCCAGCCCCGCCAGGTCGTACCAACCCCTCATAAGCTGACACAGCGTGTTCGCGCTGAACGCCGAGCGCTTCTGAGTGATCAGCGCCGGCTGCAGCGGGGCAGGGGGCAGAGCGAGGCTGCACCGGTACTGCTCCACCTCCTTGCGCAGCCGAGCGTTCAGGAACACCACTCGGGCGTGCCCGCCCTTCGTGACCCCGGCACTGAGACGGAGCTGTTCGCGCACTTTACCCTCGCCATCGATGAGGTCCCCCCACCTAAGGGATGCTATTTCTCCGACCCGCAGGCCGGCGAGGTAGCTCAACATGAGGGCCATCCGGTTACGAGGCCCATACCTGCCCTGGCTCACCACCGCCATCAGCCGTTTGAACTCCGGCTCGGTCGGTACCCTGGCCTGCTTCATGGATACCTCATGAGTTGCGCAGATCAGCGACAAACCATGATGTTTCCAGAACGAGCGAAGGGCGACCGCTTATTGCAGATCAGCAAGCCCAATGACTTAGGGTGAAACCTAATATAAGCTGCATTTTATGAGGTTTCTGGCCGTAGCATCAATCGCTGGCGTATGCGAAAGGGGCGGTGAGAGCCGCCCCTTTCGCACCTGCTCTTTCCGTTTAACGGAAATCATTCAGTCCGCAGCTCAGCATGCCCCGATTGTAGTGTTGAAGCGACGATTTTTGCTTAGCAAAGCTAGCCTCGTTTCCGGTTGCGAATAGGTTATGGATAGCCTCCACGCCGGATTCGATATGCCAAGGAACTAACGATCCCAACTGCTGCCTCGTATCGTACAACAGGTTGGCCTGCTCGATAGCTGCCAACTCCATGTAGGTCTCATGGTGGCTGAGTAGGTTCAAGCCAATCGTGTCGAAGGCGGGACCAGCGGGGCTCGCGCCGGGCATGAAGTCCCCCATCGTGCATAGACGGCCCAACGGGCTATCAAAGGGGAACTGAGCTTTACGATCAACCTGACCGCCATCTCGTGGCAGCGTGAAAGAACGGAAGTCGAAAGCTTCATCAGCACCTCGAGTGCCGCGCATACCGAGCCGGAGCCCCATGCTGATCTGCCCATAGGCTTGGGTGATCCGATAGGCCCGGCTGCTGTCGAACGTGACCTCGAGGGCATTCTGTTTAAGGTAGCTTCGCAAGGCCCGCTTGAGCGCAGTTAGGAGCACCGCCACACCGGGCTCGGTGGTGCCTAAAACGTGGATGTGCTTGATGTGAGCAAAATCACCCTGGTCGATCAGGCGCTTAATGGATCGGGGCCAATACCAGAAGTCCAGCCCCGTGTGTCCACCCAGTGCGATGCCGTACAGGATGCGGGTCTTCATCGCCTCCGTCCACCTATCGGCCTCGCGGTGGTTGCGCCCCTGATACACCGCCAGTAGCCGGGTCTCAGGCTTCTTGTTGGCGATGGCCCAGTCCGTGTTGTCGAGCGTAGCAGCTAGGCACTTGGCAAAACTCCAAACGCCGGGCTGCTTGTCGATGGCACGGGTAGGAACGTCTACGGGCAATCCTACATCGCAATCGCGCTCGATCCAGCTCAGAGATTGGGCGCGGAAGACGGACATCGGTGTTTTGATGGTTCCGCTGATGAGAGAGAAACCGCCACTATCGCCGAGAACGAATGAGGTTTTCCGGTTACGCTGGCTCACCATAGTAGGGGCCTTGCCACTGACCCCTTCGGCGGCAGTGTAAAGCGCCCATGGGTAGCTGAAGAGACCGTCCGGGCGGAGGAAGTCGAGCCGATGAGGCGAGAGGTTCGCCGGCAGAGGCCGCGCGAGTGCGGATGCGGGTTTCACCGCGAACTCGGCCGAGTTGCGGTTGATGGCGGGCAAAAAGCGAGCATAGTCATTCGCACGCTGGTGGAGCGCGATCATTACAGGATCCAGAGGTGAGAGGGTCAAAGTGAGGATGCCGCTGCATCCTCACGGATTGCGGTTCAGCGCATCAGCCGAAGTTGTTGGGCTTCAACGACTGACCCTCCGGCCAAGGCTGATTTTTGATCTTCACGATGCTACGCTCGGACCGATGGCCACCCGCGGATTTGGGGATGAACACGCGATGCTTAGCGCTGCGCGTGGCGAACTCGAAGCACAGCACAGCTTCGCCCATCCAGCAGGCCACATCCGAAGTGACTTCCGAATGCACCTTGGCGAAGGTCCGTAGGAAGGCCACAAAGTCGTCCAACCGCACTTTGGTGTTGCCGTCGTCCTTGGTGCCGGTGGCCCGGAGCGTGACCGGGTTGGCGTCGGCCGGGCTCTTAAGCGTGAGCCCCCGTCCGTCGATGGTGACAGTCACCTCCGGCCGGATTGCTTCCTTGCCCTTGCCGGCCTTTGGCTTCCGCTTGAACAGCTTCTCGGCGTTGGTGGCGTAGGAGCCCTCATGTGAGCCAGCGTTGGCGTTGAGGATGTCTGCTGCCACCTCGCACTGCGTCACAGGCTTAAGGGTGTTGGGATCTACGTCGAGCGGCACGTGCCGCCCCGACAGGCCTTGGAGCAGGGCGTTCACCGACCGGCGTTCCGTGTCGCCGCTTGCAGCGTCCGTGAAGATCACAAGCCGGCCCAGGCCCGTGGGAGTATCAGCCTCGGCCTCAATCACACCCACATCGAACACACGACGGCGGTCACCCCTTAGGTTCTCCTCGATCCGCTTTCGCATCCGCGTCTCGAGCCGCGTGTGCCCCTGAACGTTCTGGCCGAGGATGAGGTCACCTACATGGGTGCGGGTCTCCACAACCACGCCGCTCTGCCGCACCAACGGGCTCTGGGTGATCTTACCGTTCTCATGGAACACCACCTGCGGCTCGTCAGGCCGCTTCTCCGTGTTTGGGTCGTTGGGGTCGGAGCCGTGCTTCTTGGGTTCCGACGACAGCTCTACCAGCACACAGCCGCCCATCTCGAACAGCTCAGCGAGTGCCTGAGTCCGGGGTAGCGTTGGAGCCGTATCGGCAATCGCAGCCTCAATAAGCGACTGGGCCGCTTCACCCTTGCGCTCGACGTTTCCGTTCGGACGCACCACCTCCAATGGCATTCTGAACATGGTCCCTTCGCCGCCCAGGGCTTCGGTACCGCGCAGATAGAGCACGTTGCCCTTTCTCTCCGCGCTGAGCGGGATCGGCTTGGGGTCTTCGTCCCTGTCCTCTTTGGGGGTATGCTCAAGGGCATTGGTGCCGCCGACATCGGTGATGATCGCCACCAACCGACGCGCGCTGTCGCGGCCGAAATCGAAGTCCTCTCGCCGCAAGCCCCGCTTAATCAACTCACGCAGCAAGCCTTCATACCGCGAGCACAAGGAGGTCACACGCTTACTGGTGGTCCTTTTGCCGTCATCGTAACCGGTATTCAGTCCGTAGATGTATGAAGCTGCACCGGAAAATTCCTTCTTCCCGGTAGGGATTCGGAAATTTAGCTTCTCAAGTTCTGCGGTGAATTTGGGATTCCTCGCAAACCAGAATGACAAGACGGCAACGGCGAACTGAGTAGCGGTGGCGACGCGCCCTCTCTTGCCGGCCGCTTCGACGGCTGTTCCAATTGAGGCAAAACCCTTGAGCAGGTTCGCCCGATCAAAATCAGTGGGCGAACGAGTAGCCGTAGGAGGAATCGGTTCTAACAAGTCTTCGTTTTCCGAAACTTCTTGCGGATACGCGATCGGGGCTACGCAGTCTTGATTTGCATCAGTGTCGACGGCTTCGTAGACAGTCTCGGTGTCGGGCTGGATGTTGATGGGGGCGTCAATCATGGTCGGCATCCTAAGTGGATGCGGACGGCTGCCCACGCTGACTTCCAACAGCGTTCTGGCTCACCGCCCGCGCTGTGAACGAAGGCGGACGGAAAGCCAGGCTCGATCACATGCACGGGCTCACCGCCCGCGGTCGAGCGGGTTGGTAGTGAGCCGCCGGGAAGCGGTTATGAGGAGCTGCCAGTGTACTATGCCCGCCGCCGAACCAGTTGAACCGGCTCGTTCGACCCTGTGTGCCGCAGACGTCCTCTTATGGGCCGAAGCCTAAAAAGTACGTGGCCCCCCCGGAAGGGCGCTCATGCTGTGAACTGCTCCCATTCGTATCAACCCGCCATTTGACGTTGTGATACGGCGATCGTGCACTGCGACCACGCTAATGTTTGAACGACGAACCGTTCTAAAGCAGCAAGGACATTTCGCAGGTAGCTTCGCCTTGCGACGCAACTTCCCTCTGAGCATTCTTCACATAAGGACAAAATCGATAATGAAGGCTTAGCTCAAATTCCCGCCAGAGGAGATATCCTCGGCACGGGCATTGTCAAGGGAACCACACACAAAATCAGGTTCTACTTCTGATTGAATATGGTATCTAGACAAGCTCTTATGCGCAAAGATCTGCTTTTCCGTTTAACGGAAAAGGTGCGGCGCAGCGGAGGAGCTTGGATCTGTGAGCGTTACACGCTCACGTTCAACACCGCGCTTGCAGCAGCACTCCGTACGCTCAATCGCGTACTCGTTTGCCAAGCGCGGTGTTGAAATTTCTAAGATCAACACCGTGCAGGTAATTGGAATAGCGAAGCGTCGAAGGATTGCTGGCGCTGGTGTAGTTGAGCGCATTCCCCCCATGACTAATCTACCATACGGCAACCCTGAAATTTCAGGGTGATGGTCTATTTGTCATAGGGGGAAAAGTCGTGCTGTATGCAGTCTGCAGCGAGCCGCGCAGTGAGGTTTAGCAGCAAGTGGGATGCGTTATCTTGCCAGTCTCAGATTCCCTATAGCCCGCGTTCGCACGGGCCACATCCGGTGCCACCTAAAAGCTCTGCGTGGACAGCTTAGTAGGCGGGTTGATGGTTGCGGCGTCGCGCAGAGCCATCCAGCAACCTCACGGACGGGTGTCATTTTGAATTCGAGGGAGGTCGCCTTTTCTTCTTTCGCAGCACCATCAGTGCCGGTGTCCTACTTGCCAGTTTCCCGGTTTCTATAGCGCCGACCGCCCTTCTGCCGACAGGGCGATCTCTCGCCCACCGCCGGCTCATCGGGGTTACTTTGCGCTGCTCGTCTGGAGAGAGCTGGCCTACCTACGCTCGGCCTTCCGGATGGGTTTAAGATTCTACCCCACGAATGGGTCCATTGCCGCAGCGGATACCTTACCGCCATACAGATCCAGTATGTTTATTCAGTTCTATTTATACCTGCGGGTCGTTCGACTGCCCTTTAACAGGCGCCGTGGATAGCGAGGGCTGAAGACTGAGTGGGAGGCTGGGAATGGCAGCCTTTAGAATTCTGGGGGAGATCAATGACATGCGGACAATCAAGTTGATCGTCTCTTCAGCCGTCATGCTCCCACATCCGGGAGATGGAAACGGGTAGCTTTCTCCAATTCCGTAGCAGTCCATGTCGTTCATTTTACATTTCCTCTTTGTCTGCGTCAGTATATTTATACCTTGCATTTCTCCGCCCGATTCTCATTCACGAAATTCTTCGGTTGAACGATAGAACCATGGCTGTACCGTCCAGCTTATAGAGCTTGCCTAGGCTCGAATGCAGGAGATGTAGATGTCCGTTCTCAAATCCCTCAAGCTCAGCGCGATTGCTCCCGCCGCCTCGGCCAACGATCCTCTGGCTCGCGCGCGCGAGAAACTCTTGGCTCAGCTCGCCGAGCAGAAGAACATGGCGAGCGCCACCATCGAGGGTCGCTCGTACGAGTCGCCCAAGGCCATGGCCACCCGAAAGGATGCCTCGGGCCAGCGTATCCGGGTCGAGATCAGCCAGCGCGTGCGCAAGGGGTGGTTCCAAGATCTGGCCGGCACCGTGCATTTCATTATGCGCGTGGGCGGCAAGCCCCTGGAGCTGCAGCCGGGCAAGGCCGCCATCACCATCGGCAGCCTCGACAAGCTCCCTGGCGTGGTGGACGCTCTGATCGACGCGGTGAGGGCAGGGGAGTTCGATCCGCACATTCGGGATGTCGCTGCGGCTCGCGGGCTCATGATGGCCGAGCGTCGTAAGAAGGCCGCCTGAACCTAGGGGGGCATCAGCCAGCCGATATGCTGCCGCTAAGCCTCTACCCGCGTGGGTTTCCCCAACACGGATTGAGGCTTGGTATCCCATTCCAAGAGAAAGCGTCATGGCAGAAGAGCGGATCAAGGATCGTAATCAGCGCACTGTGGGCTACATCGTCAGCGAGTTCAGGGGACGACAGCGAGGACTGGATTCGCATCGCCGCACGCTGGGCTACTACGATGCCGATCGAGACGTGACCATGGATGCCGGACAGCGCATCATAGCTCGCGGCAATGTTTTGGCGTCGCTGATCTTCAACGCCGATTGATCGCGAAATTCATCCTGTAGCTGCTGCCGGGAACGGTGGGTCAGGGGATCACCGGCACCACCATCCTGCCCCTGCTGATGCCCTACGGCCATTCACGGGCCGCCTTCTCTGCGCAGCTAGCCATCTGCACACCATCCTTGACAGAGCCCTCCATCGACCCGTCTTCGAGCATAATCGGGCGTATGGATGCCCCAGTCTCTGCTAGCGCGCCGTCACCGCTCAGCGAGGGTCATCGAGCTGGCATTCGGTCGTTGCGTCTTCAAACGCTGGCTTACCCTCGTGCTCTTGCTCGTGACGTCCTGTTCGCCTGCTTCTTCATCGGCCTCGGCTCCCTGGTTGCTCGTAACCAATGCTTTCAGCTTCGCTCTTCGGTCTGCCGTTCGGCTGCTTCCTGGTCTGGCATCCGCGATAATGTACCGCTCCGGCGAGTGTGCGTTGCTCCTGGCCGGTCAGCTGCGTAGACAGCGCGGCACAAGGAGAAACGATGTCATCCGCAGTCAGAACGCTCGTCCTCGTACGGCATGGGCAGAGCACCGACAACGAGCAGAACCTGTTCTCCGGGTTTCGCAATCCCAGCCTGACGGAGCGCGGCGTTGCGGAGGCGAAGGCAGCCGGACGCAAACTGAAGGACCTCGGCTTCCGCTTCGACATCGCATTCACGAGCAAGCTGGACCGGGCGCAGCGTACCTTGACGCTGATGCTGGAGCAGCTGGATCAGAGCGATCTCCCTATCCGAGCCGACAGTGCCTTGAATGAGCGCGACTACGGTGAGCTGTCAGGCCTGAACAAGGCGGAGGCACGCAACCAGTGGAGCCCGGAACAGGTCCATCTCTGGCGCAAATCCTACGATGCTGTCCCCCCAGGTGGTGAAAGCCTTGCCATGACAGCAGCAAGAACGGTTCCGTTCTACGAGCAGGAGCTCGCCGTTCGCGTGCAGGAGGGCGAGCGCGTCCTGGTAGTTGCCCACGGCAATTCGCTTCGCTCCATCGTCATGCATCTGGAAGACATGAGCCCGGAGGCGTTGATGACCTTCAATATCACCACGAGCGAGATTCTCATTTACAGCTTCTCGGAATCAGGTGCGGTGATAGAGAAAACCTCAGTTGTTGCGACCTCTTTGCTATGACGATCGAGAGGAGGGGGTCCAACAACCCCGCTTCGTGTTGCGATTGGCTGAGCCTAAATGCTGCATGACAGCCTTACGGAAGAAACACTGCGAACCTTTCTAGCCGCCTTTTACGCCAAGGTTCAACGAGATCCCCTGATTGGGCCGGTATTTGCCCGCGTCATCCCTGATGGCGATTGGCCACGCCACCTCACCGTGATCCAGGATTTCTGGTCCTCGGTGCTTCTAAAATCTGGCCGCTACAAGGGCAATCCCTTCGGCAAGCATCAGAGGCTGAGCGAACTGACCCCGGCTCATTTCGCGCGCTGGCTCGCTCTGTTCGAACAAACAGCTACGGAAGTGTTCTCCACCGACGTCGCAGCGCTCCTCACCGAGCGTGCGAACCGGATCGGAGATAGCTTGAAAGCGGGCCTGTTTTTCCGACCAGAAGGTCTACAGCAGGATTGCTGACATCACCTCGTTAGGCCCAGCCCCCCCCCGGAGGCGGAGGTCGCCCACGCCGACGAGCGGGTCATAGCCCGAGCCGCCGCATGAACCAGGGGTCCCCTCAGATCTGAGGGGACCCCTGGTTCAGTACGTGATGTGAAGGCTCGGCCGGGAATCGGGCCGCAGTCCAGAGCCGGGTGCGGCCATCCTCGACAGCAAGACCCTGCGAACCTCGCCCGAGAGTGGCGAGCGAGCTGGCTACGATGGCGCCAAGCGCAAGAAAGACTCGAAGGTCCAGCTGGCCGTCGATACGCTTGGCCATCTCTTGGCCCTGCACGTCACCCCCGCCGATGCCGACGACCGCGCCCAGGTCGGACGTCGGGCGCAAGCCGTGCAGGCTGCCGCCGGTGACACCATCGATCTCACCTACGTCGACCAGGGCTACACCGGCGAGAAGCCGGCCGAGGCCGCTCGCGAACACGGCATCGAACTGGAGCTCGTCAAACTGCCGGAAGCCAAGCGAGGCTTCGTCCTGCTGCCGCGGCGCTGGGTGTTAGCTGGCGACCTCCTCGTCCTCAGCAACTCTCCCCTGTCTCCGCCTTTAGGTGTACCTTCGTCTTGCGCAAAACAGCGCACGGATCGTGGCCACTCAGACGCGCCAAAATCAGCAGGTCCGTCATGAGATCGATGATGTCACACTCAGCAACGTCTGCTCCTGTCATAGGATAACGCCAGCGCCGCTCAGTCGTTTGCTGCGCAAGGTAGAGGTCGCGAGCATTCCGAGCGAGTTGACCTCTCATGGCTTCCGTAGGCATGGGTATACTCCTCGGCCGCCCAGACTTTTGGAGAGTACGTGCCGTTCAGATGCTGCGCGTAGCGCGCTCGAATCAAACGCCGCTCCACCTGTATGGTTCGACTATCATTGACGAGTTTGCATGCAGAGGATCACGGCATTTGCATACAGAGATCTCGGCCACCGAGCTTGGTGAGCACGAAGGTGCACAGGAAGACCGCGATGGTGATCAGACCTGCGAACTCGCGCTCTTTCGAACGTCTCCAGGATAATGGCATCGGTCAGCACGCTTTTTGCGGCTATCCTTCAGATAGTTAGGTAGTAGATAGATTGTGTACAGGCAAAAATATCTTGGATAATATTTATATCAAAATTTATTTCTGCAACTTTGCAATCACCTCAGGTATCCACCGCATATATTAATGTGATTTACCGAAGCCAATGCATGAGCACGTATCATGCGATCCGCAGCATCAGCATCTCTAGATTCGATCGACTTTATGATCGATGCATACGCTGTGATCGCTCTCGAAAGCCATTGATCCTGTGCGAACGATTTATCCCGGATATTCTGCAAGTGTATGAACAGACTATCTGCAAGATTTTTTATTACAGCACATTGAGCAAGCAAAACTAATTTACGATGAAATTCTAGATTAAAAACAAAATATTCACTTGCTAGGTCCGAGTTGTGCTCGGCAACAGAGTGAGCAAGAAATCCTCGCAGCGATTGAATGTGGGCATCCGTCGCCCTCTCACATGCAAGCCGAGCTGCCATGCTCTCTAGAGCTGCGCAGGAGTAAACCATATCAATGATTTCGCGTTTCGATTTCCTGATCACGAAGACGCCGCGCCGCGCTTCTGATCGCACAAAACCTTGCTGCTGTAGAATGTTGAGTGCTTCCCGGACTGGCGTCCGGCTTATCCCTAGATCGTGAGAAAGTCTACGCTCGTCGAGGCGCACTTCCTCACTGTGGTGATAGATATCCATCGCACCGATCGCGATCCTTAGGCTTTCGTAAGCACGATCTCTAAGGGTTAATTGATTAGTAACGGATGCTAGTTCTATTTGGCGCTCACCCGACATCGGACATCCTTCAATGAGGCAACCCCAAAGAGATTCATATTTCACGACAATCCAAGTCGACAGACAAGCTTCTCACCATCAGCAACCAATAAGCTAATATATTGCATCGGAAGTATTTATTATTATGATAATATCAAATTAATATTTATGAGAATGCAATTGAACTATCGCGCGCACAATAACTATTTTCCGTGACGATGAGGTCCATGGCTATATCGTGAGCTTGTGGGTAGATCGTTGGTAGACGCCCCAATTCGAAGCCGATACCGATGATCAAAGGCTTCACTTGGCAGTGCGCAATCGTCCGGTCATAGAAGCCACCGCCATACCCGAGCCGAAACCCCGATGAATCAAATCCCACCAGTGGGGCAATCAGTACGTCCGGGATAACCGTCTCACCTTCGGCAGGGATAGGAATGTTCCAAACGCCCCGACTCATTGGAATTCCAGGCCACCACTCCCGGAACTGCAAAGGCTGTGCCTTCTCCACGACAACCGGTAAGGCAAGGCGAATTCCGCGGTCACGAAGTGCCGTTAGAACAGGCCGCGCGTCAAACTCCCCTTTGAAGGGCCAGTAAAATCCAATGAGCTTTCCGGAAGTCGGTACCAGTGCCGCTTCAAGGCTATGATTGATTCGCGTGCTCCAGACTGCGCGATCCTGCGCTGATATGCGGACGCGGGCGTCGATGAGAGCTCCGCGCGTCTCTTTCCTCCACTGCTTGATCAATTGCCAATGTGGGGTAGCGCTTTGGACGGGTGGCACTCCCGATGCAAAGTTTGTCTCCCCGTTTAAACCGAGGAAGCTCTGGTCCAGCTCATGCATGAAACACGGAGGCGAGCTGTACTCGCTAAACGTACCCAACGACGTGGAAGTAGGCTCTAACGGCAGTTCTGCCGGCTTACTGGAATGTCCGCCCATGCAACTCCCCTTTTTGCTATCGGGTTAACGGTTCCGCAGCAGAGGCCTTAGCAAGCTGCTCTCGCAGCGCCTTCATCTCAGCAAAGCGCACCGAAACGTCGCGGAGGACGGAGACCATGCCAGTCATGGATCCATGTCCATCCTTGAGTGGAACAATGGTGAACTCTAGGGAGATTTGCCGGCCATCCTTGCAGATACCAGGAACGGACAGGAGCGCGCCCTCTCCGTAGCGGCTCTCGCCCGTTGCCATGGTTTTTCGGTAGCCATCCCGTAGCCATCCCAATGACGCTTGCGGAGCCGCTCGGGCGTGATGATGTCGAGCGATTGGCCAATAGCTTCGACCTCCGTGTAACCAAAGATCCGTTCAGCACCCGGGTTCCAGACCCTGATGATACCCTCACTATCGGACGCGATCACAGCATCAGCGGCGGCAGCAATGATAGCGTTGGCAACGGTTTGGGTGAAACCCATACGGCTTTCTCCTTGGGCGTGGACAAACTCAACATTCGCGCTCGCCCATTCAGGCCGCCTGACGCGGCTCCTCAGCTAGCTCATCCGCAGGCCCGAAGAACTCGAATCGGATACGCTCGGCCGGCACACCTTTTCTTTGAAGCCCGTTCACCAAGGCGCTGAGGAACGGCTTGGGGCCGCAGAGATAGTAAGTCGCCGTCTGGTGAGGGGTCTTGCTGACCAGCCATTCGGGGGTGATGACCCCCGCCTCGTCGTAGTGCTCTCCCAAACGATCGTTGCTGTCCGGCTGCATGTAGAAGGTGCTTAGTTGGATCTTCTCGTTTTCACCGGCCAAACCACGAGCATGGTCTCGCATCGCATGGACACGCCCATTCATCGCGCCGTGCACGTACCAAGTGCTACGCTCTGGCGCCGTTGCAACAATCGTCTCCAGCATGCTCATCATCGGCGTTAGGCCGACCCCGCCACTGACGAGAACGACCGGATCCGCGGTCTGTTGGTCGAGGAAGAAATCGCCTGCTGGTGGTGCAGCGTGTAGAACCGTGCCGACGACGGCGTTGTCATGCAGCCAGTTCGACACGACGCCGGCCGGCTCGTTCGGCCGAGTCTCGCGCTTCACCGTGATGCGGTAGGCGCGATCGTTCGGCGCGCAGGAAATGGAGTAGTTGCGCTTGAGCACTCCGTGATCGGACAGATTGAGCTTGAAGCCCAAGTATTGTCCGGGCTGATGACGCAGGATGGGAGCGCCATCGGCTGGCACGAGCACGAACGATCGAATGGTCTCGCTTTCAGACGAAACGCTCTCCACCACGAAGGGGCGCCAGCCGTTCCAGCCTCCAGGCTTGGTGGCGAGGTCACGGTAGATCGTAGCCTCACGACCGATCAGGATCTCAGCCAGGAACCAGTAAGCCTCGCCCCAAGCTGCACAGATCTCTGGTGTTGCTGCATCTCCGAGGATATCGGCGATGGCCGCAAGCAGCGCATCCGCCACGTAGGGATAGTGCTCTGGTAAGATCGTGAGAGCGACATGCTTTTGAGCAATGCGCTCCACGGCACCCGACAGCGCACCGAGATTGTCGATATTTCGCGCGTACGCCAGGACACTCTGTGCCAATGCCTTTGGCTGCGATCCGGTCTCGCCGTGATGCGACTGGTTGAAGAGGTCGCGCATCTCCACATTCTTGAACAGGCGCTCGTACATGCGCCGTGTGATCTCCAATCCATGCACCTCAAGTGCCGGAACGGTCGCTTTGACGAGGGTGATGGTGGCAGGCGTGAGCGGAGTTGGCATGCGCAGCTCTCAAAGGTTCATCCGACATAGACCTTATACCCTGCCTGGCCTGAAAGGTGCAAGCGGTTTATATCTTTGATCTCTCACTGGAGCCCCCATGCGCCTCACCCGCTACACGGACTACTCTCTGCGTACGTTGATCTATCTCGGGCTGCACGAACCGCAGCTAAGTTCGATCGCCGAGATTGCACGCGCCTACGGCATATCCGAGAGCCACTTGACCAAGGTTGTTCACCAGCTCGGCCGTGCAGGGCTTGTGCGAACGAGTCGTGGTCGTGGGGGCGGTCTGCGCCTCGGCAAATCGGCCGCGGAAATCACGGTTGGCTCTGTGGTTCGTCAGACCGAAGAGGATCTTGCACTGGTCGAGTGCTTTGCAGGTGGAGCTTGCGCGATCACCGCTCCCTGTCGCCTTAGGCGCGTATTAGGTGAGGCACTTGCGGCCTTCCTTGCCGTGCTGGATCACTACACGCTTGCCGACCTGATCGGTGACAATTCAGGTGCGGAGATTGCAGCGCTTCTTGGGCTGTCACCTCACCAGCCCGAACCCCAGATTAGTTCACAGTGAATAACGAGAGAGGCTTATTGCACTATTGCAGTAATTAAAATTTCAAATCGATTAAAGCATCGTCAAGGCAAAAGTTACAGCAGCTAGGTGATGTAAATTCCCGCATAAATTAGTAATAGGGTCGCGCTTATCATGGACGTTGCCCCCTTCCATTTCGCCAGTTTTGGAGCGCGTCTCACAGCATCGTAATTACCCAGGCCCGTAATGGCGGGGTTTAAGCGCCGACGGTCTTGAGGATGGTGCCGAAGGGCGTGGCACCGGTCAGGCGTGCGGTATCGACGACGGGCGTGGCACCGGTCAGGCGTGCGGTATCGACGAC
>NZ_LMNE01000030.1:0-17353 GCF_001423285.1 Methylobacterium sp. Leaf111 | reverse complement strand
AACGGCGACCCAAAGCCCTTCGTCTGGACTGCCGACCCGGATCGCATCATCCAGGCCGCAAAGCGCGGGCACCAAATGTTAGACTCGCACCACTAGGTTCTTACGAGCGCGAAGGCCCCAGACGTCGACCTCCCCAGTTGGTTCATCAACCTTCGCCTCGCTTACCTCTTCTTGGACCAGCGTTACGTTCACCGCCTCGATCGCGGCAGGTGGAGGCTGCATCTTCAGCGCACTCGAAGGGACGACCGTCCCGGGAGCAGGTGTACCAGGGTCTTTCCAGTGCCCGGAACGACCTTCGGCGAACCCGACGTTCACATAGTGAACCAGGGGGTTGGCTCCGGACTGTACGACATCAGGGTTGGCGGCAAGGTAGCCGAGCGTGCTGAACCCTGCGCTCGGATCGCGTCCTTCCTTCCAGCCGTGCTGAAGGTAGTGCTCTAACGGCGGGTAACTCGCAAAACGAACATCCGGATACCAATATAGATAATATATCGGATCAAACCCAGGCAGCTGTGTTTTCTTTAGAGAAGATCGCCACGGCAGGAAGTCAAGCAGGCGCATTTGAAGATCGGCTCCAGCAAGCTTGTCGAGGTCTTTGACTCCGATATCCGGGATGTTTCCGCAAGCCCTGGTTTCACGACATTACCGTTGAATCATGTTCGGGACCGCGCACAAGATTTGCTTGCCCGAGCCTCGGATTGGTAGACTGGATCTTCCTATAGCACTCATATTGCTGTTGTTTAAAGCCCTTAACCCATCTGTAGATTATTGGACGTGATCTGCATAAGCAGCTTCTGTAGCACGAGACATGATCTTAGGGCTTTCGTCGTTTCAGGTGCCACTGATACCGGGTCCGACTTGGCTTCCCTGCGGCTTAAGCCGCATGGACCATGCCGCCATTATGCGATCGGCGGCGGGCTGCTTAGTCGCCTCGCATTTACCTATCACAGCAACCAACTTGCTAGACAGCGTCGTTCGGTTTTGGTTTCAAATGCAACCCAGGGAAAATTACTCTGGTATCGTCCTTTACCATTCTTAAATTTATAAAACATTTTTGTGTTAACCCATTGCGGGTATCATCTTTTTGTGAATCGGTCTCCGGAAATATGCTCGCAATTGCAAATTTTGCGCACAGGACAGGGTAATGATATCTATCGTCCGCGGTACTTCAGCTTCTGAAATTTTTACACCGACTTACCAGGAGGGCTCTAATCCATTCGGTCAAGCAGCCAGTCTAACTTATGGCAATGGAGGCAACGACACTTTCAATGTGCTTGGAACAACTACAAGCGTAAGGCTTGCTGATATAGTTGCAGGTAGTGGCGATGATACGCTGAATGTTGCATTTGGCGAAGGTGTTTTCCTAGCTGGCGCCGGAAATGACACTCTCAATTTCCACAGCGGGTCTTATCAATACGATGGTGACGCCGGCACTGATACGCTTGTGCTCGACGGGCAAATTAGCAGCTACAACATTTTTCCAGCTGGGGCAGGCGTCACAATTATTACTGCAACTACGTACATTCAGACTGCTTCTGTTGAGCTATTTAAGTTTTCAGACATAACGGTTAATCAGGCTGACGGGAATAGTGTTGTCGACGATTTGTACTACTTAAGTCAAAACCCTGACATAGCGGAAAGCGGTATTGACCCAGACCTCCACTATTCGCAGTTTGGGTGGAAGGAAGGTAGAGATCCAAATGCTTTCTTCAGTACAAATTCTTATCTAGAGGCTTATAAGGACGTCGCAGAGGCGGGACTCAATCCCCTAGAGCACTATCTGGATTTTGGATGGAAGGAGGGGCGAGATCCATCCGGTGCATTCGATACGAAGGCGTACCTTACAGCCAACCCAGACGTTGCAGCTGCTGGCATCAATCCTTTGCTGCATTATATTGATTTTGGGGTAATTGAGGGTAGAGCGTATTTTGACGATGGTATATTGAATGCCTAATTGTCTTGAGGCTTAAATTTGTCATCCTACTGAGTTTCTGGGCTTGGCAGCTTTGATAGCCGGCCGGGCTTAATTGGTTCACCTCGCGAACCCGTTTCACCGACACGCCGCCGGCGCCCATCCTTGGTCTGGATCCAGGTCTCGGCCACACAGGTGAACGCGGGCGGCCCGGCGTCATAGTCCCAGACCCACAGTGGGTCGGCCTTCGGCCCTGGTTTGAGGTCCACCGACTCGCGTAAGACCAGCCGGAGCCGGCACTCGCCGCGGTGTTGCTCACCCAGGAGCGCTGCGACGCAGTTGGTCGACGCAATCCATTGCGCGCTGGGGGTCGTCGCTGGGAAGATGCGCGGGTGATAGTCGTCGGTCGTGATCTTGCGCCAGGGCGGAGCGGCGTCCGTCAAGGCTCGCGCTCCCACCTGTCCTCCGCGAATGTGCTGGCTGCTGCTTCATCGTGGTAGGCCCGCACCTTCACGTCGACGAGGTCGGACAGGAACGACAGCACGCCGAGAAGTTCGAGCCTTCCCTCGCGGGAGGTGCTGGGATCCTGCACCGTTTTCCGAACCTCACCTTGCACGTCCGCAAGGGCTTGCAAGTAGCCTGCGTCACGCTCGGTCATCGTCGATGCCTCTCTGGCCGGGCCAGCAGGATCGCGGTGCGCACGGCAACCCACTTCAGGTGGTCCGTGGCCTCCTTGTTCGCGACGGTTACTTTCGCCCAATCGTGGCTACTGACAGCCTCGGCGATGTCGACGCTGTAACCATCGCCGAACAGGAACGCCGTGGTAGTCGGATCCGCTATGAAGGCGTCGACCGCGGCGGCCACGTCTGCCTCAAGGATGGCCTTCGCCTTGTAGAGCTCGCCGGTGGTGGGATACTCAGCCATGCAGCTGAGATAGCACGCAGCGGACCAGCGTCACGGCAGGAACCGACCAGAGTAGGCAGACCGAAGCGCGCAGCCTCAGCCTGCCTCCGGAGATCACTAACCGAAGTGACCGTCATCCAGCATGGCCCGCCCTTCGAGCCCGCCATACTGCAGGTAGTGGAGCATAGGATCGAGACCGGCTGCTTTGACGTCGCCGTTGGCAGCGAGATAGCCATTGATGTCGAAGTGCGCGGAAGGATCACGGCCTTCCTTGAAGCCGAACGATTCGTAGTGCGCGAGAGGGTCGATGTTGGCTGCCGCGATGTCCATATAGGCCGCAAGGTAGCCCTTGGTGTCGAACACCGCATTCGGGTTGCGCCCTTCGTGCCAGCCGTTGGTCTCGTAGTGGCTGTAGGCGAACGCGAATGTGTCGCCACCAGCTGCCAGCGCGGCTTTGGCCACGTCTGAGTTAGCCAAGAGATAGTACTCGGCGTCGAAGCCAGGATGCGTGGCAAGGTCGGCTGCCTTGCCTATTGCTGCGTAGGCTTGTCGACCTTCCGACTGTCCATTCGCGAGGTAATGCGCGAGCGGATCGATGCCGGCTGCTTTCACATCTGGATTACGTGCTAAATACTGCTGGCTGTCGAAACCGGCAGATGGGTCGCGCCCTTCCTTCCAGCCGTAGGTGTCATAGTGAATTAATGGGTTCATTTCGGATGTTTTGACGTCTGTATTTGTAGCTAGATATCCAGACGTGGAGAAAAATTCGTTTGGATTCAGGCCATCATGCCAGCCGTACGAATTGAAGTGCTCGGCGGCGTTCACCTTCATGGCCCAAATATCAGTATTTTTACTGTAATAATATAAGTTGTCAATCAATGAGCCGAATTTGATAATATTTTCTACTGACCCGTCCAGAAAAATGAATGATTTTGCGTCGATGGCTGTAAATTCCGCGGCGGTATTCAAAGCAAATCTGCTAACGTTGCCAAAGCCAAGTATCTCTGTATCCCTGAGATTGGAATCAAATGATACAGAGGCAGCTTCGATTTTCGGGGTGGAGGCGGTCGTACTAATATTCCCGGCGACATCTTTCGCTTCTGCGTGAAGATAAAAGGCGGAATTATTCAATGTAGACGACAATTCCCACCTGCCATCGTTAATTATATTTGCTTGTAGAGATGTTTCATTGTTATCAACTAGATGAAGTGAAGTTCCAGGCGAAGATTCAATTTTCCCGGTGATGTAAAGCTTAGGGGTATCGACCCTAAAATCTACAGTCTGCTGAGATATGGAGAGCTCAGGCTTTTTCGTGTCGACGGTGAGTGGAATTGGACTGGTTGATATGGAATTCCCGGCCACGTCTGACACATGCGCCAAAACACTGTATTTTCCATCAACAATCGAAGAAATATAAGATAAGAAGCTCGGATCATCTGGCATCTGAATCTTGAAGGCGTAATAATCTCCGAGTGAATTTGATACAACATTTAAAGATTTTTCGACAAGTTTGATGCCTTCGAGGTTCTCGACCTGAACGGTCGCCTGTAATCTTGGGAACGCATCGAGTTCTACGCCGCTGACTACTCCTCCAACGCGAAGCGTGCGGAGGAGTGATGCTGCATTTAATACGATGCCACTACCATCGATCAGTGAAGGCAGCGGTTGGTTGTCGTTAGGATGTTCGGGTGTGTTCGTTCCGCTCGACAAAACGAGCGTAAGTGTCGGTCTCAGCGTGTCCAGCGTGAATTGAAGGGACGCGCTTTCTGAACTGGATGTGTCGCGTACATTGATCGTGTGTGCCCCATCCGTAAGATGTGGTGGGGCAAATCGGTAGTTGCCCAATCCATCGGCTTGTACCGATCCGATCAGCTGTTCACCGTCGAGTAAATCTAGTACTGAGTTCGGCGTTGCAGTCCCAGTAAAAGATGAGACATTGGTGATATTGTCTGTTTGAGAAATGCCGGTGTCTTGCTCAAGCTTGATTGTAAATTGTGAATTAATATTCGCAGCCACAGATGACTCCAAGCCAGCAAGGTTTATCTCGGCTCTGGTAGCCAAGAAACTTCGCACAATGAGATGCTTGGAAGACTGAATTTAATGTAAAGGGAGCGGCAGCGTTCAGCGCAAACCGGTGCCTCGCATCGCGGTAGAAGGGCGCGCTGATTGCGCGCTCGAGGGGGCAGGAGCGCGATTGATGAGCTTTCTGGGCACTAGGTTCAATCGATGCTGAACCTGGAGTATCGCTGACCCGAACCCAGATCAGGTTCACCGAACCAGCGATCACTAACCGCTGGCCTATCTCTCGTCAGGAAAATTCCTGTGACATCAGAGAGATAGATGGTGGGCGCGACAGGGATCGAACCTGTGACCCCTACCATGTCAAGGTAGTGCTCTCCCGCTGAGCTACGCGCCCTCACCGGTGCCGCTCGGCGCCGGTGGAGGGGGCTATAGCCTGGGGTTTCGGGGTACGCAAGGGCCCTCGCCGCGCGAATGTTCGGCCTGCCGGTCGGGCGATCCCCGGCCCCGGCATCGGCCCTGTGTGACCCGCGAAAATGCGGTAAGCCGGGCCCGGTCGCCTTCCGGTGGCGCGGGCCGGTCCGGCGCGCCGACCGGGGCAGGCGGCCGGAACAGGCGGGTTGGGGCTTGCGGTGGAACGATGCGGGGCGGAAACGACGGTGGGCGCGGGAAGGCCGTTCGCGCTTGGGGCGGCGACGCCGACCGGGGGAGCGGGGGCGATGATCGGGCCCGCCCTGCGGTGTCCCGCCGTTCGATGACGCTCGCGGGAAGGTCCGGCCCTGCTGCCTCGGGTACGGTCCGCGATGGAGTGAGCCAGGGATGAAGACCCCGAACCGGTCCGGCTCGCTGCCGGCCGTCTCGCTCCCCTGGATTCGCAGGGGGCCTTCGACGCGGCGCTTCGTCCCGGATGGCCCCAGCTTCGACCTCGACCTCGCGGATGCCGGTCTCGGCGGGACCTGGGCGACGATCCGGTTCCGGGACGTCGGGAGCGCGGGCGTCTGCCGGCTGGTCCTCAGCGCGCGGGTCCTCGGCCCGGACGGTCGGCCCGGCATCGTGGCCCTCTCCGAGGAGGCGGAGGGCGGGGATCGCTTCGTCTGGACGGGGCGCTTGCCCGAAGGGCTGCGAGCCCTGCACCTGGCGCCCCTCGCCCGCGAAACGGGGTTCCACCTCGACGGTTTCGCGATCCGCCGGGTCCGGCGGATCGGCCTCGTCGCGCGCGCCCTGCGCCGGAGCCCGGCCCTCGCCGCGCGCGCCCTGTACTGGCGCGCCCTCGGCCTCAAGGTTCGCGGGCGGGCGCTGCTCCTGCGGGCCCTCCACGATCGGACGGAGACCGGCTACGCCACGTGGATCGCCCGATTCGATACCTTCTCCGAGGCCGATCGGCGGCGCATCCGCGACGCGATCGATGCCTGGCCGGACGCGCCGCGGATCTCGGTGGTGATGCCGGTGCACGATCCCGCCCCGCGCGTCCTGGACGCCGCCATCCGGTCGGTCCGCGCGCAGCTCTATCCGAACTGGGAGCTCTCGATCGTCGACGACGCCTCGACGGATCCGGCGATCCCACGCCTCCTGGCCCGTCACGCCCAGCAGGATCCCCGCATTCACGTCGTCCGGCGTGCGGAGAATGGTCACATCGCCCGCGCCACCAACGACGCCCTCGCGCAGGCGACCGGTCCTTTCGTTGCCTTCTTCGACCACGATGACGTGCTGGCCGAGGGGGCGCTCTACCACGTCGCGACCGCGATCCGTGCCGCGCCCGATCTCGTCCTGATCTACAGCGACGAGGACAAGATCGACGGGCGTGGGCGTCGCTTCGAGCCGCACTTCAAGTCGGGGTTCGATCGCGAGCTGCTCTACGGCCAGAACTACATCAATCACCTCACGGTGATCCGCACGGAGGCGATCCGGGCCGTGGGCGGCCTGCGCCCGGGCTTCGAGGGCAGCCAGGACCACGATCTCCTCTTGCGGATCACGGCGCGTCTGACGCCGGATCGCATCCGGCACATTCCGCGGATCCTCTACCACTGGCGTGCCGCCGGCGGCTCGGGGACGTTCTCGGACCGGGCCCTGGAGCGGAGCGAGATGGCGCGGCTGCGCGCGCTGGCCGAGGTGGCCGCCCCCCTGCGGGCGACGGCGGTGCGCGGCCCCCTCGGGTTCAACCGGCTCGTCCGTCCGGTCCCGGAGCCGGCTCCCCTCGTTTCGGTGGTCATTCCGACGCGCGACCGCGCGGACTTGCTCGCCGTGGCCCTCGCGGGTGTTCTCGACGCGACGGACTATCCGGCCATCGAGGTGCTCATCGTCGACAACGACAGCCGGGAGCCCCGCACGCGCGACCTCTTCGCGCGCTATTCGAACGACGCGCGCGTTCGTGTCGTGTCGGTGCCCGGACTCTTCAACTTTTCCGACCTCTCCAACCGAGGCGCGGCAGCGGCCCGGGGGCCGCTGCTCCTGTTCCTGAACAACGACGTCGAGGTCATCGAGCCCGGCTGGCTGCGCGAGATGGTGTCCATCGCGCTGACGCCGGACATCGGCGCGGTGGGCGCGAAGCTGCTCTACCCGGACCGCACGCTGCAGCACGGCGGCATCGTCCTCGGGATCGGCGGCGTGGCCGGGCACAGCCATCCCGGGCTGTCCGAGGACGACCCCGGGTACTTCGCCCGGATGGTCCTGACGCAGGAGGTCTCGGCCGTGACCGGCGCCTGCCTGCTCCTCCGGGCGTCGGTCTTCTCGGAGAGCGGGGGCTTCGACGCGGACGACCTCGCCGTCGCGTTCAACGACGTCGACCTCTGCCTCAGGCTGCGTGCGCAGGGGTATCGGATCGTGTGGACACCGCATGCGCGGCTGATCCACCACGAATCGAAGAGCCGCGGCGCGGAGGACACACCCGAGAAACTGGCCCGGTTCGAGCGCGAGGTCCGGGTGATGCAAGACCGATGGGGGGCGGTTCTGCGGGCGGACCCGTACTACAATCCCAATCTCTCGAAGATCGCCGCGCGCTATCGGCTCTGATGTTGCGGCGCAGCGTCGTCCCCTCGCACCGCAAAGTCGCCGTAATCAGCCGGTCTACCCGCCTTCCCTGGATGGCTTCGGCACAGCGATGAACCGTTGCGAAACAGGGTGGCAGCTGGGTCTGAATCACAGGGGGCGACGCTGGTCCGCACCCTTCCTGCCTTCAGGTCCCTCCCCTGCCAGGATGCCGGCGTAACGGGCCGGTGACTTCGGTCGGCGATGGTCCATAAGTCAGGTCGGGGAAGCCGTCCCGGTTTGTGGCATTTGTTTGGAATTCCTGCATGTGATCGAGCAGTCGTCGTCGTGAGGCGCGGCACTTTGCTCCCTCATCTTGCCGGAATGATCGATGAATACGTGCAACAGGGTCCCTGTGTCCGGTCGGTGATTGCCCTGATTCCCGGCGCTCCGGTTGGACAGTAGCCTGGAGCCATACTAAGGATCGGGCTGGTTGCCACCGGTGGTACAAGTCGGTCCTGTCCCCCGTTCAAGAGCGTGTGCGAATCGAACGTGACACAACGTACAGACATCGCGATCATCGGCCGTGCCTGCCGGCTTCCCGGCGCTTCGAGCGTCGACGGGCTCTGGCAGCTCCTGACCGAGGCGCGATGCGCCGTCGGTCGCATCCCGGATGACCGCTGGTCCCTGGAGCGGTTCGGACACCCGCGCGCGCAGGAGCGTGGCAAGAGCTATACGTGGTCCGCCGGCGTCCTCGACGACATCTGGTCGTTCGACCCGGGCGTGTTCGGCATCTCGCCCCGTGAGGCCGAGCAGATGGACCCGCAGCAGCGCCTGCTGCTGGAACTGACTTGGGAAGCCCTGGAAGATGCCGGGCTGCGCCCCTCGGACGTGGCGGGGACCCAGATCGGCGTCTTCGTCGGCGCCTCCTCCTTGGATTACGGCAACCTGCGCGTCCTCGACACCTCGTCGGGCGACGCCTACGCGGCCACCGGGAACACGCTCTCGATCCTGTCGAACCGCATCTCCTACATCTACGACCTGAAGGGACCGAGCTTCACCGTCGACACGGCCTGCTCGTCCTCGCTCGTCGCCCTCGATGCCGCGGTGGCGGCCATCTCCAGCGGTCGGATCGACACGGCGGTCGTCGCCGGCGTGAACCTTCTCGCGAGCCCCTTCAACTTCATCTGCTTCTCGAACGCGCAGATGCTCTCGCGCACCGGCCTGTGCCAGGCCTTCTCGTCGAGCGCCGACGGGTACGTGCGCTCCGAGGGCGGTGTGGTGCTCGTGCTGAAATCCGCGAAAGCGGCCCTGCGCGACGGCAGCACCGTGCGCGGCGTCATCGCGGCCAGCGGCGTCAATTCGGACGGGCGCACCACCGGCATCTCCCTGCCCTCCGGCTATGCCCAAGGTGCGCTTCTGGAGCAGGTCTACCGCGAGGCCGAAATCGACCTCGACGCGGTGGTCTTCGTCGAGGCCCACGGCACCGGTACGCCGGTGGGCGATCCGATCGAGGCGAGTGCCATCGGCGGCAAGCTCGGTCGTCCCCGCAAGGCGCCGCTGCCGATCGGTTCGATCAAGAGCAACATCGGCCACACCGAGCCGGTCTCGGGCCTTGCCGGTCTCCTGAAGGCCAGCCTCGCTCTCGAGCACGACCTCTTCCCGACCTCGCTTCACGCGGCCGAACTGAATCCCGAGATCCCCTTTCGGGACCTGAACCTGTCGGTGACGAACAAGCCGCTGCCGCTGGCGCGCGATGGCAAGGCGCGCTTCGCGGGCGTCAATTCCTTCGGGTTCGGCGGCACCAACGCGCACGTCGTCCTCACGGACGGCCCGCCGGTTCGTGCCGCCTCGGTCGCCCCCGATGCGGCCCGGATGCCGGAAGTGCTCCTGCTCTCGGCCCAGAGCCGTGCCGCCCTCAACGAACTCGCCCTCGATTACGCCGAGCGCTTCGACGGCGCCGACAAGGCCGAGATCGCCCGGATCGCCGCGGCCGCCGCCCATCGTCGCGAGCGTCTGTCCTCGCGCCTGGCCGTTTCCCTGGATGCCGATCTTCCGGGGGTCCTGCGCGCCGTCGGTGAGGCCGAGGATGCCCCCGACGCCCTTCTGGGGACCGCCGTGGACCGCGCGGCGGAGGTCGCCTTTGTCTATTCCGGCAACGGGAGTCAGTGGGCCGGCATGGGTCGTGAGGCCTATGACGAGAACGCCGTCTTCCGCGAGGCCTTCGACCGCATCGACGGCCTGTTCCACACCCTTTCGGGCTGGTCCCTGAAGGAGGCCCTGTTCGCCGAGGATCTGGAGGAGCGCCTCGCCCTCACGCGGGTGTCGCAACCCCTGATCTTCGCGATCTCGAGCGCCTCGACGACGGCGCTGCGGGCCCACGGCCTCAAGCCGAGCTACGTCCTCGGCCACAGCGTCGGCGAGATCGCCGCGGCGGAAGCCGCCGGGATCTTGAGCCTCGAACAGGCCGTGAAGGTCATCTTCTACCGGAGCAAGCACCAGGAGACGACGCGCGGCTTCGGAACGATGGCCGTGCTGCTCGCCCCTGCGGACGAGATCGAACTGTTCCTGAAGGATTACCCGAGCCTCGACATCGCCGCCTATAACAGCCCCAAGGCCATCACGGTGGCCGGCCCGGTGGAGGATATCGATGCGGCCATGAAGGCGCTGACGCGCAAGCGTCGTCGCGGGCGCAAGCTCGACCTCGAGTACCCCTTCCACGGCCGGTTGATGAACCCGACCGAGAAGCCGCTGCTGCGGGACCTCGCTGGGCTCAAGCCGCACGCTGCAAAGACCGCGATGGTATCGACCGTCACCGGCAAGGTGCTGGCCGGAGATCAGTTCGGGGCCGGTTACTGGTGGCGCAACATCCGTGAACCGGTGCGCTTCTGCGAGGCCGTTCAGGAGGCAACCCGACAGGGCGCCCGCGTCTTCATCGAAGTGGGGCCCCGCGCGACCCTGCTGTCGCATATCGGCGACGCCATCGAGCCCCTCGGCATCGAGAACGCCACGATCGGCGTCCTCCACCGCAAGCCGGCGGGCGGCGATCCGATCGCCCGCACCGTCGCGGCCGCCCTCGTGCAGGGCGCCGCCGTCGATGAGGCGACGGTCTTCGGGGCGAATCCGACGGGCGACGTGTCGCTGCCGCTCTATCCCTGGCAGCGTCGACCCTTCCGGCTCGCCGAGACCACCGAGGGTGTCGGTGCGGCGACGCCGCGTCCCTATCATCCGCTCTACGGCTCCCGCGTCGCACCGGACGGCCTCGAATGGCACGGCCACGTCGACATCGCGACGGTGCCGGACCTCGATGATCACCGCATCGACGGGCAGGCGATCCTGCCCGGCGCGGCCTTCATCGAGATGGCCCTCGGTGTTGCCCGCGAGGCGATGAAGACGGACAGCGTCACGCTCGCGGACTTCGAGATCCAGTCGCCGATGGTGTTCGGCGAGGAATCCCTGCGCGAGGTCGCGGTGCGGGTCGCCGGCTCGGGCAACGCCATCCAGATTCTCAGCCGGCCACGCCTGACCCAGGCCGCCTGGCAGCTCCACGCCGCGGCCAAGATCATCGATGGGACCTTCCCGGCGCCCGCCCCGGTGGACCTGCACGTTCCCGCCGAACACGCGGTGGCGGGCGAAGCCCTCTACCGCCTGGCCGCCGCCTCGGGTCTCGGCTTCGGCCCGAGCTTCCGTCAGGTCGCGGCGAGTGCGCGCCTCGACGAGACCACCATCGTCTCGGAGCTCCTGCCCGCCGAGGCCGACGGGCGCTTCGGGCTCGTCCCCGCGCGCCTCGATTCCTGCTTCCACGGCCTCATCCTGCTCTTCGCCGGTCTGATGGGCGAGGGGTCGACCAAGGCCTATGTCCCGGTTCGCTTCGGCGAAATCCGCCTCGTCAAGCCGGGGGCCGTCATCGCCCGGGCGATGATCCGGACCCGGCGTGCCAACGAGCGCAGCATCCTGGCCGATTTTACCCTGGTGGATGCCGAGGGCGCCGTCATCGCCACCTTGCGCGAGGGGCGGTTTCAGGCGCTCCGCTCGAAGAACGGCAGCGATCTCGCCGCGTACGCCATCGCGCAGCGGCCCGAGCTTGCCACCGAACCCACCGCCATCGCGATGGAGCGCGGAAAGCGCGTCGCCGACGCGATCCGTCCGGCCTGCAAGGCCGCCGTCGCACCTGCCGAGGCGCCGCTGGCACCGGGGCACCTCCTTCTCGAAGGTTGGGCGACGTCGATGGCCTACCGCCTGGCGGAGGGCCTCCAGCGCTCCGGCACCGTGGCGATCGACGACCGCGTGCCGGAGGCGATGCGCCCCTGGCTCCTGAACGCCCTCTACGCCCTGGAGAGCAGCGACCTCGCCACCCTCGACGGCGAGCGCTGGACCCTGCGCAAGGATGTGTCCCTGCCGGCACCCGACGAAATCATGCGTTGGATCGCGGCGGATCACCCCGAACTCTCGGCCGAACTCGTGCTCACCGCCGATATCGGCGCCGTCGTCGGCCGGTTGCTCTCGGGTGATCTGACGGAGGCTCCGACCCTCTCGCAGAACGCCCTCGACGCCTTCGTCCTGCGCAGTGCGACGGCCCGGGCCGCGGCCGACGTGATCGCGGATCTCGTCGAGTCCGGCCGTGCCGCCCTGCCCCGCGACCGTGCGTTGCGGGTACTTCAGGTCGGATTCGGACCGCTCTCGGCGCAGGCCGCCGCCTTCACGGACGGCATCGAGGCGCAGCTGACCGTGTTCGAAGCCGATCGTCGCCTGGCGGAGCGGGCGCGCCTCGCCCTGCCGCGCGGCCTCACCGTCATCGAGGATACGGCCGAGCTGTCGGCAGGCAGCTTCGATGTGATCCTGGCCAGCAACGTCCTGCATCGCTCCGAGCGAGCCCTGCTCGGCAAGGTCGCCGACGCGCTCGCGACCAGTGGCTTCCTCGTCGCCGTCGAGCCGGGAGCGTCGCTGTTCCGCGATCTGGTGTTCGGCTTGACCCCGGATTGGTTCGAGGCAACGGCCGACCTGCCGGTGGGCCGTCTCGACGACATCACCGGGTGGCAGCGTGCGCTGAGCGACACCGGCCTCGTGCGGGTGGCCGTCGATCGCGCCGTCTCCGCCAACGGGGACGATCTTCTGTTCATCGCCGAGGCGCCGGTGCGCGCCAAGCCGGCGCCCGGCCAGACCTTCGCGTTCGTGATCGGCTCGCACGACGCTGTCGCGGCGGAGACGGCCTCGTCCCTGGCGACCCTGCTGGTGGCGAGCGGCGTCCACGTCTCGATCATCCTCGACTCGGAGCAGTCGCTGCTCGAACTGGAACGCGAGACCCCCGACACGGTCGTCTTCCTCGCGGGCGCCTTCAACCATACCGGTGCCGCGGCGGACCGCCTGCGGGAGCGCTGCCTGAGCCTGAAGCGCTGCGTCGAGCATCTCGGCAGCCGCCAGACCCGGCTCTGGGTGGTCTGCCCCGGCGCCACCCGCGATGCGGGGGATCCGACCGGCTCCGTGGAGGCCGGCGTCTGGGCCTTCAGCCGGACGCTTGCCAACGAGGTGGCGAATCTCGACGTGCGTCGGATCGACCTCGCCGAGGCGCTCTCGACCAAGGCCGCCGCCGAGCGGCTGCGCGACCTCATCCTCTCGGGCACGCTCGAGACCGAGATCATCCTCGACGCCGACCGGACCCGTGTGATCCGGTTCTCGCCGGGCCAGCTCTCCCGTCGTCCCGGCGCCGATGCGGTTCCGGCCGAGGCGGCCCGCCTGGAACGCAGCAATACCGGCGGCCTCAACGAGATGGCCTGGGGGCCGGCGACCCGCCGGGCTCCCGAGCGCGGCGAGGTCGAGATCGCGGTCGAGGCCACGGGTCTCAATTTCCGCGACGTCCTCTGGGCCCTGTCGATGCTGCCGGAGGAGATCCTGGAGGATGGCTTCGCGGGTCCGCGCCTCGGGCTGGAAGTGGCCGGCCGGGTCCTCTCCGTCGGCAAGGGCGTCGACGCCTTCAAGCCCGGTGATCGCGTCGTCGCCTTCGCGCAGTCGGGCTTCGCGACCCACATCGTCGTCCCCGAGCTCGTCGTGGCCCCGAGCCCGCCCGGCCTCGATCCGCAGGCCGCCGCCACTGTGCCGGTCGCCTTCCTCACGGCCTATTACGGCCTCGTCAGCTGCGCCCGCCTGCGCCGCGGCGAGTGGGTCCTGATCCATGGCGGAGCCGGCGGCGTCGGTCTGGCCGCCCTGCAGATCGCGAAGATGAAGGGTGCGCGGGTCATCGCCACGGCCGGCTCGCGGGAGAAGCGCGCCCTGGTCAAGGCGTTGGGGGCCGAGCACGTGCTCGACTCGCGTTCCCTCGCCTTCGTGGACGATGTCCGCCGCATCACCGGCGACGGCGTCGGCGTGGTGCTGAACAGCCTGTTCGGCGAGGCGATGGAGCGCAGCCTCAACGTCCTCAAGCCCTTCGGCCGCTTCATCGAGCTGGGCAAGCGCGACTACGTCGCCAACACCCATATCGGCCTGCGTCCGTTCCGCCGGAACCTGTCCTATTTCGGCGTCGATCTCGACCAGGTGCTCCAGCACCAGGGCGAGGACGGGGCCCGGCTGTTCCGGGAGGTGATGTCCCTGTTCAAGGAAGGCGGCCTGAAGCCTCTGCCCTTCCAGCCCTTCACGGCGGACGAGGTCTCGGACGCCTTCCGGCTGATGCAGCAATCGGGGCATGTGGGTAAGATCGTCATCGCACCGCCGAAGCCCGGCAGCGTGATGCAGACGGAGAAGTCCGCCTTCACGATCTCTCCCGAGGGTGTCCACCTCGTCACCGGCGGTCTCGGCGGCTTCGGCATCGAGGCGGCGCGCTGGCTCGCGGACCGGGGTGCGAAGCACATCGTCCTCGTCGGCCGCAACGGGGCCGCGAGTCCCGAGGCCAAGCAGGTCGTGGCCGATCTCGGCGCCCGCGGCGTCGCCGTGGCCGCGATGGCCTGCGACATCACCAGCCGCAAGGCGGTGGATGCGCTGCTGGCCGAGGTGGAGCGCGGGGGCCGGTCGCTCGCCGGCGTGATCCACGGCGCGATGGTGCTCCAGGATGGCCTCATCGCCAACATCGACGCCGCCGCCCTCGACACGGTCATCCGTCCGAAGGTCATCGGTGCCGAGCATCTCGACGCAGCGACGCGCGCGCGCGCGCTCGACTATTTCGTGATGTTCTCCTCGGCCACGACGTTCATCGGCAACCCCGGACAGGGCGCCTACGTGGCCGCGAACGGCTTCATGGAAGGCCTCGCCCGCCGCCGGCGCAAGCTCGGCCTGCCGGCGCTGGCCGTCGCCTGGGGGGCCATCGGCGATGTCGGCGTGCTGGCCCGTAACCGTGCGGTGATGGAGACCTTGGCGGGTCGCGTCGGCGTGACGCCGATGGATGCCCGCCACTGCCTCGACCTCATGGCCGACGCGCTCGAAGGCCAGGGGTCGAGCCCGGACGACGCCGTGATCGCCATCGCGTCGATGCATTGGGGCAAGGCGCGCGAGCGCCTCGCCACCATGAAGAGCCCGAGCTACGCCGAGCTCGGTTCGGACCAGCAGATGGAAGCCGGAACGGTGGCGGCCATCAATATCGGCCTGCTCCTGAAGACGCAGGACATCGACTCGGTGCGCAAGACGGTGGCCGACGCCATCGTGGAGGACATCGCCCGGATCCTGCGCCTGCCCAAGGACGACATCAGCCGCGTGCGCCACCTCTCCGAGATCGGTCTCGACTCGTTGATGGGCGTCGAACTCGGCGCGAGCCTGCAGGAGCGCTTCGCCCTCGAGGCGCCGCCGTCCGGCATCTCCTCCGGCCTCACCGTCAACGAACTCACCGAGACCCTGATCCAGTCGATCGCGGCTCCGGTGGACGAGGCGGCGGCGGCCGTGATGAGCCTGGCCCAGCGTCACGCCAGCGAGGGGGTGGATGTCCGCACCCTCGAGCCCTTCCACGCGATGGTCGAAGAAAACAGCCTCGCGATCAAAGAAATCCTCCCGTGAGCGATTCCCCCTTGAGGCATGCCGCATGAGCAATTCCGCGAGACCGGACGGCGGACGCGCGGCCCTGGCGGGCTTCGTCACGAACCGCCTCGGGCGAAACGCCAACCGGACGGCTCCCGCCCGTCCGGCGCAGCGCCCGGCGGGCGATGGGTCCGTACAGAATTTCGAGTCCCTGCCGGGATACCGGGAGTTGCGCCTCCAGCGCTCGGCGGCCGATCTGATCGGCCTCGGCAATCCGTTCTTCCGGGTGCACGAGACCAAGGCCGGCGCCACGACGCGCATCGCCGGCAAGTCGTTCGTCAACTTCTCGTCCTACGACTACCTCGGTCTGAACGGGCATCCCGACGTCAACGCCGCGGCGGCCCGTGCGATCGAAACCTACGGCACGTCGGCGTCGGCCAGCCGGATCGTGGCCGGTGAGCGACCGGGACACCTCTCCCTGGAGAAGGCCCTGGCCGACCACTACGACACCGAGGCCTGCGTGGTGATGGTGAGCGGCCACGCCACCAACGTCACCACGATCGGCGCCCTGCTGGAGCCGGGCGACGTGATCTTCCACGACGCCCTCAGCCACAACAGCATCGTCACCGGCGCTCAGCTCTCCGGCGCTCAGCGCCGCTCGTTCTCCCACAACGATCTCGACGCCCTGGAGACGTTGCTCGGCGCCACGCGCCACGAGCATCGCCGGGCGCTGATCGTGGTGGAAGGCCTCTACAGCATGGACGGCGATGCGCCGGACCTCGCGGCACTCATCGCCCTGAAGCAGCGCTACGACGCCTGGCTGATGGTCGACGACGCGCACGGGCTCGGCGTCCTCGGGCGGACCGGCATCGGTCTGGCCGAACATTGTGACGTCGATCCCCACGGGGTCGATATCTGGATGGGCACCCTCTCGAAGACCCTGTCCACCTGCGGCGGTTACGTGGCCGGACCGGCGGCGTTGATCGAGTACCTCAAGTGCACGGCTGGCGGCTTCATCTATAGCGTCGGCATCTCGCCGCCTCTCGCGGCCGCGGCCGAAACGGCGCTCGAGATCATGCATGCCGAACCGCACCGGGTGGAGCGTCTGCGGCAGAACGGCCACCTGTTCCTGTCCTGCGCGAAGAAGCATGGGCTCGACACCGGGACCAGCCTCGGCCTCGCGGTGATCCCCGTCATCGTCGGCGACTCCCTGAAGTCGGTGACGCTGTCGGACCGCCTCTTCAAGCGCGGCATCAACGTTCAGCCGATCATCCACCCGGCCGTGCCGGAACGAGCGTCGCGCCTGCGCTTCTTCATCACCTCGGAGCATACGCCGGAACAGATCCGCGAGACCGTGGACGCGGTCGCGGAGGAACTCGCTGCCATCGAAAAGGGCGGTTCGCTGATCGAGCAGCTCATGGCGAAGCGCGGCAAGCCGTAGGGTCCCCGGGACCCTACGACTCCACCATCCTCCGCCTGCATCGGGTCTGGGCACCGGCGTCATCGCGCCGGTGTTTTTTTCTAGGCCGGCAAAGCTGGCTGTCTGGTAGGTTTAGTTCTGGGGGCGCCATTTTGGAGGCGCGGGATGTCGCGAAGGCAATCGCGGACACCGGATGTGGA
>NZ_LMNE01000029.1:0-18788 GCF_001423285.1 Methylobacterium sp. Leaf111 | reverse complement strand
CTGATCGTGCCGGTGGCCATGGAAGAGAAGCTGCGCTTCGCCATCCGTGAAGGCGGACGCACCGTCGGCGCAGGCGTCGTCGCCGCCATCAACGAGTAGACCCGCCGCCATCGGGCGCCCCTCGCGGGACACCCGACCGGTGACACGACGCGGCGCCCCGGATCGCTCCGGGGCGCCGTTGTCGTTTCCGAGGTCCGCGTTTCCGAGGTCCGCGTTTCCAGGGTCCGCGTTTCCAGGGTCCGCGCCGGCCTGAGAGCCGTCGCAAAGGTTCTTCGCCGACGACGCCGTTTGACCATTGCGAAGCCCTCGCGACCGGTCTATAGCAGCGCCGCGGCGAAGGACTCGTCCTTCGCATAGGAGTGTAGCTCAACTGGTCAGAGCGCCGGTCTCCAAAACCGGAGGTTGCGGGTTCGAGTCCCTCCACTCCTGCCATTTGGCCGCATCAGACCCGTCGATCCTCCCAGCCCTCTTCCCTTTCAGCAGATCGCTCCTCAGCGAAGTCCGGCCGGGCGCAGTCGACAAGCCCGGCGACTTGCGTTAGAGCGGTCGCCTTCCGAGATCGATGAAGGCCGTCGATGCAGGCTCCTCCCCGGAGCCGCCGCGTCGCGCTTTCCCGAAGCTCGGGCCGATCTCCCTGTTGTTGGCGCCATGGCATCGAACGAAGCATCGAAGAAAGTGGATCTCGCGCGCACCCCGCAGCGCGGCTCCACCACGCCGACGCCCCCTCGGGCGACCCCGCCGGTGCGCCCCGCGCAGAAGCGCGTGGGTCCGGCCGAGTTCCTGAGCCAGGTTCGCGACGAGGGCCGCAAGGTCACGTGGCCGACCCGCAAGGAGACCGTCGTGACCACCGTGATGGTGTTCATCATGGTTGTGGTGGCGAGCATCTTCTTCACGGTGGTGGACCAGGCGCTGCGCTATCTCGTGACTCTGATCCTCGGGGTCGGCGCCTAACAACTTCTCGGCCCGGGCGCGCTGCGGCGTGATCGGGCTGACTGACGTCAGGATTTGGTGAGAACCGTGTCGAAGCGCTGGTACATCGTCCACGCCTACTCGAATTTCGAGAACAAGGTCGCGCAGTCCATCAAGGATCAGGCGGCCCAGCGTGGCCTGATGGAGCTGTTCGACGAGGTCATGGTTCCGACCGAGAAGGTCGTCGAGGTGCGCCGGGGCCGCAAGGTCGATGCGGAACGCAAGTTCTTCCCCGGCTACGTCCTGGTGAAGTGCGACCTGACCGACGAGGTCTACCACCTCATCAAGAACACCCCGAAGGTGACGGGCTTCCTGGGCGCCGACAAGTCCAAGCCGGTTCCGATCCCGGATGCGGAGGCCGAGCGCATCAAGGGGCAGGTCGCCGAGGGCGTCGACCGTCCCAAGCCCTCCGTGTCCTTCGAGATCGGCGAGACGGTTCGGGTTTCCGACGGTCCCTTCGCCTCCTTCAACGGCACCGTCGAGGAGATCGACGAGAGCCGGTCGCGCCTCAAGGTCGCCGTGTCGATCTTCGGCCGCGCCACGCCGGTCGAGCTCGAATACGGGCAGGTCGAGAAGGTCTGATCCGGCCCCATTTCGGGTGAGTCGTCCCCGGCTCGCCCCATGTCCCTTCCCGCCCGGCCTCGGCCGCGCGCGGAACCACCGTCCCGCGCGACGGTGTCATACGCGGGAGGCCCGCCCGGTTCGCCGCCGGGGTCCACGGACCGAACCGCGACCTGCAACCGCCCGTTCCGTCCGCGCTGAGGCCAGCCGGATGCCGGGCATTCTTTGGGAGCAGTCCCTATGGCAAAGAAGATCACGGGCTACGTGAAGCTTCAGGTTCCGGCCGGCGCCGCGAACCCGTCGCCGCCCATCGGCCCCGCGCTCGGTCAGCGCGGCCTCAACATCATGGAATTCTGCAAGGCCTTCAACGCGAAGACCTCCCAGATCGAGAAGGGCACCCCGATCCCGGTCGTCATCACGGCGTACCAGGACCGCTCCTTCACCTTCGAGATGAAGCAGCCGCCGGTCACCTTCTTCCTGAAGAAGGCCGCCGGCCTGAAGATCGGCAAGAAGCCGGCTTCCGGCTCGAAGACCCCGGGCAAGGCCGGCTCCAATGTCGGCAAGGTGACCGAAGCGCAGCTGCGCGAGATCGCCGAGAAGAAGATGCCCGACCTGAACTGCGACTCGGTTGACGCCGCCGTCGCCATGATCCGTGGCTCCGCGCGGGCCATGGGCCTCGACGTCGTCGCTTAAGGGGAGGGCACAATGGCACACGAAGGCAAGCGCATCCGCGCCGCCCGCGAGGGCATCGACGCGCTCAAGCTCTATCCCATCGACGAGGCGATCAAGCTCGTGAAGGAGAAGGCCAGCGCCAAGTTCGACGAGACTGTCGAGATCTCGATGAATCTCGGCGTCGACCCGCGCCACGCCGACCAGATGGTCCGCGGTGTCTGCAACCTGCCCAACGGCTCCGGCCGCACAGTGCGGGTGGCGGTGTTCGCCCGCGGCGCCAAGGCCGACGAGGCCAAGGCTGCCGGCGCCGACATCGTGGGCGCCGAGGACCTCCTCGAGATCGTCCAGAGCGGCAAGATCGAGTTCGATCGCTGCATCGCGACCCCCGACCTGATGCCGCTCGTCGGCCGTCTCGGCAAGGTGCTCGGCCCGCGCGGCCTGATGCCGAACCCGAAGGTCGGCACCGTGACCATGGACGTGAAGGGCGCCGTCGCCGGCGCCAAGGGCGGCTCCGTCGAGTTCCGCGTTGAGAAGGCCGGCATCATCCACGCCGGCATCGGCAAGGTCTCGTTCGACGCCGACAAGCTCGTCGAGAACATCAAGGCTTTCGCCGACGCCGTCTCCAAGGCGAAGCCCGCCGGCGCCAAGGGCCAGTACGTCCAGCGCGTCGCCGTGACCTCCTCGATGGGTCCGGGCGTGAAGGTCGAGCCCGCGAGCGTCCTCACCGCCTGATCCTTCAGGCTTGAACAGAATAGAAGCGCCCGGCCTCGCGGCCGGGTGTTTTCGTTTGTGCTCAGGCTCGCCGGAAGGGCTTCTCGGCTTGCGGCCGGTCCGAGCCCTCGGGGTCTGCGTTCCCCGACCATCGCGCACCGGCGGTTCGGGTTCGACCACGATCAAAGAGCCGTGAGGGAGGAATGCCCCGCGCCGTTCCAGGAGCGGACGGTCGTCGGAGCGCCCAAGAAAAGAACACAGGAGGGTGACGCCTTCGCGTAGGCCTGTGCTAGGTATGCAGTCATGCGATGCTCCCTCTCCGTGACCTCGAAGCGACGCATCCTATGCGTCTTTCCCGCCTACACGCCGTCCTTCGGGACCTTCTCTCACGCCTACCCCCTGATGGGCGGCGTGAAGGCCTTCATGCCCCCGCAAGGGCTCCTCCTGATCGCGGCCTACATGCCCGAGTCGTGGGAGTACCGGTTCATCGACGAGAACATCGCCCGGGCCGGCGCAACGGACTTCGCCTGGGCCGACGCGGTGTTCGTGTCCGGCATGCACATCCAGGCCCCGCAGATCCGGGACATCTACGCCCGCGCCCACGCGGCCGGGAAGGTGACGGCGCTGGGCGGCCCCTCGGTCTCCGGCTCCCCCGAGCAGTATCCCGAATTCGACTACCTGCATCTCGGCGAGATCGGTGACGCCACCGACGAGCTGGTCGCGATCCTCGACCGCGATGTCTCGATCCCGGCGGCCCAGGTCCGCCTGGAGACCAAGGAGCGGCTCCCGCTCTCGGACTTCCCGGCCCCCGCCTACGAAGCGGCGCCCCTAAAGCGCTACCTCATCGGATCGCTGCAATTCTCCTCGGGTTGCCCCTATCGCTGCGAGTTCTGCGACATCCCGCAGCTTTACGGCCGTCAACCGCGCCTGAAGAGCCCCGAGCAGATGCTCGGTGAGCTCGACGCCATCATCGCGCAGCCCGGCCATCCGGCTGTGGTCTATTTCGTCGACGACAACTTCATCGGCAACCGCAAGGCCACGAAGGACATGCTGCCCCACCTCGTGGCGTGGCAGAAGAAGAATGACTATCCGCTCCAGTTCGCCTGCGAGGCGACGCTGAACATGGCCAAGCAGCCCGACATCCTCGAGCTGATGCGGCAGGCCAACTTCATGACCGTCTTCGTCGGCATTGAGACGCCCGAGGAGGACGCTCTCGCGGGAATCGACAAGAAGCACAACGCCGCCGTGCCGATGTACGAGGCGATCGAGACCCTGAACCGCTTCGGCCTCGAGGTGACCTCGGGCATCATTCTCGGCCTCGACACGGACACCGATCAGTCGGAGCAGAAGCTCATCGACTTCATCGACAAGTCGGCCGTGCCGGTGCTGACGATGAACCTCCTGCAGGCGCTGCCCAAGACGCCGCTCTGGGATCGCCTGACCCGCGAGAACCGCCTCGTCCACGATGCGGCGCTCGAATCGAACGTGCTCTTCAAGCGTCCGCACGACGACGTCGTGGCCTCCTGGCGCCGGGCCATCGCCCACGCCTACGAGCCGGCGCAGATCTTCGAGCGATTCCGGCACCAAGTGGAGGTGACCTACCCGAACCGGATCAAGACGCCGGTCAGGGGCAAACTTACCCGCACCAACCTGCGCCGCGGCCTCGTGCTCGGCTTCAACATCGCTGTGCGCGTCGGACTGCTGTCCGATTACCGGCGGGTGTTCTGGCGCGCCGCCGGCCACGCCCTGAAGCGCGGACAGATCGAGGCGGTGTTCAACATGGGCTTCGTCGCCCACCACCTCATCCGCTTCACCCGGGAAGCCCTGCGCGGCGAGCACAATGCCTCGTTCTACGCCGCCAAGGCGGACCAGAAGCGCGACGCCCGCGAGCCCTGGTGGCGGGCCGCCCGCAAATTCCTGCCGACCTGACAGGCTTTTGTGGCCCATCCGCAGGCGGCTTCGGGCCGCCTGCGGCGTCAAGGGAAAAGCGTCGCCTGCGACGGAATAATCGCCTCGGGGCACTTGGCAGGCTGCTTGCAAGGCTCTATAGACCCCGCTCAACGTTTTCATCCATGAGAAAGGAATCGACCGATCGGTCGCATTCCGATTGAGAGATCGCCTGCGCAACCAGGTGATGTTGGCCGGAAGGCTTTGAGGGGCATGAAACCCCTTCTGAGCTTCGTCCGGCCATGTCCTGTCCGAGACTGCAGGCGCCGGGTCACCGGCTTAATCCACACGCCTGCACAGACTGGGAAGACCGAAATTCTACTGCCCTCGCCGGGTCCGCATCGCGCGGGCAGGGTGAGGCATCGGTTTGAACCATCTCACCCATGTCGTCCACCCGTTCCGGGGGGCGGTAGGGGACAGGGCCGTGAAGCGTCGCCAAGGACGTTCCGGCTTCGTGTTAAGCCGAGTTCCGTCCCGGGCGGCATGTGCAACCGGCGGACCCGTTTTCGGGTTCCGCCAACCGGAGAGAGCCCCAGTGGACAGGACAGCCAAAGCTGATCTCGTCTCGACGCTCAACGGCGTGTTCGCGAACACCGCCGTCGTCGTCGTGGCCCACTACAAGGGCCTCACGGTCGCCGACATGCAGAAGCTGCGCTCGCAGATGAAGCAGGCCGGCGCCACCGTGAAGGTCACCAAGAACCGCCTCGCCAACATCGCTCTCGATGGCACGGACGTCGCCTCCATCAAGCCCCTCCTGAAGGGTCCGACCCTGCTCGCCTATTCGAGCGATCCGGTCGCGGCCGCCAAGGTTGCGGTGGACTTCGCCAAGGTCAACGACAAGCTCGTGATCCTCGGCGGCGCCATGGGCACGACCGCCCTGAACCCGGACGGTGTGAGGGCCCTCGCCTCGCTGCCGTCCCTCGACGAACTGCGCGGCAAGATCGTGGGCCTCATCCAGGCTCCCGCGACCAAGATCGCCCAGGTCGTCAACGCACCAGCGGCCAAGCTCGCCCGCGTGTTCGGGGCCTATGCCACCAAGGACGAGGCTCAGAGCGAAGCGGCCTGAGGCCGCATCGCCCTTTTCAACCCATCCGTTCAGACCGATATCCAAGGGAATACCAACATGGCTGATCTTGCCAAGCTCGTCGACGACCTGTCCTCGCTGACCGTTCTCGAGGCTGCCGACCTCGCCAAGATGCTCGAAGAGAAGTGGGGCGTCTCGGCCGCCGCTGCCGTCGCCGTGGCTGCCGGCCCGGCCGCCGGTGGTGGCGCTGCCGCCGCCGCCGAGGAGCAGACCGAGTTCACGGTCATGCTGACCGCCGCTGGCGACAAGAAGATCGAGGTCATCAAGGAGGTCCGCGCGATCACCGGCCTCGGCCTCAAGGAAGCCAAGGACCTCGTCGAGGGCGCTCCGAAGGCCGTCAAGGAGTCCGTCAACAAGGAAGAGGCCGAGAAGCTCAAGGCTCAGCTCGAGAAGGCTGGCGCCAAGGTCGAGCTCAAGTAAGACACTGCGATGGGCCGTTCCGGCCCGTCACTCTCCGTCGGGCCCCTCCGGGCCTGACGGCACCAACGGCCCGCGGGTTCACGCCCGTGGGCCATGGTCGCTTCAAGCGGCCCGACCGGCCCGCGCAAGGGCCACGGGATTTTCAGTTCGGGAAGGCGTCGTCCGGCGGGGCGGGCCCGAAGCCTGGTTGCGGGAGGCAGACGCCTTCCCCGGGCACCCGGTACGCGGGACGTAGGAGCGAGGTCACCCATGGCCAACACGCTGGTCGGTCGCAAGCGGATTCGCAAATTCTTCGGCAAGATTAAGGAAGTCGCCGAGATGCCGAACCTCATTGAGGTTCAGAAGGCGTCCTACGACCAGTTCCTGATCATGGATGAGCCGGAAGGCGGACGGGGCGACGAAGGCCTGCAGACCGTGTTCAAGTCGGTCTTCCCGATCTCGGACTTCTCCTCGACGGCCCTCCTCGAGTTCGTGAAGTACACGTTCGAGCAGCCGAAATACGACGTCGACGAGTGCCGCCAGCGCGGCATCACGTACGCTGCCCCGCTCAAGGTCACGCTGCGCCTCATCGTGTTCGATGTGGACCCGGATACCGGTGCGAAGTCGGTCAAGGACATCAAGGAGCAGGACGTCTACATGGGCGACATGCCCTTGATGACGGAGAACGGCACCTTCATCGTCAACGGCACCGAGCGCGTCATTGTCTCGCAGATGCACCGCTCCCCGGGCGTGTTCTTCGACCACGACAAGGGCAAGACCCACTCGTCGGGCAAGCTCCTGTTCGCCGCCCGCATCATCCCGTATCGCGGCTCCTGGCTCGACGTCGAGTTCGACGCCAAGGACATCGTGCACGTCCGCATCGACCGGAAGCGCAAGCTCCCGGTGACTTCGCTGCTGTTCGCCCTCGGCCTCGACGGCGAGGAGATCCTGTCGACCTTCTACAACCGCGTGATCTACGACCGGGACGGTGCCGACTGGCGCGTGCCCTACGACGCCGAGCGCCTGAAGGGCTTCAAGGCCTCCGTCGACCTCATCGACGCGGAGTCCGGCGAGGTCGTGCTCGAGGCTGGCAAGAAGCTGAACGCCCGCAACGCCCGGCAGATCGCCGAGCGCGGCGTGCAGTTCCTCAAGGCCACCGACGAGGACCTGATCGGCCAGTACATCGCCGAGGATCTCGTCAACGCCAAGACCGGCGAGATCTGGGCCGAGGCCGGCGACGAGATCTCCGACAAGCTCCTGAAAAGCCTCGAAGAGGTCGGCGTTTCCGAGCTTCCGGTTCTGGACATCGACCACATCAATGTCGGTCCCTACATCCGCAACACCCTTGCGGTGGACAAGAACTCGGCTCGCGAAGGCGCGCTGTTCGACATCTACCGGGTCATGCGCCCGGGTGAGCCGCCGACCCTCGACACCGCCGAGGCGATGTTCCACTCGCTGTTCTTCGATTCCGAGCGCTACGATCTCTCGGCCGTCGGCCGCGTGAAGATGAACATGCGCCTCGACCTCGACGCCGAGGACACCGTGCGGACGCTCCGCCGCGAGGACATGCTCGCGGTCGTGAAGGCGCTGGTGGACCTGCGCGACGGCAAGGGCGAGATCGACGACATCGATCACCTCGGTAACCGCCGGGTGCGCTCGGTCGGCGAGCTGATGGAGAACCAGTACCGCCTCGGCCTGCTCCGCATGGAGCGCGCGATCAAGGAGCGGATGTCCTCCGTCGACATCGACACGGTGATGCCGCAGGACCTCATCAACGCGAAGCCCGCGGCCGCGGCCGTGCGCGAGTTCTTCGGCTCGTCACAGCTTTCGCAGTTCATGGACCAGACCAACCCGCTCTCGGAAGTGACGCACAAGCGTCGCCTCTCGGCGCTTGGCCCGGGCGGTCTGACCCGCGAGCGCGCCGGCTTCGAGGTGCGCGACGTTCACCCGACCCATTACGGCCGCATCTGCCCGATCGAGACGCCGGAAGGCCCGAACATCGGTCTGATCAACTCCCTCGCCACCTTCGCGCGGGTGAACAAGTACGGCTTCATCGAGACCCCCTTCCGGCGGGTGAAGGACGGCGTCGTCACCACCGACGTCGCCTATCTCTCGGCGATGGAGGAGGCGAAGTACTACGTCGCCCAGGCCAACGCGCAGATGGACGAGACCTTCAAGCTGACGGAGGACCTCGTGGTCTGCCGTCGGGCCGGTGACGTCATCGTCGTGCCCCCCGATCGCGTCGACCTCATGGACGTGTCGCCGAAGCAGCTCGTCTCGGTCGCCGCCGCGCTCATCCCGTTCCTCGAGAACGACGACGCGAACCGCGCGCTGATGGGCTCGAACATGCAGCGCCAAGCGGTGCCGCTGGTGCGCGCCGATGCGCCCTTCGTCGGCACCGGCATGGAGGCCGTGGTCGCCCGCGACTCCGGCGCCGCCATCGCCGCCCGACGCACCGGCATCGTCGACCAGGTGGACGCCACCCGTATCGTCATCCGGGCCACCGAAGAGGCCGACGCCAACAAGCCCGGCGTCGACATCTATCGCCTACAGAAGTTCCAGCGCTCTAACCAGTCGACCTGCATCACGCAGAAGCCGCTCGTTCGCGTCGGCGAGGCCGTGAAGAAGGGCGAGATCATCGCCGACGGTCCCTCGACGGAGTTCGGCGAGCTCGCCCTCGGCCGGAACGTGCTCGTCGCGTTCATGCCGTGGAACGGCTACAACTTCGAGGACTCGATCCTGCTCTCCGAGCGGATCGTGAAGGATGACGTGTTCACCTCGATCCACATCGAGGAGTTCGAGGTGATGGCCCGAGACACCAAGCTCGGTCCGGAAGAGATCACCCGTGACATCCCGAACGTCTCCGAAGAGGCGCTCAAGAACCTCGACGAAGCCGGCATCGTCTATATCGGCGCCGAGGTTCACGCCGGCGACATCCTGTGCGGCAAGATCACGCCGAAGGGCGAGAGCCCAATGACGCCCGAGGAGAAGCTCCTCCGCGCCATCTTCGGCGAGAAGGCGTCCGACGTGCGCGACACCTCGCTCCGGGTTCCCCCGGGCGTGACCGGCACGATTGTCGAGGTCCGGGTGTTCAACCGCCACGGCGTCGACAAGGATGAGCGCGCCCAGGCGATCGAGCGCGAGGAGATCGAGCGCCTCGCCAAGGACCGCGATGACGAGCAGGCGATCCTGGATCGCAACACCTACGCGCGTCTCGCCACGGTCCTCATCGGCCAGGCGCCCATCGCGGGGCCGAAGGGCTTCAAGAAGGAGGCTACGCTCACCCGCGAGCTCCTCAGCGAGTACCCGCGTTCGCAGTGGTGGCAGTTCGCCGTCATCGACGACCGTCTCATGACCGAGATGGAAGCGATGCAGAAGCAGTACGACGAATCGAAGAAGCGCCTCGAGCAGCGCTTCCTCGACAAGGTCGAGAAGCTGCAGCGCGGCGACGAGCTCCCGCCCGGCGTCATGAAGATGGTCAAGGTCTTCGTGGCGGTGAAGCGCAAGATCCAGCCCGGCGACAAGATGGCCGGTCGCCACGGCAACAAGGGCGTCGTCTCCCGGATCGTGCCGATCGAGGACATGCCGTTCCTGGAAGACGGAACGCATGCCGACATCGTCCTGAACCCGCTCGGCGTGCCCTCGCGCATGAACGTCGGCCAGATCCTCGAGACTCACCTGGGTTGGGCCGCGGCCGGACTTGGCCGCAAGGTCAGTCAGGCGGTGGATGCCTACCTGCGCAGCAACGACATCGCGCCCCTGAAGGCAGAGATGGAGGCGATCTACTCGCCGTCCGAGCTGGAAGGTCTGACCGACGAGGAGATGGCGGAGGCCGCCAACAACGTGCGCCGCGGCGTACCGATGGCGACCCCGGTGTTCAACGGCGCCAAGGAAGCCGACATCGAGCAGATGCTGGAGATGGCCGGTCTCGACCGGTCGGCCCAGTCGACGCTCTATGACGGCCGCTCGGGCGAGCCCTTCGATCGCAAGGTGACGATGGGCTACATCTACATGCTGAAACTGCACCACCTCGTGGACGACAAGATCCACGCTCGGTCGATCGGCCCGTACTCCCTGGTCACCCAGCAGCCACTGGGCGGAAAGGCGCAGTTCGGCGGTCAGCGCTTCGGCGAGATGGAGGTCTGGGCCCTCGAAGCCTACGGCGCCGCGTACACGCTGCAGGAGATGCTCACGGTCAAGTCGGACGACGTCGCAGGCCGCACCAAGGTCTACGAGGCCATCGTGCGCGGCGACGACACCTTTGAGGCCGGCATCCCCGAGTCGTTCAACGTGCTCGTCAAGGAAATGCGCTCGCTGGGTCTCAACGTGGAGCTCACCTCCTCGAAGAAGCTCGCCAACGACCAGATCGAGCCGCCCGCAGAGGCGGCCGAATAACCACCGCATCACGCTCCCGAGCCGGGTTCGACCCCGGCGCGGTCGGAGCGGGGAGGGGCAGGGCCTCCCGTTCTACGGTCAGTGACGATCCGGCCGGTCGTTGCGCCGCATCCGTTTTCAGCACGCGGTCAGCCCCTCGGCGGAGGGTGCGCCACGTCAGCAGGAGTAGATCATGAACCAAGAGGTCATGAATCTTTTCAACCAGCAGGCTCAGCCCCAGAGCTTCGACCAGATCAAGATCTCGATCTCGTCGCCGGAGAAGATCCTCTCGTGGTCTTTCGGCGAGATCAAGAAGCCCGAGACGATCAACTATCGCACGTTCAAGCCCGAGCGTGACGGCCTGTTCTGCGCGCGGATCTTCGGACCGATCAAGGATTACGAGTGCTTGTGCGGCAAGTACAAGCGCATGAAGTACAAGGGCGTCATCTGTGAGAAGTGCGGCGTCGAGGTCACCCTCGCGCGCGTCCGGCGCGACCGCATGGGCCATATCGAGCTCGCCGCCCCCGTCGCCCACATCTGGTTCCTGAAGTCGCTGCCCTCGCGCATCGGCCTGCTGCTCGACATGGCCCTCAAGGACCTCGAGCGGATCCTGTACTTCGAGTCCTATTGCGTCATCGAGCCGGGCCTCACCCCCCTCAAGGAGCGTCAGCTCCTGTCGGAGGAGGAGTACCTGCGCGCTCAGGAGGAGTACGGCGAGGACAGCTTCACCGCCATGATCGGCGCCGAGGCCATCCGCCGAATCCTGCAAGAGCTCGACCTCGACGGCATCGCCGATGCCCTGCGCGAGGAGATTGCTACCACCACGTCCGAGCTGAAGCCCAAGAAGCTCCTCAAGCGCCTGAAGATCATCGAGGCCTTCCAGATGTCGGGCAACAAGCCCGAGTGGATGATCCTCACCGTGGTTCCGGTGATCCCGCCGGACCTGCGCCCGCTCGTCCCCCTGGACGGCGGCCGCTTCGCCACGTCCGATCTCAACGATCTCTACCGCCGCGTCATCAACCGCAACAACCGGCTCAAGCGGCTGATCGAGCTGCGGGCGCCGGACATCATCATCCGCAACGAGAAGCGCATGCTTCAGGAAGCGGTCGACGCGCTGTTCGACAACGGCCGCCGCGGCCGCGTCATCACGGGCGCCAACAAGCGTCCTCTGAAGTCGCTCGCCGACATGCTGAAGGGCAAGCAGGGCCGCTTTCGTCAGAACCTCCTCGGCAAGCGCGTCGACTATTCCGGCCGTTCGGTCATCGTCGTCGGTCCGGAGCTGAAGCTGCACCAGTGCGGCCTGCCGAAGAAGATGGCGCTGGAGCTGTTCAAGCCGTTCATCTACGCGCGCCTCGACGCCAAGGGCTTCTCCGCCACGGTGAAGCAGGCCAAGAAGCTCGTGGAGAAGGAGAAGCCGGAGGTCTGGGACATCCTCGATGAGGTGATCCGCGAGCATCCGGTAATGCTGAACCGCGCGCCGACCCTGCACCGCCTCGGCATCCAGGCCTTTGAGCCCAAGCTGATCGAGGGCAAGGCGATCCAGCTGCACCCGCTGGTCTGCACCGCCTTCAACGCGGATTTCGACGGCGACCAGATGGCCGTGCACGTCCCCCTGAGCCTCGAGGCTCAGCTGGAAGCGCGCGTCCTGATGATGTCGACCAACAACATCCTGCACCCGGCGAACGGTCACCCGATCATCGTGCCGTCGCAGGACATCGTGCTCGGCCTCTACTACCTGTCGATCGTGGCCGAGGGGGCGATCGGCGCCTTCGACCCGACCAACAAGCAGAACCCGATGCAGGGCGTCTTCGGCAACATCGGCGAGCTCGAGCACGCCCTGGCGGCCAAGACCGTCAAGCTGCACACGAAAATCCGCTGGCGCTGGAACGGCATCGGCCCCGATGGCGAGCCGCTGACGAAGACCTACGACACCACGCCGGGCCGGGTGATCCTGTCCACGGCCCTGCCGCAGCACGCCAAGGTGCCTTTCGACGTCGTCAACAAGCTGATGACCAAGAAGGAGATCTCCGCGATGATCGACACCGTCTACCGCCACTGCGGACAGAAGGAGTCGGTGATCTTCTGTGATCGCATCATGGCGCTGGGCTTCAACCACGCGTTCAAGGCGGGCATCTCGTTCGGCAAGGACGACATGGTCGTGCCCGCGAACAAGTGGTCGATCGTCGGGTCGACCCGCGACCTGGTCAAGGAGTTCGAGCAGCAGTTCAACGACGGCCTGATCACCCAGGGTGAGAAGTACAACAAGGTCGTCGACGCCTGGGGCAAGTGCTCGGCCCGGCTCGCGGACGAGATGATGGCCGCGATCTCCGCGGTCCAGAAGGACGAGAACGGGACCGACAAGCAGGTCAACTCGGTCTACATGATGGCGAATTCCGGCGCCCGTGGCTCCCGCGAGCAGATGCGCCAGCTCGCCGCCATGCGCGGCCTGATGAGCAAGCCCTCGGGCGAGATCATCGAGACGCCGATCATCTCGAACTTCAAGGAAGGCCTCGACGTGCTCGAGTACTTCAACTCCACCCACGGTGCCCGTAAGGGTCTCGCGGACACGGCGTTGAAGACCGCGAACTCGGGCTACCTGACCCGGCGTCTCGTCGACGTGGCCCAGGACGCCGTCATCCGCGAGGTCGATTGCGGCACCACCAACGGCATCCGCATGCGCGCCATCGTGGATGCCGGCCAGGTCGTGGCCCCGCTCGCCATCCGCATCCTCGGCCGCGCCACGGCCGAGGATCTGGTGGCCCTCGACGGCACAGTGATCGTCAAGACCAACGAGACGATCGAGGAGAAGCACCTGCCGGCCATCCAGGCCGCCGGGATCCAGGAGGTCAAGATCCGTTCGGTGCTCGTCTGCGCCACGAAGAGCGGCGTCTGCGCCACCTGCTACGGGCGCGACCTCGCCCGCGGCACGCCCGTGAACATGGGTGAGGCGGTTGGCGTCATCGCCGCCCAGTCGATCGGCGAGCCGGGCACCCAGCTCACCATGCGCACCTTCCACATCGGCGGCGCCGCCCAGATCTCCGACTCGTCCTTCATCGAGTCGAGCTTCGAGGGCACGATCAAGATCCGGAACCGCGCCCTGGCACGGAACTCGGATGGCGATCTCATCGCCACCGGCCGCAACGTCTCCATCGTCATCGTCGGGGTCGACGGCACCGAGCGCGCCAACCACCGCCTGCAATACGGCGCAAAGTTGCGCGTGGACGAGGGCGACACCGTCAAGCGGGGCCAGCGCATCGCCGAGTGGGACCCCTACACCCGTCCGATCATCACCGAGACGGACGGAATCGTGGCCTACGAGGACCTCATCGACGGCCAGTCGATCACCGAGACCACCGACGAGTCGACCGGCATCGCCAAGCGCGTCGTCATCGACTGGCGCGGGACGGCCCGCACCGCCGACCTCAAGCCGGCGATGCTGGTGCTCGATGCCGACGGCAAGCCGATGAAGCTGCCGCGCGGCTCGGACGCCCGCTACTTCCTGCCCGTCGACGCCATCATCGGCTACGATCCGGGTGCGAAGGTGAAGGCCGGCGACATCCTGGCCCGCGTTTCCGCCGACTCGGCCAAGACCCGCGACATCACCGGCGGTCTGCCGCGGGTGGCGGAACTGTTCGAGGCCCGTCGTCCCAAGGACGCGGCCATCATTGCGGAGAAGTCGGGTACGATTCAGTTCGGGCGCGACTACAAGAACAAGCGTCGCCTGACGCTGACGCCGCATGATGGGTCCGAGGCGGTCGAGTACCTGATCCCGAAGGGCAAGCACATCCACCTTCAGGACGGCGACGTGGTCGAGCTCGGCGACTACATCGTCGACGGCAATCCGGCCCCGCACGACATCCTGGCGATCAAGGGCGTGGAGGAGCTCGCTGCCTACCTCGTCAACGAGATTCAGGAAGTCTACCGGCTGCAGGGCGTGTCGATCAACGACAAGCACATCGAGGTCATCGTCAGGCAGATGCTGCAGAAGGTCGAAATCACCGACGGCGGCGATTCCGACATCCTGACGGGCGACCAGATCGACCGGACGGAGCTGGCGGAGATCAACGAGAAGCTGCTTGCCGAGGGCAAGAAGCCGGTCGTGGGCGTACCGGTCCTCCTGGGTATCACCAAGGCAAGCCTGCAGACGAAGTCGTTCATCTCGGCGGCGTCGTTCCAGGAGACCACCCGCGTGCTCACGGAGGCGGCCGTCAACGGGAAGATCGATTACCTCGAAGGACTCAAGGAGAACGTGATCGTCGGATCGCTGATCCCGGCCGGCACGGGCTCCATGGCGGCCGAGATCCGCGCCGTGGCGCGCCGTCGCGACAACCTCATCCTGCAGCAGAAGGCCGCCGAGAGCGGGGCTCAGCCCCTCTCCGAGCTGCCGCCCGCCGCGGAATAAGCGATCGCTCCAACGCGACGAATAGGAAGGGGCCGCCCCAAGGGGCGGCCCCTTTCGCATGGGTGCCGTCCGTCCGGATCTGCGGCGCGTTCGTGCCCCGCAACTTCATGAACTTGTAACGGAATGGGTTGACGCGGGGCGAATCCGCCTCTATCAGGCCCTCATTGAACGGCTGGCCGTAGGCAGCAATCGATCGTGAGGCCCAGAGCCTCGATCCAGGCTTCCTAAACGCATCCGACTTCAACAGACGAACACGTGTCAGCCCGGCACGATCGCTTGCTTCGATGCAGGTGATCCTCTGCTTGCAACGGCGCGCCAAAGGCTGACATCAGCCTGGGGCGCGGCTTTGCGTTTCGTCGCACGCCACGTGCGATGCCGGGGCCGGCCAGAACGAGATTTGGATTTCGACGGTCACCGCTGCAGGTGACGCGTTTCGAGAGGATTGGCATGCCGACGATCAACCAGCTGATCGCTCAGCCGCGCAAGGCGCAGAAGAGCCGCAACAAGGTGCCGGCGCTCGACGCCTGCCCGCAGAAGCGTGGCGTCTGCACCCGCGTCTACACGACGACCCCGAAGAAGCCGAACTCCGCGCTCCGCAAGGTTGCCAAGGTTCGCCTGACCAACGGCTTCGAGGTCATTGGTTACATCCCGGGCGAGGGCCACAACCTTCAGGAGCACTCCGTGGTGATGATCCGCGGCGGCCGCGTGAAGGACCTTCCCGGCGTGCGCTACCACATCCTGCGCGGCGTGCTCGACACGCAGGGCGTCAAGGGTCGCAAGCAGCGCCGCTCCAAGTACGGCGCCAAGCGTCCGAAGTAAGACCGATATTCGCGCACCCTGTAAGGATGTCGCCGGCCTCCCAGAGGCTCAAGGCGGCCTGCGCAGGGTGGTTTCAAGAAGACCAAGTTTAAGACGGAGCGAGCGATGTCCCGCCGCCATTCTGCCGAGAAGCGTGAGATCATCCCGGACCCGAAGTACGGGGACATCGTGCTGACCAAGTTCATGAATTCGATCATGTACGAGGGCAAGAAGTCCACCGCTGAGCGGATCGTCTACGGTGCCTTCGACATCGTCGAGAATCGCGCCCGCGCCAACCCGATCGAGGTCTTCCGCGCTGCCCTCGAGAACGTCGCCCCGGCCATCGAAGTCCGCTCCCGCCGCGTCGGCGGCGCGACCTACCAGGTCCCCGTCGAAGTGCGTACGGAGCGCCGCCAGGCGCTCGCCATCCGTTGGCTGATCCAGGCTGCCCGCGGCCGGAACGACCGCACCATGGTCGAGCGTCTCTCGGCCGAGCTGCTCGACGCCGCGAACAACCGCGGCAACGCCGTGAAGAAGCGGGAAGACACCCACCGGATGGCGGAAGCCAACCGCGCCTTCTCGCACTACCGCTGGTAAGCGGACCCGGACCCTTTCAGGAGCAATCCGATGCCCCGCACGCACGCGATCGAGGACTACCGCAACTTCGGCATCATGGCTCACATCGATGCCGGCAAGACCACGACCACCGAGCGGATCCTCTATTACACCGGCAAATCCCATAAGATCGGCGAAGTCCACGACGGCGCCGCGACGATGGATTGGATGACGCAGGAGCAGGAGCGTGGCATCACGATCACGTCCGCCGCGACCACCTGCTTCTGGCGCGACAAGCGCCTGAACATCATCGACACTCCCGGCCACGTGGACTTCACCATCGAGGTGGAGCGCTCGCTCCGCGTTCTCGACGGCGCCGTCTGCGTGCTCGACGGCAACCAGGGCGTCGAGCCCCAGACGGAAACCGTCTGGCGCCAGGCCGACAAGTATGACGTGCCGCGCGTCGTGTTCGTCAACAAGATGGACAAGATCGGCGCTGACTTCTTCAAGTGCGTGGCCGACATCATCGACCGGGTCGCCGGTAAGCCTGTATGCCTGCAGCTGCCGATCGGTGCCGAGACGACCTTCAAGGGCGTCATCGACCTGATCAAGATGAAGGCCATCGTCTGGACCTCCGAGAAGCTTGGCGCGGATTTCTCCGAGACCGAGATCCCGGCCGATCTTGCCGACCAGGCTGCGGAATACCGCATCAAGCTCGTCGAGGCTTGCGTCGAGTTGGATGACGACGCGATGGCCGCGTATCTGGACGGCGTCGAGCCGGATCAGGCAACGATGCACCGCCTCGTCCGCACGGCCGTGCAGCGTCGTGCTTTCCATCCCGTGCTCTGCGGTTCGGCCTTCAAGAACAAGGGCGTTCAGCCGCTCCTCGATGCGGTCGTGGATTATCTGCCGTCGCCCGCCGATCGCGGCGAGATCAAGGGCCTCGACTTCAAGACCGAGGAAGAGACCGTCCGTCACCCGGCTGATTCCGATCCCTTTTCCATGCTCGCCTTCAAGATCATGGACGATCCGCACGTCGGCACGATCACGTTCTGCCGGGTCTACTCGGGCAAGATCGAGTCCGGTGCCAACGTACTGAACTCCTCGCGCGACAAGAAGGAGCGTGTCGGCCGCATGCTCCTGATGCACGCCAACAACCGCGAGGACGTCAAGGAAGCGTTCACGGGCGACATCGTTGCCCTGGCTGGCCTCAAGGAAACCCGCACAGGCGATACGCTGTGCGATCCGAAGGACGCCGTCATCCTCGAGAAGATGGAGTTCCCGGAGCCGGTGATCGAGATCGCCGTCGAGCCGAAGTCCAAGGCCGATCAGGAGAAGCTCGGAATCGCCCTGGCCAAGCTCGCCGCCGAGGACCCGTCGTTCCGGGTCTCGACGGACCAGGAGTCGGGCCAGACCATCCTTCGCGGCATGGGCGAGCTTCACCTCGACATCAAGGTCGACATTCTGCGCCGGACCTACATGGTCGATGCGAATATCGGTCAGCCGCAGGTGGCGTATCGTGAGAAGCTGACGAAGCGCACCGAGATCGACTACACCCACAAGAAGCAGACCGGTGGTACCGGTCAGTTCGCCCGGGTGAAATTCATCGTGGAGCCCAACGAGCCCGGCAAGGGCTTCGAGTTCTCCTCGAAGATCATCGGCGGCACGGTGCCGAAGGAGTACATCCCGGGCGTCGAAAAGGGCCTGAATTCGGTGCTCGGCGCCGGTATTCTGGCCGGCTTCCCGGTGGTCGACATCAAAGTCGAGCTGATCGACGGCGCCTATCACGATGTCGACTCGTCGGCCCTCGCCTTCGAAATCGCCTCGCGTGCTGCGCTCCGTGAGGCCCTTCAGAAGGGCGGCTCGGTGCTCCTCGAGCCGGTCATGAAGGTCGAAGTCGTCTCGCCGGAAGAGTATACCGGCTCGGTGATCGGCGATCTCAACTCCCGCCGCGGCCAGATCCAGGGCCAGGACATGCGAGGCAACGCGAACGTCATTAACGCGATGGTGCCGCTGGCCAACATGTTCGGTTACGTGAACCAGCTCCGGTCCTTCTCGCAGGGCCGCGCCAACTTCACGATGCAGTTCGACCATTACGAAGAGGTGCCGCGCGGCGAGGCCGAGAAGGTCGTCGCCAAGTACGCCTAAGCCGGCGGCGCCCTTCGGGGCGCCTCCCGCACCCCTTCAGACGCAACATCAGATCAGACGGAGCCTATCATGGCCAAAGAGAAATTCGCGCGTACGAAGCCGCACTGCAACATTGGCACGATCGGTCACGTGGATCACGGCAAGACGTCGTTGACGGCGGCGATCACG
>NZ_LMNE01000028.1:0-33296 GCF_001423285.1 Methylobacterium sp. Leaf111 | reverse complement strand
ATCTCACCGACGTCATCACCCGCATCGTCGAGGGCCACCCACAGAGCCGTCTCGACGACCTGCTGCCATGGGCCTACCAGGCCATGCCAGCCCTCAAAGCCGTGGCCTGAAAACAGCGCTTACCTCAGAAGAACGGCCGAGGTCCATAGAAGCCGTAGGGGCGGTAATAGGGTCGCGGGCGGTAGTAGCCATAGACGACAGGGCGGCGCCAATATGGACGCGGGCCTCAGTTAGGGCGGCAGTGCCCCCAGGGATTGATGTGAGCGCCGGGGCCGCAGGCCCAGTCGACCTTCTGGACGAAACCCTCACTGCTGTCCGCAGCTGCGGGCAGCAGGGGGGTGAGCGACAGCGGGGCCGCACTTGCTGCAGTTGCGACACCCAGGCTGCCTGCAAGCACCGCAGCCATCCCGAACACCTTCACGCGCATCATAACATCACCTCTTTAGAGGTCCGGCCACCGCGTCGACCGACCCGACGATGGACATGCTGTTCTCAGCCAAATGAACCGATCCTGACTCAAATGAGGTCGTTTGAGCGCATGGAACCCTATGGCGTTCGGCGCAGCGTATGGATTACCCGCAATGAGGTAGACCGCCTCCAACCAGGACGCTTAGGTTTAATGCGCGAGTGACGAACATGGGCTGGGGCAATGATGAAAACGTTCAAGATCAGATCAGCTGCTTAAGCGTTCTTTCTACCTGTCGATGGCGATTAATCGGCCAGGAGGATCACCTATCATGCGCTACGCTGCTGTCGCTTTTGCAGTCCTGGGGCTGCTGTCGATTGTACTTACGGTGAATGCTCAAGCGCTCGGCCGTGAGGAACGTGCCGCACAGGGCCGGGCTGAACGTGGGGCCGAGCGGCGAGAGCGTATCCGGGAGCGGATGCACGAGAACCGTCTGAAGTACGAGGCTGCTCACGCGAACGAGCGAGCGATCCGGCGCGAGCAGAACAGCATCGCCTATCGCGACCGCACCATAACCAACACGCCTGCGCGACAGCGTGCAGATGCCCGTGCGGAGAAGAGCATCCGCGGCCACATGCGTTGACACATGTCAGACCAGCAGGTCCGAACCCGAGTGACCGACATCTAAGGCGCGCTTTGAACGCACGTGCAACTCGTCCCGTCCGCCGAGGTCTGCCTCGGTGGACACTCCTCTGTGATTTACACTGTCCGATAAACGACCGCAAACCTGACACTCAAACACGTTAGGAAAAGCTGCTCTGAACTCAAAATTGGCGCCTCTTGATGACGCGGAGCCGTTCGCTGGCTGAGCGTTGTAGGAACCTCGTCGCTATCAGCTGGCTCGTATGGCTCACCCGCTGCAGAGAGGTGAGCCATACGGTTTGGGTCTGCTGAGCCTCAGGCGAACAACAGCACGTCGTTGTGGCCTGCGCCCGTGAGCAGATCGAGGTTGGTCACGCCCACGAGTTGGAACGTCTCGCTAACGCTGCCATGAGCCGCGTCCGCTGTGATGGTGTAGAGATCCGAGTTCGCCGCATGGGTGAACGTCGCACCTGTTCCAAAGCCGCGGAACTCGAGGTGGTCGCCCGCTGCCAAGCCAGCGCCAGTGAAGTCCGTGACCTTGTCGCCCTGGGTTTCGCCGAGACGGAACACGAAGGTGTCGTTGCCCCCTCCGCCCGTCAGCGTGTCCGCGCCGCCCCGGCCATCGAGAACGTTGGCGCCAGCATTGCCGACGATCTTGTTGGCCAGCGCGTTGCCAAAGCCGTCGATCTTGGCGGATGTCGAGAGTGTCAGGTTCTCGACATTCGCGGCCAAGGTGTAGCTGACCTTGCTCAGCACCCGGTCCGTGCCCTGCCCGATCAACTCGACCACGGCATCGCCGGCATTGTCGACGACGTAGGTGTCGTTGCCGCCGCCGCCGGTCATGATGTCGGCGCCGCCCTGTCCGTCCAGGCGGTCGGCTCCCGCGCCAGCCTGAATGGCGTTGGAGAGGCCGTTGCCCGTGCCCGTGAACGCAGACGTTCCCGTGTAGACCAGGTTCTCGACGTTCGCCCCAAGGGTGTACTTGGCAAGCGAGGTAAGAACCGTATCGGAGCCGCCGCCGGCCTGCTCCACCACCACATCGGCCGCTTGGTTGATCACGTAGGTGTCGTTGCCATCCCCGCCCGTCAAGACGTCCGCGCCCAAACCACCGCTCAGGTAGTTCGCGAGCGTGTTGCCCGTACCGGTGAAGGCGTTGGATCCGGTATAGATGAGGTTCTCGACGTTCGCGCCGAGAACGTAGGCCGCGAGGTTCGTCCGGATCGTATCCACCCCCTCGCCGACGTTCTCCGTGACAGTGTCGGACGTCTGATCGACGACGTAGGTATCGTCGCCGCTGCCGCCGCTCATCCGATCCCGGCCGATGCCGCCGTCGAGCAGATCGTTGCCGGCCGCTCCTTGAAGGTTGTCATCGCCGGCGCCGCCATAGAGCATGTCGTTCCCGTCGTCGCCCTTGACGAGGTCGTTGCCATCCTCGCCGTAGAGGACGTCGTCGCCGTTGTTGCCGCGGATCGTATCGATGCCGGTGCCGCCATAGACGCTGTCGTTGCCGTCCCCCGCATTGAGGGCGTCATCGCCGTCCTTGCCGAACAGGACGTCGGCGCCAGCACCGCCATTCAGGGTGTCGTTGCTCGCGCCACCCTCGATCACGTTGTTCAGGGTGTTGCCGGTCCCGGTGAAGCTCGAGGAGCCAGTGTAGACGAGCCGCTCGAGATTGGCCCCGAGGGTGTAGCTGGAAAGCGCGGTCTGAACGGTATCGAACCCCTTGGCCGTACCCTCGGTGACCTTTTCGGACGTCGCCGAGATGACATAGGTGTCGTCGCCGAAGCTGCCGTGCAGTTCATCGTTGCCGCCACCCCCAATCAGGGTGTCGTTGCCAGCCCCACCGTAGAGCTTGTCGTCCCCGAGACCACCGTTGAGCCGGTCGCCGAGATGCGTGCCGTAGAGTGTGTCGGCTCCGCTGGTGCCGACCTTGTCGACTGGAGCCCCGGTCTCGACCGTGTTCTTGCTCGCATAGGCGCGAATGTAGTCGATATCCATGTGGGCCGGCCATGGTGTCGTGGCATCCGGCTCGCCTGAATAGGGAGTGCCCCCGCCCAGGCTTGCGAGCATGTAGAACGGCACGTCCAGACCGGGCGGCGTCGGCTGCGTGCGTACGGCCACGCCATCGATGTACCAGGTGATGTAATCTGGCTCCCAGTCGACGCCGTAGGTATGGAATTGGGTGAAGTCGACGCCGTAGGTCTTCGAGTGAGCGACCTTCTGTCCTTGATCGATTGCGTGAGCGACGTTTGCCACGTGTCCAGGATCTCTGCCGATGCTCTCCACGATATCGAACTCTGGCGGCGAGTTGCCGTCGATCGGCAGCATCCAGAAGGCATCGTGAAGCCCTTGTCCCACGGGGAGGCGGGCACGGATTTCGAAATATCCGTAGGTCTGGCTGAAGCTTGACGCCGTGTTGATCATCCCGGAGCTGTAGTCGTAGCCATAGGCTTTGTACTGCTCTGCCTCCGGGATTGGCTTCATCTCGATGGTCAAGACGCCATCGTTGATCGAGAAGGGATTGATCCCAACCTGCTCGCCCGTGCTCCCGTCGTCACCCAGATAGGTGAAATACTGCGCCGATCCTTTATCCGGGGTCGTATGGGCCGACAGACCCGTGCGCGGATAGAGAGGATACCAGGTACCGTCCAGGTTCGTGCCGTCGTTCAGGCTGAACGAGTTGAACTCGTCGCTGAAGGTGAGTTTGTAGTTCGACAGATCGGACGCGAGCAGGAAACTGGAAGGAGCGAATTGCGTGACGAGCGTGTTCTCAACCGTGATCACGTCTTTGGGCGTCAGCTGGAACACGACGTCAGACCCAACCTGCCGCATGCTGGTAAGGACCTGCGCGTAGGTGCTGTATTGGGTGAAGCCGCGAAGATCGAGCAGGTCTCCGGCGGTATAATCCTTGATCACGTCGTTGCCCGACAGAATGAACGTGTCGTTGCCACCTCCGCCGGTCATCTCGTCGGCGCCAGCACCACCCTCGAGGACGTTGCGGGCAGAGTTACCGATCAGGATGTTGTTGAGGTCGTTGCCCTTCGCGGCCACCGAGAGGCTGCCGGTCAGGGTGATGTTCTCGACATTGGCAGACAACTCGTAGAACCAGTCGGTTCTCACGGTATCGATGCCCTCACCCGCATTTTCGATAACCCGGTCCTTGGACGACAGCGTGATATATGTGTCGTCCCCACGTCCGCCGTACATCCAACTCTCGCTTCGGCCCACCGTGCCGAAGAACGTTTTGAGCTGATCGTTCGCGTCAGTCCCGTAGAGGCTCTGACCACCGGCAGTCGCGTTCACAAAGTTCGTGGGACTGCCGGAGACGGGTAATGCCATGGTGCAACTACCTTTGGTTAAAATTTGGTTTCAGACATCGATAAATGATCCTTCTGCTCATTCCAATAAAATAAGTGAAAAATTAGTGCGGTTTAAAATCCGCGAAGGCCACCTACAGGTGCGGCGTAAAAGCCCCTGAATAATGTAGGCGAAGCTTGACAGTTCAATTCACATTCAATTGAGGTGGGAAGCCACAGGTCGGCCATACTAATGCCTAGCACTACCTGGGCACTTTGATGTTAGAGGGCAGCGTGAAGCGTCTTCGGCAGTGGGGGCACAGGACGGGTGGAACCAGCTTGGCGAACAGCCGTCCGATGATGGCCTGCCGCACGGCGGGTAGGCTGGGTGACGGCGGCGGCCCCGGAAGGCGGGTCGTCATTTTTTCCCCGCCCCGTCCGACGATGCTCGGCGAGGCGCAGGTGCTGCAGGTAGGCGCAGGCGATGCACGTCATCAACGCGTGTCGATGCAGCCCAGTCCAGGACCGTCCCTCGAAATGGTCGAGGCCGAGTTCTTCCTTGAGCTGCTGGTGGGCCTGCTCGCAGACCCAGCGCGCCTTGATCGTGCCCGCCAGGGCGCGCCGTGACGTCTTGGCCGGCAGGTTGGACAGGTAGTATTTGCGCTCACCCGACGAGCGCCACTCGCCCACGAGCCAGACGTCCTCGCCCGGCAGATGCCGGTTGTTGCCCCAGACCGGACCGTCGCCGACCCGCACCCGGATGGCGGCGAACCGGGCCGAGAGCTTGCCCTTCGTGCCCTGACGCCACGTCACGCGCCGCCAGGGCAGCTCGGCCAGCACCGCCTCGGCCTCCCGCGGCTCCTGGTCCGGCGAAGGTTTGCGGGCGCGACCGGTCGGCGGCACGAGCCGCACCTCGGCCGCGTAGACCTTCTGGTTCCTGACGATGCCGACGGCCCAGCGCAGGCCCCTTGCATCCAGGCCGTGACGGAAGGCGGCGCTGACGCCGTAGCCCGCATCGGCCAGCACCGTGCCGAAGCGTAGACCGGCGGCCCTCAGGCGATCCAGTTCCGACAGTGCGATCTCACCCTTGGTCCGCGGCACGATCGCGGCCTCGGGCACGCCGGCCTGCCCGCATCGTTGCGGATCGCTCGTCCATGCCTCGGGCAGGAGCAGGTGCAAGCCTACCGGCACGGGCACCTCGCCCTGCGCCAGGGAGAGGGAGACCAGAGACTGACAGTTGGTCTGCTTGCCCAGCGCACCGCAGTACTGGCGCGCCACCCCGACCGAGCGCGTGCCCTTCTTCGGCAGGGCGGTGTCGTCGATCACCAGGCAGGCATCGGATCCGCCGACCAGCCGGTCCGCCTGACGGGCCAGCTCCGTCCAGAGCGGTCCATCGTCCCAGGCGGGGCTGGCGATGAAGTGCTGCAGCTGGTCGTGGCCCGACAGCCCGAGCCGTGCCGCCATCGGCTGAAGGCTTTTGCGATCCCCCGGACCGAGCAGGCCCCGGAGATAGAGCGGTGCCCAGGTCCGCCGGGTCTTGCGCCCCATCGCAGTCAGGAACGGCGTCAGCCAGGTGTCGAACTCGTCCGTCCCCTCGCGATCCCGATCCATCGCTGCCTCCCACGAGCTATCCCGAGGGAGACAACGCGGCAAACGCCCTCAAAGTGCCCAGGTAGTGCTAGGNGTCCGTCCCCTCGCGATCCCGATCCATCGCTGCCTCCCACGAGCTATCCCGAGGGAGACAACGCGGCAAACGCCCTCAAAGTGCCCAGGTAGTGCTAGGAAACGTCCGCAGCGTGAAATCTTCCGAATTCTGATCCTATCCTGTAGGATCGAGAGGGGTACGCTGCGAAGGGTAAGAAAGTTTCGTTACGTGCGACAGGCAGATTGCTGACAGGCAAACTGCTCATTAACTGAACTGTACTGGGTTCTGATCGGACGGGCGACATTGTAAAAGGCGGCGCAATTTCGAGCCGCTGGAGCGGAGCAAAACCAAGCTCATGGCGGCCGGAAGCGTAAAACGACGAAGGGGCCCCTTCTGGCGTCGCCGGATCTGAGGTTCAGGCCAGCAGGATCTCGCCTGCAGCGGAGTTTCGCGGAGGAGTCCAAGCGGAGGTGGCGCGACCGGCCGGCGGTCCTTTAGCGACCCATGGAAACGGTCGCATCCACAATTGCTTCGTTCTGTGCGACAGGTCTGGGGGGGCGAGGTGACGCTTAGGGCCACCCCGCCGCTATCCTTCAGACGATAAAATCGCCTGCGGTCAGCCCCGCGTGGTTGCTCAATGTCGCGAGCACCACCGCATGGCCTGAGCCCGAGCCATCCGCATCGAAGCTCAGGACGCCGGTATCCTGATCGTAGAGCAGCGTCACCTTGGCCTGAAAGGGCTCGTTGCCGCCGTCGACGAAGTTGATCTGCGCGGTGTCCGCGAACCCGAACGCCGACCCGAGTTTGATCTTGTCGAAGGCGTGGACGAAGTCCACCAGGGTGTCTCCGCCCTCGGCGGCGCTGTGGAAGACGAACGTGTCGCGATCGGCTCCTCCAACCAGGACATCCTTGCCAAGACCACCGATCAGCGTGTCGTTCTGGTTTCCTCCGTAAAGATGATCGTTGCCGGCCCCGCCCCAGAGCGTGTCCATGCCGCTCATGCCAGAGAGCGTGTCGTCGCCGGCACCGCCGGCGAGAACGTTCATACTCCCATTGCCCTGCAGGACGTCGGCGTAGGCCGAGCCCAGCAGGTTCTCGACCCCGTAATAGACGTCGCCCTTGGCCTCACCGAGGTTGGTGCTGGCGTCGTAGAGCGACGCCTTCACCGCCGTCGTAGCCGAGGCGTAACTCGCCGTGTCGCTGCCATCGCCACCCACCAAAGTGTCCGACCCAGTCCCGCCCTCTAGGATGTCGTTGCCGACCCTTCCGAGGAGGAAATCATCACCGGCCAGGCCCTTCAGGATGTCGTTGCCGCTGCTTCCCTGGAGGTAATTCGATCCGGTCGTGCCGAGGTGCGTCGCCGTGCCGGAAACAGGGGCGCTCGGCGTCACCGGGGCGGGCGTTGGAGCCGGCACGGGATCAGGACTCGACTCAGTCGGAGGCGGCGAGATGTAGCCCGTTCCGTCGGCGAGCATACTGGTCTGGATGTTAGCCGCCGTCAGGCTGCCGGCACTTACGTCCTTGAGGGTCGCAAGCGTGATGAACCCATCACCGCCGCCGTTCGCGTCCACCTTCAGCAGGGTATCGGCTCCCGACTGGACGAACTTGACGTAGCCCTCCTGGAAGATGTCGCCATGCCACTCGTAGCGCTTGTCCATCACCGAGAGGTCGAGGATGTCGCCGCCACTGCCCGCCCTGAAATCCGTGATGATGTCGCCTGCCTCAGAGACCTGATGAAAGGCGAAGCGGTCCTGGCCGCTGCCGCCGGTCAGCGTGTCGGTGCCCGCGCCACCCCAGAGATAATCGGTGCCCTCGTTGCCCTTGAGCAGGTCGGTGCCGCGACCACCGAGCAACCGATCCGCGCTGGCCGTGCCGGTCATCGTGTCGTTGTCGTTGCCGTCGGTCATCGTCACGACCGTGTTCACGAGCTTGGTCGGAGCGATGAGCCCAGGACGGTAGTCGTACTCGAGGTAGCTGTTCGAGATCACGTTGTTGGTGGTCGTGCCCGAGACGATGGACACGTAGAGCCCGGCTTCCTTCATGAAGAGGCGATCGACCACCATGTCGCGCGCATCGCCGTCGCCATACTCAAAGAACTGCAGCCCGCGCTCATCGCCGATGCTTGCCGAGTTCAGGACCTTGTTGCCGACCCCGCGCAGGCCGACGAACCCGTGCGAGTCGAACGACATGACGTTGTCGAGGACGCCCTGGTTGCCCTCCGAGTGCCAGGAATAGGAGAACGCCGAGTTGTTGTAGGCGACCGTATCCTTGACGGTCATGCCGATGTCGGCCCCGTACTTCGACAGATCCTGCTGGTTCGGTTTGATCCCAACCCCGTTGTCGTCGGTGACGTGCCGGGTCCGCTCTCCGTAGAGGCCGATCACGGTGGTGCCGAGCGACATGCCCGAGTGCACGCCGTAGCCGTACTGACCGATCGCAGTGTTGTCGCGCAGGTTCATCACCGCGCTGTCGATGACGTGGGCATGCACGTTGTTGACCAGGTTGATGCCCATCGAGTTGCCGTCCTTGACGGTGAGGTTCTCGATATGCGTGTCGATGCCATTGCGCACGTAAACCAGCGCATCGACCCAGTCGGGATGCGAGCGATCACCTTCCACGGTTCCGTTCACGNGCGGACCTCGCCGAGGAGGTCGTATTCCGGGACGAGGCTCTCCATCACCATCGAGTTGCCGTCCTTGACGGTGAGGTTCTCGATATGCGTGTCGATGCCATTGCGCACGTAAACCAGCGCATCGACCCAGTCGGGATGCGAGCGATCACCTTCCACGGTTCCGTTCACTAGGGAGAAGGTCTCTGACTTGATCTCTGCCGCGCGCACGTTGGTCTTGTAGAGCTCTGCGTAGAGCGGCTTTCCTTCGAGCGTGACCTTATCACCGTCGACGCTCAGCACCTTCATGGCTTGGCCAAGGCGCGTAGGTGCGCTGGTGTTGATGTTGTCGTGCGGCAGCGCATCGTCGGAGGCGACCTTGATCCAGTCTCCGACGGCAACATCGCTGGGAGCCTTGGCATAGGTCAGTGTCGTGTTCGTGCTTCCAAAACTGAGGTCGACGGCGGACGCCTTAGCCATGCTGCCACCAGCATTGATGACTGACGTATCGCCCGCTTGCTTCAGGGTCGAGCCGTTGAGATCCAGAGTGATGTCGCGTTTGGATGTATCGATATCCAGCCCCTTGCTGATCCGGATAGTCTCATCCTTCGGAAGGACGAGGGTTCCACCTTGGGCGAGACTAGCAAGCGCAGAGGAGATATCTTTTTCAGTTGCGCCGCTCTTCAGCTGAATGATCGAAGGCAAGGGCAAAATACTCCTATTTCAGGTTATATTTCTAATCGCATATTTTGGTAAAAATCGCCACAATTCGGCCATTCAGAAATTACAGCGAACTTAAACTAGGTTGCATTTTCCTTTGTTTAGCGCCTTTATATCGCTAAATTGGCTGTGGACGTCAAATCGGCTACGCTTGACAGGGCGGCTGCGTTCTACGGGGACGCGAGTCAACGCCTTGTAACGGCTTAGCTTTCATAAGCTCGAATGGCCGGGCCCAGCTTGACTGCAACCCGACCCTACCAAACTCGGCCACCTCCGAACGCGAGCTGCCGGCTGAGATCACCAACAGCGCTAAGAGGCGGCGAGCCTTGGCCGGATCACGCGACTCCTTGGCCAAGGCACGCAGGGCCGGCGCATCGAAATCTGATCGCAGCGGCACTGGAGCAGCCATTGCATCCGCCTTGGGCTTCACACCTGAGGGCGGAATCACGGGCATGTCGCAAACCGTGACATAGGCCGCATAAGAGGACGGATCTGCCGCGTTTTCAGATTTTGTTAACCGCCTGAAGTCCGAAGCAGACGGCAAGCAGCTGGTTCTGCTCGCGGACGGTCCACGCACCGGCAAAGCCGAAGCCCTTGCGCAGCCACAGCATGGCTTCAAAGCCCTGGATGGTCCGCCGAGCCGTGTGGAAGGACTGGAAGCCGCCGATCCGCAGCATGTTCTTCTTGCCCCGGAAATGGTCGCTCTCAATGCCCTGCTGCAGGTGCTTGGTGACGTAGTGGAGCGGCATGCGAGGCAGCACGCCCTCCTTGCGGCTTTCAGCGATAGCTGGCGGGTAGGTGCCGGCGCCATCGGTACCAACACGGTCCGGGGCAAAGAGGGGTTCGGCTTACAGCATCTGGCGAAAGAACCGCTTGGCGGCGTCGAGATCACGCTTGCCGGTCAACAAAAAGGGGCTTGTCGCAAACCGTGCCGTAGGCCGCAGCAGAGGCCGGATCTGCCGCGTTTTCAGGTTTTGTTAACCGGCGAAAGTCCGAAGCAGACTCGGAGCAGCCGGTTCTGCTCGCGAACAGTCCAGGCGCCGGCAAAGCCAAAGCCCTTGCGCAGCTAGAGCATGGCCTCGAAGCCTTGGATCGTGCGCCGGGCCGTGTGGAATGACCGGAAGCCGCTGATCCGGGGCATGTTCTTCTTCACCCGGAAGTGGTCGCTCTCGATACCCTGCTGCAGGTGCTTGGTGACGTAGTGGACCGGCGTGTGGGGTAGTAGGCCCGCCATCCGGCTCTCGGCGATGGCCGGCGGGTAGGTGCCAGCGCCATCCGTGCCGATCCGATCAGGAGCAAGAAGGGGCTGATCGTTCAGCATCTTGCGGAAGAAGCGCTTCGCAGCGTCAAGATCCCGATGGGCGGTCAGCAGGAAGTCGACCGGATTGCCGTGCTTGTCGACGGCCCGGTACAAGTAGCGCCACTCGCCGCGCACCCGGATGTAGGTCTCGTCGATGCGCACCGAGCCGCAATGCGGTTTGCGGAACTGGCGCAGCCGTTTCTCGATCAGCGGCGCATAGGCCAGAACCCAGCGGTTCAGCGTGCTGTGATCAACCTCGACACCGCGCTCCAGGAACAACTCTTCAATGTCGCGATAGCTCAGCGGATAGCGCAGATACCAGGCGACGGCCTGGACGACGAGCGCCGCCTCATAGTGCCGGCCTTTGAAGTCGCCCTTAGCACGCTGCTTGAGCTTGGCAGCGATGGCAGACAGAATCATGGGCGGACTCCAGAACTGGAGGTGCCATGCGGGCTCTATTGTCAACGTGGGGTAAACGCCGCGGGTTTGCGACAGGGCCTTTCTGCCCAGCCTGAGAATACTAAGGCCGGGGTTCTACGAACCTAGCGCATGTGTCCCCGAATGCTCTTCTGGTCACGCATATCGGCGCGTTGACGCGCGGGCGTGTTGGCCATCGTACGGTCGCGATAGGCGATGCTGTTCTGCTCGCGCCGGATGGCCCGCTCGTTCGCGTGAGCAGCCTCGTACTTCAAACGGTTCTCGTGCATCCGCTCCCTGATACGCTCCCGCCGCTCTGCCCCACGTTCAGCCCGTCCCTGTGCGGCACGTTCCTCACGGCCGAGCGCTTGAGCATTAGCTGTCGGGATCATGGACAACAGCCCGAGGGCCGTGAAGGCAATTGCAGCGTGCCGCATGGTGAAAGACTCCTCCTGGTCGTTCAAACCGCCCCGACCGATAGGCGAAACGCTTCCACGACCGACACGATCCTGAACATTCGCGTGATCCATTCACCATGGATGAGACCTCGGACACGCTCGGCCTTCCCGTCCTCTCACCGAATGCTCCCGCCCGGCCTGACACCCTGACCGGTAACAGCATGCCGGACGGGGGTCCTTGGTCGAACGCGAGACATTCGTAAGCGCCGTCGGATCTTCAAAGAAGCATGGCGCCGAACAGATAAGCCACGCTTCCTGAGAACGTGACGCTCCACAAATCGGCGATCGTTCGTACGGCGCTCAGGTCACGGTATGTCAAAACGTAGCTGACGGCCGCAACGGCGACTGCGCTGATCACCGTCAGTGCGCAGGCTGCCTTCGTCGACCTCAACGAGAGGCCAAGGATGGCGGTAATAAGCATCGACTTCAGCATTTTCGGCCCTCAAGGGAATACATGCTGCTACCGGGCCCCGAGGCAAAATCACGTATCCGCGTGGTGTCTGTCATGGGGCGCACTCCTCGGCATCGGTTAGGCTCTCCAGGGCACACCGATCTCAGTGACCCGGCGGGTAGCAGCATGCCGGACGGTCGGGTGCTGGCGGTCTGACCCGGAACAGCCTCTATGCGCAGCACCACCACTCAACCCGTAGCCATAGTGGCTGACGACCCGCTGTAGAACCGGAGCCTTCTACTGCTTGTCTTCCAAAGATTGATCCTGTGGGACCGGGATTTCGATCTTGTCCTCCATTGCCGTCTGGATCCCGGCAGCAACAAATAATGCAGGTATGATCATGCAAACGAGGCAGAAGGTAGATACCTTTAGAATGGCAACAGCGCTGGCCCCTATTGCCGAAATGACGCGACCGAGGATCGGGTCTGTTCTGATTTGAAACATTGGAAAACTCCTGCCGTGCGCTTTGCGCAGGCACCGCAATCTGCAGACCAAAAATGATCACCATCGAAACGGGCGGCGTCGTGGCAGCTTCTCGCTCCTTGTCCCGACGACAGCTCCCCGGCGAATGCGCTTGACCTCACAGGCCTGGGTCATGTCCCAGGCGGTGGTGTAGCTGACGGGTGGTCATCGGCGATTGCCGGGTAGGGTCGGGTTTTGACGACCAACCCCGAACCCGAGAGACCCCCGATGACCGACGAGATCATGGCCCTGCGCGGGCTGATGGTGAAGAGTGCCGACGCCGATCTGCTGCGCGAGATGATCGGTTTTGCGGCCGAGCGACTGATGGAGCTGGAGGTAGGCGGCCTGACCGGCGCGAAGAGCGCCGAGCGTCTGGTCCAGCGCAACGGCTACCGTGACCGGGACTGGCAGACGCGCGCCGGCACAGTCGAACTGCGCATCCCGAAGCTGCGCAAGGGCTCGTACTTCCCCGGTTTCCTGGAGCCGCGCCGGATGGCCGAGAAGGCGCTCACCGCGGTGATTCAGGAGGCCTACATCCAGGGCATCTCGACCCGGTCGGTCGATGATCTCGTCCAGGCCATGGGCGGTACCGGTGTCTCGAAGAGCCAGGTCTCGCGCTTGTGCCAGGAGATCGACGAGCGGGTTGGCGCATTCCTCGACCGCCCCATCGAGGGCGAGTGGCCGTACCTCTGGATCGACGCGACCTACGTGAAGGTGCGCCAGGACGGGCGCATCGTCTCAGTCGCCGTCATCGTGGCGGTGGGCGTGAACACCGACGGCCGCCGCGAGGTCCTCGGCATGGACGTGGGCCCGTCGGAAGCCGAGACGTTCTGGACGGACTTCCTGCGCAAGCTCGCCCGGCGCGGCCTGCGCGGGGTCAAGCTCATCATCTCGGACGCTCATGAGGGCATCAAGGCCTCGGTGGCCAAGGTGATGAACGCCACCTGGCAGCGTTGCCGGGTGCACTTCATGAGGAACGTGCTCGCCCATGCCGGCCGCGGCGGGCGACGCGTCGTGTCGGCCTTCATCGCCACCGCCTTCGCCCAGGATGATGCCGAGGCGGCCCGTCAGCAATGGCGGCGGGTGGCCGACCAACTCCGCCCCAAGGTGCCCAAGCTCGTCGCCCTGATGGACACGGCCGAGCCCGATGTGCTGGCCTACATGGGCTTTCCGGCCGCCCACCGGGTCAAGCTGCACTCGACCAATCCGTTGGAGCGCCTGAACGGCGAGATCAAGCGCCGGACCGAGGTGGTCGGCATCTTCCCCAACGAGGCTGCCATCACACGTCTCGTCGGCGCGATCCTGCTCGAACAGAATGACGAATGGGCCGTCCAGCGGTCGCGCTACATGACCCTGGAAAGCATCGCCCCGATCGGCGATGATCCCCTCGTCAGCCTGCCCACCCTGGCAGCCTGATCGTACCGGCCCAAGCCGGTGATCGCGGTGGCCCTCATCGAGCTACACCACGCCGAGGGACACGACCCAGGCCTGGTCCCCGTTTCCGTTCTCGTGAAGTTTAGAGTGTGAGCAGATCGAGCCTTCGCATCTAACAAACTCCAGCCCTTCGAATCACACTCGTTAGCCGCAGATCACAGCTCCCAGCTTCGTGAAAAGAAGCGGACCTTACGAGTAGATTGGGAAGATTAAGGTAGTGCGATATGGCGGGGCCAAGTCATAGGCGACAAAGGATTCATCCGACGTGAAAGCTGCGTTTCAGTTTAAGGTGCTCTTGCTGGGGGCCACAATGGTGGCGATACCGGCCCTGGCCAACCTAAACCCCTACCGCGACGTTCTTTGGGTCGCCCTCCAGGGATGTCTTCTGACGAACAAGACCACCGGCCGCGCATTTCCCTGCCTAGCAGTCGACCTCGGCGACAAGGAGCGTCCCGGAACGGCCGTGCTGCGGGCACCCGGTCAGCCAACCCACACCGTCGTCATGCCAACCGCGCCCGTGGCCGGACTGGAAGCGCCCCAACTCCAACAGGCGGCCGGCAATGTCTACTGGAAAGCCGCACTCGCCGCCCGCTCCTATGTGCTCTCGGCTCTCGGAGGACGATTACCTGTTGAGCAAATTGGCGTTGCGGTGAACGCCGAGAATGGTCGGACACAAGACCAGCTGCACATCCACCTTGATTGTATCAAGCCGACAGTCGAGGCCGCTTTGCGCCGTTACGCTCCCCACCTACGGGCGACATGGACCGCGTTTGCCGTACGCCTCGAGTGGAGTTACTTCATGGCCCGGCGGATCGACGCGGCGGAGGTAGACAGCTTCAACCCCTTTGCCGCTTTGATGCAGCTGCCCGGCCGCAACCCCGATCTGCGCACGACGAGCTTTGCGGTCTTCGCCGCCTCGCCGGATGATCCGAACAAAGGGTATTACATGCTCGCATACCAGGCACCCAAAGCCCATGCCGAGATGCTTCTCGATCATGGTTGCGCGACTGCGCCAGCGCCGACGCCTCGCTGAGCCAAATGAGACGTCATAGCTCAATTTGCATTGTGCAACCTAAGCAACCCAGGCCGAAAAACCGTCGTTTTCCAGCGTCGAAAGTTTCTAGATTATGCTCATAAAAAATGCCGACCCTTAGCGCCGTGATTGCCTTGGGATTTACTCCATGTATGGCCCGTATCGCGATTTCCTCCGAAAATCACCAAGACTTAGCAATGGATAGCGCAGCATCAAATAAGTGTGGCAATACAATCAATATTGTTACTTTTGGCACAAGTTTAACAAATCAGAATGGTTGGCAAATAGAACTAAAAAATAATCTCTCTAGCATCTGGAAAAAGAACGTTGAAGTCGCAAAAGTAGCTTCTGGTGGAAAGACATCGCGGTGGGGGTTAGAAAATATCTCACGCGTCGCTCAGTTTAAGCCCAGTATTGTTTTGGTCGAATTTGTTATAAATGACTCAGATGTCAGGCATCAAATCTGGCTAAAAGAAAGCTTAGACAATCATGTTCGGATCATAAAAATTCTTAAAAACGAAGTGCCTGATGTGAAAATCTATTTAATGACGATGAGCCCAGCGTTAGGTCTCCGACGCTGGCTACTTCGCCCATTTATAAACAATTACAACGCGCAATATCTTGATATTAGCAAACGTTTGGGTGTCGGCCTTATTGATATTGCTCCTATGTGGCACTCGCCCGGTGTAGATCTGACGAAGGTGATACCAGACGGCGTACACCCTACACGAGAGGCGGTTCTGCAGATCACAGTTCCTGCAATTTCCAGAGTTTTGCTGAAAGACGAATGTGTTCGTTGAAACGAACGTTCCCGCCCGGCTATGCCCCTCGTGTCCCGGCTTCGCTCCGCCGGGTTTGGATTGCTCGCGCCGCTCTTTGCGGTCGCGATCAGCTCCTCGCGGCTCAACCGCTCAAGATCGCTGCGCCCCATCCCATGAAGGAATCAGCGAAATCCGACCCGCGCAAGGGCCTGGGTAATTGCAACGTTCCGATGCAGTCCGGAAAGCGATCGCAAAGTTGATGCACAAGCCTGTTGCGGAAGGCTGGTCGAGCATTTGAAATTTCAGCGATTAACGCGACGCTTCCAAGCAATGCGGGGTTGTTAATGTAATTCGCTTCTAAATTATTTCTCTCTAAGTAATTCTAATTATTGATTAAATATTCATTTCTATTTTATCTGAAGATTTCAACTGTAAGATTTATTTTTATTTCAGTTTATACCCTGACGATTATGTCTACTTTTCTCGCGCAAGGGACGGAACAATGCTCCGAGAAGAAAAGCAAATTCTGCAGCAACAATGAGCACCAGACCACGCCGCAGGCATCCTGCCGCCGATAGATGATGGATGATGCGATAGTAGAGAACTTCTACTGCCGTGAGGGGTATGCACACCCAAAAAAGGTTTATGCTGTAAAACCGGCCCAGTAGACCACCGAGCACGATGTTTAGAAACATACCCTTCATGGCGCGTGTCCGAGCGATCTTACCGTATAAGGGCGTGTTCACTTTTCATTAGAACCGCCTCGACTTCTTCGCCAAACCGGCGCACAGTCTCTAAAGCTATCGTTGTGCCTAGTACGCGTTGGCGCGCCGGGTCAACTCGATCCAAGCGGTGCGGACTATGATGCTTACGTCGAGCGCAAGGCTCTGGTTCTCGATATACCAAAGATCTAAGACGATCCGCCACTACCTCGCCGAGAGCCAGCGCATGCACACGCGCCCGCTGATCCTGGAGGCGAATACGCGTTGGCGCGCCGGGTCAACTCGATCCAAGCGGTGCGGACTATGATGCTTACGTCGAGCGCAAGGCTCTGGTTCTCGATATACCAAAGATCTAAGACGATCCGCCGACGCATATGGTCAATTGTCGGCGTTTCGCCGCGTGATCCATTAATTTGCGCCCAACCGGTTAGGCCGGGCTGAGTAGCAAACCGGTGCTGGTAGCTGAGAATTTCGCGACCATAGAACTCGTCATGAGCCACAGCATGTGGGCGCGGACCAACCAGGGACATGTCTCCTTTCAACACATTGATTAATTGGGGCAACTCATCAAGGCTGGTCCGGCGAAGAACACGCCCAATCGTTGTCACGCGTGCGTCGTCTCTCGTAGCTTGCTGAACGACAGCTCCATCCTCGAGCACGCGCATTGTCCGGAACTTGTAAATTCTGAAGGTCGCTCCATGGCGGCCGGTACGAGTCTGCCTGAAAACAGGGTCCTTACGGTCCCCTCCCCAGATCAGGATCGCGATGATGAGCAGCAGGGGGCTCAACAGGACCAGAGCTGCGAGGGCAATGGTGACGTCAAGGCTCCGCTTACTGGCGCGCTGGAACGGTGTGCAGAGACCCACTGGCGGTATTACAAGCGCATTTGATCCGCTGCCGAGTGACCCTGAGGGAAAGACGGGTGACTTCTCTTCCATCGCTGGGATTGAGACCTATCCTGCCAAGTTGATGCGCTGCCGCAAATGCGGCTTAGCAAATTATATACCATAAGTCAAGTCTCAAATTGGTGCATCCCTGCCATGCTGCTGAGAACTACTGAGGATTCAGTGGCGAATGACAAACGGAGATTGCAATAACGACATGCGTCATAAGCCCGTTGCACGAGGCGTGGGTGGTAAAGAGCCGACCACGTCTGGTGACTCCCGACTGCTCTTACGACTGCGATCGCGTCTATCTATGAGATAAGACGACGCAAATGCCACAACGCCGAACGAGCGATAAGAGCAAAAGGTTCCATCATCCGGGTTTCCCTTGATCTACTGCTATCTTTAAGCCTACTGGCGCATTACCCTACCTGCCGTATAAGAACGATCGTAGATCTGACGCACAGATCTACTAGAGCGGTCACCGATCGACATGAATCGTCTAGGGTTTCGGCCGCGGCGGTGATGTGATTCGATGGACAGCTTTCCGAGGAGGAGAGCCGATGGCGTCTGCCCTGTCCGTTGATCTGCGTGAGCATGTCGTGGCCGCGATTGAGGCGGGGGCTTCGCGCCGGGAGGCGGCGCGGCGCTTCGAGGTCAGCCCGGCCAGCGCCGTGCGCTGGCACGGGACCTTCGTGCAGGAGGGTCGGACACACGCCAAGCCGATGGGCGGCGATCAACGCTCGCACACCATCGAGGCGCAGGCCGACCTGATCCGGCAGACCTACGAAGCGCAGCCCGAGCTGTTCTTGCACGAGTTGCGCGACCGTCTGGCCGAACAGGGTCTGCGGGTCGGGGTCAGCAGCCTGTCCCGCTTCTTCAAGCGCCACGGCATCACGCGCAAAAGAACACTGGCCACGCCGCCGAGCAGGAGCGCGAGGACGTGAAGGCCGCGCGCCTGTCCTGGTTCGAGCGCCAGCTCGATCTCGACCCGGACAAGCTCGTGTTCCTCGACGAGACCGCCACCAACACGAAGATGGTCCGCCGCTATGGGCGAGCCCCGCGCGGCGAACGTTGCCGGGTCGCGGTGCCGGTCGGCCACTGGAAAACCATCACGGTCACCGCCGGTCTGCGCACCAGCGGCCTGACAGCCACCGCCCTCTTCGATGGACCGATGACGGGCGCTCGCTTCCGCGACTATGTCGAACAAACTCTCGTCCCAGCCCTCAGGCCCGGCGACACGGTCGTGCTCGACAATCTGCCCGCCCACAAGGTCAGCGGCATCCGCGAACGCATCGAGGCGGCCGGGGCGAGGCTACTCTACCTGCCGGCCTATTCCCCCGACTTCAACCCGATCGAACTCGCCTTCGCCAAGCTCAAGGCCATTCTTCGAGCCGAGGCCGCTCGAACGATCAGCGACCTCTGGAACACAATCCGACAAGCCTTCAGACGCTTCACGCCAGCCGAATGCCGCCGGTATCTCGCCGCCGCAGGCTACGACGCATATGATCCAAGATGATCGGATGCCGTTTTAGGAAGAGCTATTTGAAATTCAAGATCGCTGATCCAAACGCGCTGCGGTTCGGCTCGGATCATGCCTCCAAAAATCATATGCAACCACGAGAATAAATCGGCACGCGATGTACGTGCTTCTAAAAAAGCAGCGTTAACCAAATGCATGGACGTCATCAATCAGCAGCATGAAGTACCCCCGTTTGTAAGGAAGAACGACGCCTTTTCGATACAGTTCATTGTCTCAGGGTGGTCGTGTCCCAGGCGGTGGTGTAGCTAAGGGGTGGTCATCGGCGGTTGCCGGGTAGGGTTGGGTTGCGACGACCAACCCCGAACCCGAGAGACCCCCGATGACCGACGAGATCATGGCCCTGCGCGGGCTGATGGAGAAGAGTGTAGAGGGCAGTGCAAATCCAGGCCACTAAACCGCCCTCAACGCACCGGCCCCAGGCGCAGTCTCTCAGATGCTACATCGGCGTAAGTGTCTGCTCCGAAAGTCGTTTTAAAGATGGGCTCTGCGGGCTTGGTGAAGCTCAAATGGCTTGGATTTACTCCGCCCCGTGGCCTGATTTTCCTCCGCCCTACAGACTGCAGGCCCACAAGGTCGCCGGCATGCGCGAGGCCATCGAGGCGGTGGGGGCACGGGTTCTGTACCTTCCGCCCTACAGTCCAGACCTCAACCCCATCGAGCAGATCTTCGCCAAGCTCAAGCACCGGCTGCGAACCGTGGGTGCCCGAACCGTGCCAGACCTGTGGGCCGCCATCCGCGATGCCTTCGCCCGCTTCACACCAGACGAGTGCCGCAACTGCCTCACTGCCGCCGGATACGAAGACGACTTGGCCGTCGCTATATAGGTAGGAATAGCTTTAAGCCGCTTCATCGACGATCTAAACTATCTCACTTCAAGACTTAACAGCTCGCGTATCAGGCAACTTTCTTATTGCGTATCGACGGTATGTAGGAGGCTCTCAAATTTACCCTCCAATCATTCGAAATCGATGCCGCGGCGTAACTGACGTAGGCTGTCATGTAAGAGAGAGCTTCGTCGGCTGGCAGCTTCACTCGAGTAAGCCCGTCGTGTGAACGGCGTCGATCCCATTTTCGATTGTGGACTATCGTACGAGCGCTTTCATGATCTAGGTCGAGATAGTCGGCAAGCTCGACGTAAGTAACCCAAAGCTGAGGCATTGCTGTGTCTCGAATTTTTCTGATCAGGTCGAGCTCTATTTATCGGACGGACACCTTAACAAATTTTCTATTTTTTGAAAGAGTGCGGAAATATTTAGGAACTAGACTCATAACCAGTAGCTGACGGTTGCTGCGATGCAGACGGTCGCCAGGTAGTTGGTGGCAATCAGTCGTAATGCGTGGCGATGCGGCGGAAGTCGTTGAGGCGCCCGAACATCCGCTCGATGGCGTTGCGACCCTTGAACAGGACGGGGGAGAAGCACAGCTTCCATCGCCGGTTAGACTTTGGCGGGATGTTGGGTGCCGCCCCCGCCGTCTCGATCTGACGACGGATGGCGTCGCTGTCGTAGCCCTTGTCGGCCAACAGGATCCGGCACGTTGGCGCGCGCTCCAGGAGTTGTGCGCCTGCCTTGCAGTCCGCCACCTGTCCGCCCGTCAGCAAGAAGGCGAGCGGGCGGCAGAACCGATCGATGAGGGCATGGATCTTGGTGGTGTGATCGGCCCCACGCGGTGGTCCAAGGGTAAAGTTAGTGCGCGGCAGGCCTGGAGTTGACCCCGTTTGTGGTCCACGGCTTATGCAAGTTCTCGGGCTNGTGATCGGCCCCACGCGGTGGTCCAAGGGTAAAGTTAGTGCGCGGCAGGCCTGGAGTTGACCCCGTTTGTGGTCCACGGCTTATGCAAGTTCTCGGGCTGTGACAGCTTGGTTGGCGAAGGCTCGGGGCGTCAAGCCGCCCAGTGCCGTGTGGGGGCGATTGTCGTTGTAGTGGCACCTCCAGTCCTCAATGCGGTCGCGGGCATCAGCCAGAGACAGGAACCACGATGCGTTCAGGCATTCCGTTCGTAGGCGGCCGTTGAACGACTCGATATAGGCGTTATCCGGCATGATGCTTGGCGGTGCACCGTTCCTGAGATCAGTTGAAGCCGCTAGCTTCTGCTGATCCGGGCCATGGGGCACCGGGAGCACGGAGAGTGCGGGCAGGCCGTCGCACTGACATGAGCTGCGAGCTCGAGGTCGTTATCTGGCCGCCCCTGCGACTAGCCCGGATGCGCTGCGAGCGCGGATCCGTAATTGTCGTGNGGCCGTCGCACTGACATGAGCTGCGAGCTCGAGGTCGTTATCTGGCCGCCCCTGCGACTAGCCCGGATGCGCTGCGAGCGCGGATCCGTAATTGTCGTGCGCCATGTCGCGTGGTCCGAAGGCAGTCGCCCTTGCTCTGAGCGAGCACGAGCAGGGTGAGGTTCAGCGCCTGCTGCGCCGACACGGGACCGGGCAGGCGCTGGCCCAGCGCCTGCGCATCATCCTGGCCTGCGCCGAGCCGGGTGCCACCAACCTCGGCGTAGCGACGGCGCTCGGTGTCAGCCGCCAGACGGTGGCCCTTTGGCGCGGTCGCTTCGCCGCCAGCCGGCTCGAGGGATTAGTCGATGCGCCCCGGTCCGGCGCACCCCGCCGCATCGATGACGAGGCGGTCGAGCGTCTCGTCACCCTCACCCTGGAAGAAGCTCCGCGCCAAGCCACGCACTGGAGCACCCGTGCGATGGCGCAGCGGAGCGGGATGAGCCAGAGCGCGGTCCCGCGCATCTGGCGCGCCTTCGGGCTGCGACCGCATCGGACCCAGACCTTCAAGCTCTCGTCCGATCCCGCCTTCATCGAGAAGGTCCGTGACGTGGTCGGCCTTTNTCTGGCGCGCCTTCGGGCTGCGACCGCATCGGACCCAGACCTTCAAGCTCTCGTCCGATCCCGCCTTCATCGAGAAGGTCCGTGACGTGGTCGGCCTTTACCTCGCTCCGCCCGACCGCGCTCTGGTGCTGTGCGTCGATGAGAAGCCCCAGATCCAAGCGGTGCAGGGCACGGCGCCGGCCTACCCGCTGCGGCCGGGCCACGCCGAGCGAACCACTCACCACTATCGCCGACATGGGACGCTCGACCTGTTCGCGGCCCTCGACGTCAAGGCCGGCACCGTCATTGGCCGGTGTGAAGGCCACCATCGTAGCGCCGAGTTCCGCGCGTTCCTGGATCAGGTCGAGCAATCCGTTGCAGCGGATCTGGAGGTGCATCTGGTTCTCGACAACCTGAAGACGCACAAGACGAAGTTGGTGCACGACTGGCTGGTTGAGCATACTCGGTTTCATCTTCATTCCACACCGACGAGCGCGTCGTGGCTCAACCTGGTGGAGTGCTGGTTCTCGGTGCTGAGCCGGCGTCGGCTGGAGCGTGGCGCCTTCACCAGCACAGAGGATCAGGAGGCGGCGATCCGCGATGACATCGCCAAGACCAATGCTCATCCCAAGCCGTTCGTCTGGACCAAGTCCGCTGACGCAATCTTGGCCAATGTCGCCCGCTTCTGAAAACAGATTTCTAACTCAGAGCACTAGCACCAACTGGGCACTTTGATGTTATAGGGCAGCGTGAAGCGTCTTTGGCAGTGTGGGCACAGGACTGGCGGGACGAGGCTGGCGAACAGATGACCGATGATGGCTGCCGCACGGCGGGCAGGCTGGGTGATGGCGGTGACCCCGGAAGGCGGGTCGTTATTTTTTCCCCGCCCCGTCCGACGATGTTCGGCGAGGCGCAGGTTCTGTAGGTAGGTGCAGGCGATACACGACATCAGCGCGTGTCGATGCAGCCCGGTCCAGGAGCGTCCCTCGAAATGGTCGAGGCCGAGTTCTTCCTTGAGCTGCTGGTGGGCCTGCTCGCAGACCCAGCGCGACTTGATCGTGCCTGCCAGGGCGCGCCGTGCCGTCTCGGCCGGCAGGTTGGATAGGTAGTATTTGCGCTCACCCGACGAGCGCCACTCGCCCACGAGCCAGATGTTCGCGCCCAGCAGATGCCGGTTGTTGCCCCCGACCGGACCGTCGCCGGCCCGCACCCGGATGGCGGCGAACTGGGCCGAGAGCTTGCCCTTCGTGCCCTGGCGCCACGTCACGCGTCGCTAGGTCAGGTCGGCCAGCACCGCCTCGGCCTCACGTGGCTCCCGGTCCGGCGAGGGCTTGCGGGCGCGCCCCGTCGGCGGCACGAGCCGCACGTCGGCTGCGTAGACCTTCTGGTTCTTCACGATGCCCACCGCCCAGCGCAGGCCCCTTGCATCCAGGCCGTGACGGAAGGCGGCGCTGACGCCGTAGCCTGCATCCGCCAGCACCGTGCCGAAGCGTAGATCGGCAGCCTGCAGGCGATCGAGTTCCGACAGCGCGATCTCGCCCTTGGTCCGCGGCGCGGTCGCGGCCTCGGGCACGCCAGCCTGCCTACATCGCTGCGGATCGCTCGTCCACGCCTCGGGCAGGAACAGGCGCAAGCCCACCGGCACGGGCACCTCGCCCTGCGCCAGGGTAAGGGAGACCAAAGACTGGCAGTTGGCCTGCTTGCCCAGCGCACCGCAGTACTGGCGCGCCACCCCGACCGAGCGCGTGCCCTTCTTCGGCAGGGCAGTGTCGTCGATCACCAAGCAAGCATCGGATCCGCCAACCAGCCGATCCGGCTGACGGGCCAGCTCCGTCCAGAGCGGGCCGTCGTCCCAGGCCGGGCTGGCGATGAAGTTCTACAACTGGTTGTGGTGTTTGGTTGCGGAACATCGTTGGGATGCGGCGCGCTGGGCGATCGAAGTCTATGCATGGCGCTTTGAACATGTACGCCGTCGTGCAGGCAGGAGGGTCNTGTTTGGTTGCGGAACATCGTTGGGATGCGGCGCGCTGGGCGATCGAAGTCTATGCATGGCGCTTTGAACATGTACGCCGTCGTGCAGGCAGGAGGGTCCGCTGATGCTTGCCATCCATCCCCAGGCGCGGACCACCCCGGCCGTCCGTGCTGAGATCGCCCGTTCACTCGAGAGTTCGAGCACACTTGCCAAACGCTACGGCATCTCCGCCGAGACCGTCCGCAAATGGCGCAAGCGTGGCCCGGATGATTGCCAGGATCGTTCGGCTCGGCCCCATAAGCTCTCCTGGCGCGCCAGTGACGAGGAGCGCGCCATCGTGTGTGCGCTCCGCCGCAGCACCAGCTTCCTCTNTTGAAATACCGACATATCCAAGACCCGCGACGGCCACCTTCATCAGGCTCACCTTCCAATTCGTTCCAGCAAGGGCGATCAATAGTTGATTGCGCCGCGATACACAAGCGCGGGGCCTTCGGTAAGCGTCTTGCTCGCCTCTCCCAGAGCCTTCTTTTGGCAGTCTTGGCGTGATGTGCTGTAAGTCGTGAGCAGGCGAATTAAGCGCCTTGATCTGCTTCCCGAGTCCCGCCGCAGCACCAGCTTCCTCTCGACGCGCTGACCTTCGTCGTCTGCCATTTCCTGCCGCACCTGAACCGGGATGCGGTCTATCGCATCCTCAAGGCGGAGGGGCTCAACCGCTTGCCCCNGACGCGCTGACCTTCGTCGTCTGCCATTTCCTGCCGCACCTGAACCGGGATGCGGTCTATCGCATCCTCAAGGCGGAGGGGCTCAACCGCTTGCCCCCTCCCGGCAGGCTCGCAAACCACACGGTACCTTCAAGGAGTACGAGGTCGGCTTCATCCACGTTGACATCAAGCACCTGCCCACAGTGCAGGACCGCGATCGCGTCTTGCGCAAACGCTACCTGTACGTCGCCATCGACCGCGCCGCCCGCTACGTGCACCTCGCCGTTAAAGACGACGAGACCACGGCGTCCGCCACTGCCTTCCTGGCAGATGCGCTCGGTGCCTTTCCGTTCCAGGTCACCCCTGTTCTGACCGACCGCGGCTCTTAGCTTCACGGCCGATGCCTTCGAGGCTGCCTGCGAGCGGCACGGTGTGCAGCATCGCAAGACGCGCCCCTATACACCCAAGACCAACGGCATGGTCGAGCGCTTCAACGGCCGGGTGCAGCGCGAAGTGTTGGGCTTCACGCTCTACAGCCACAGCGATCTGGAGATCGTCTTGCGTGGGTTCAACGCGGCCTACAACAGCCGTCGTCAGCGCGTGCTCAACGGCCTCTCGCCCGAAATCGTCCTGCGTCAGCGCCTGGAAGCCGAACCGGCGCTGGCCAATCCAACTTACAAACCACCCAATCGCACCAGCATCAAACGAGCACTGCAGGCCGTCGCACACCCCAAAGAGATCTCACATCCAGACANGTGAGACCGGTAGATCGGAAGAGCCGTCCTGCGTCAGCGCCTGGAAGCCGAACCGGCGCTGGCCAATCCAACTTACAAACCACCCAATCGCACCAGCATCAAACGAGCACTGCAGGCCGTCGCACACCCCAAAGAGATCTCACATCCAGACAGCTAGCTACCAAGGAAACGTCTGCTTCCGAACGCCTAAAAAATGGCGGATTTGTCGCTACCTACGTAATTTGCACTTCCAGTTTCTTGTGGTACTGCAGAAACTGCGTTTTAGAGGTTGAAAAGATTTATGGTTGACGTACTTCAACTGCAGGCGGGCGCCAACGAAAGTGACATTGCCCAGGCGCTTGCCCTCTTGAAGAGCGGCGGGACTTTGATCCTTCCTGCTAACGAAACAATTGACATCGTCGATGGCCTTAAGATCGACGTGACCAACCGCAATATAACAATCGAAATGAATGGCTCCACCCTGAAGCAGGTGGCGGACAATAGCGTTATCAGCGGTTACGGATCTATCATCAACACTCAGAACGTCGCTCTCGATATTTCCGGAGAGAACGCCAAGGTGACTTTCACCGGGGCTATCGCCAATCTTAAGGTTGGCGACTGGATCAAGATCGTATCCGACGACGTCCTGCCATACGATAATCGGAACACCGAAGAGCCGACCCGTTTGGGTCAATCGATGCAGATCACCGCGATCAACGGCAACACCGTTGAGCTGGCGGGGAAGCCACTCTATGCCGACCAGTATCTGACAAACCTTCGGGCCGGCGAAATCCAAAGCGGAGCCCTGAAGCTCTCGAATGGCACCGTTGTCGGGGATCAAGCGCATTCTGAGTGGATCAGTCCGCTGGTCAACGTCCGCAATGCAATCGCGCCCGACATAAGCCATGTGACTGTCCGCGATGGCAATTCAATGGGGATTAACCTTGCGAATACAGTAAACGCAGCAGTCAGGGACAGCGTGGCCATAAATTTGCTTGATGATGTTACAATCGGGCATTACGGCTATGGCGTCCACTCGGCCAGCTCGATCGGCACCACCGTTATAGGCCTCTACGCTGAGCGGGTGCGCCACGCGACCGACGACAATGGCGTTGTATCGGGAATCAACAATCCAAATCTTGCATCGTACGGTGCCGACATCGGCCTGCACGTCAAAGATACGGTATCCTACTATGCCTCCGCATTCTCGTACTCCTTCCACTCGGAAGGGCGAAACGGTGTGCTCGAAAATGTGATGTCCTTCGAATCCCATGGCTTCGTTGGTTTTCGCGGTGTTGGCCATCAGCTCATCAATTCAGGCAGCGTTGGTGATGAGCGTGGGTTCCAGTACATGGAGTATGGATACGGCGACTCGCGTGATACGGTAGTCGACAACGTCATTGTTCGCGAAGCCGGTCGTTACGTCTATGTCGTGACCGGGGACCCGGCGAACAACATCATCAAGAACAGCTACCTCGAATACGATCTGCGTGACGGCAATCCTGGAACAACTCAGCTCATCAACACTTCGGTCATCAAGTGGAACGGAATCGACGACAACATCATCAATGGTAGCAGTCAGGGCGATCGCCTACTCGGTGGGCGCGGCGTCGACACCATAAGTGGGGGTGATGGCGACGACTATATCTGGGGTGGCGAGGGGCTTGACAAGCTGACAGGTGGAGCGGGCCGCGACCGGTTTATCTTCGACCGCTTCGATTCCGCTGATGTCATTACCGACTTTCAGGCTGGTGCTGGAGGTGACACACTCGATGTCGTAATCCTAGGCGCCCGCTACGGCTGGAGCGGGGATTTCGTCGCTAAAGGCTACGTCCAGTTTGTTCAGGTCGGCTCTGACACGTCTGTCATGGTCGCGCCTGTGCTGGGCAGCGACTATTATGCCATCGCCCAATTGCAAAACGTAAACGCTACCTCCTTGACCGTCGACAATGTGCAAATGACGCTCTCGGGCGGAGCGGCTCCGACTGCGCTGCCTGTAGCGACAGGAACGGTGCCGACTGGGTCGATCTCTTATGCCAAGGGTGGCAAGATCGTTGGTACGACGGGCGCCGACTACGTCGATGGCACGCATACGATCTCCGGTCAGCCTCTGCCAACGCTCGGTGCAGACACGATTAATACTGACGCGGGTGACGACTATGTCGATGGGCTCGGCGGTGCGGACAGCATCAATGCCGGCGCGGGTAACGATACGGTCGTCTATTACGGCGGCGTCGCTTCTAATCTCCAGGGCGGCTCCGGCCGCGACGTCTTGCTTCTGAAGAGCAACGATACCATCGATCTCTCGCAGTCTGATCAGTCGCTCGGTCTGCCAACGGTCTCGGGCTTCGACGACGTTGACGGTCGCTTGATGAGCATGTCGCTGACCATCACCGGCAACGCCTCGAATAACAATCTCTGGGGCGGCGGCAGCGACGACACCATCATGGGTGGGCCCGGCAACGATGCCATCGATGGTGGCGACGGCAACGACGTGTTACTCTACGATGGCAACCGCGACGACTACAGCTTCATTCGCATCAACGACAACACTTGGCGGGTTCAGGATCTGCGGGGCGCGTCGCAGTGGCGCGACTACGTCAAGAACATGGAGCGCGTGTCCTTCGACGACCAAACCTCCTTCATAGACGTACTCAACCGCCCTCCGACGGACGCGCTCTTGGATAACAAGACCATAGTAGAGGGTATGGCTGCGAATACCCTCGTGGGAACGCTAAGTGGCGTTGATCCCGATGTCTCGGAGATCAATCAATGGGCGTTGCTCGACGACGCCGGTGGCCGCTTCGTGATCGTGGCCAACAAGCTGTTTTCAACTGGTGCCTTCGATTATGAAACCGACAAGGCCCTCACCATCAAGGTCCTGCTCACGGACTCTGACGGGCATCAGTTCATCAAAGACTTCTCGATCGCGGTTACGGACGTCAACGACACCGCGCCCGTGCTGGCTTCGTCGACCATCGCTGTCGTCGATGAGAATACCAGATTCGTCCAAACGCTGGCCGCCACTGACGCCGACAGCACCGGGGAGGCAATCGTCTTTTCCATCGACGCGTCGGTTGGCGACGGTGCGCTGTTCGAGATCAAGAACAACAACGAGTTGCACTTCATCAACGCGCCTGACTACGAAAACCAGGCCCATGCGCCCAACTATCAGGTCCAGATCATCGCCTCGGATGGCGTAAACACCTCGAGCCAGCTTGTCAGTGTGGACGTTCGCAACGTAACGCTTGCTGACATCGGGTTCGGCACCATGGGCGACGATGCTGCGGCCTATAACATCGCCACGCACACGCTAACCCTCAATGGCGTGACGAAGGACGCCTATTCGATTGGCTATGACACACTGTATTTGCTTGCTGGCAAGGATCGCTTCGAGATGTCGGCGCCGGAAGTGCGGGTGAGCGGCAACCAGGCCGGGCTTATCATGTTCGATACCAGTGGGGACGCGGGGCCGGAATTTTCAGTCCATGGGACCGAGCAACTCCAGATTACAGGAAGCAACATTAGCTTCACCGCCGGAATCCAATGGACGGACGTCGATCCGCTCGCCGGCACCAAGCTGTTCGGCACCGGTACCAACGACGTCATCAACGCTTCGCTCGCCGGCGTTGCGGTCGCGATCAGCGGCGGTGCAGGCAATGACATGCTGACGGGCGGCAGCGGCGCAGACACGATTGATGGTGGCACGGGTGCCGACTTGATGTCGGGCGGGCTGGGCGATGACACCTACATCGTGGATCATACCGGAGATGTGGTGGTGGAACTGGCTGGACAGGGGGTCGACACGGTCCAGACAACCCTCACCGCGTACACGCTAGGGGCCGATGTCGAGGACCTCACCTTCATTGGCGCGGCGAACTTCACCGCGAGCGGCAATGAGCTGGCGAATGTTCTGACGAGTGGATCCGGCCACGATCGGCTTGACGGCAAGGCGGGCGCCGATACCATGATAGGGGGCTTGGGCAACGACACCTACGTGGTCGACAACGCCGGCGATGTGGTGTTGGAACTGGTAGGACAGGGCACAGACCGAGTGCTGTCGAGTGTCAGTTATACCCTGAGCGACAATGTCGAGACGTTGCAGCTTAGCGCCAGCAAGAACGTGAACGGCACCGGCAATGCTCTTGCTAACACCTTGATTGGTAATGCTGGCGCCAACGTTCTCGATGGCCGGGGCGGTGCGGACACGCTGACGGGCGGAGGCGGCAACGACACCTTCGTGTTCCGCCTCGGCGAAACCCAGGGCGACAAGGTCACGGACTTCACTGGTGCTGGTGCCACTATCGGCGATCACCTGGAGTTCCGCGGCTTCGGTGCCGGAGCGACGTTCACCCATGCGGCAAACTCGGACCTCTACACCATCACGGCGGACGCGGCTCATGGCAGCGTTAGCGAGACGTTCCAACTCGTGGGCGTGACCAACCTCGATCTGCTCACGGGCGCAGGCCACAACGACGTGCTGCTGTTCGCCTGAGGAGAAGCAGACCAAACCGTATGGCTCACCTCTCTGCTGCGGGTGAGCCATACGGGCCAGCTGATAGCTATGAGGGTCCCATAATGCTCAGCCAGCGAGAGGTCTTGCATGAGCAAGGCCGTCTTGCGTTCAAACCTGAGGCTTCTGTATTTTGAACGGCCTCCCCTGACGGTCCCTCGACCCCCACGAACCTTTTAGACAAACAGCAGGTCGTTGTGACTTCCGCCGGTCGCGAGGTCGAGATGGACCACATTGGCGATCTGGATCGTCTCGATCAGGGACTGGTGTCCCACCCCGCCGTGCACCTGGTAGATGTCCGAGTGATCGACCTGCACGAGGTAAGCTCCCTTGCCGTAGCCCATAAACTGGATCTTATCACCCACTGCTGAACCAGCGCCGGTGAAGTCGGTGATGATGTCGCCATGAGTCTCGCCTGCCCGGAAGACGAAGGTGTCGTTGCCCTTCCCGCCCGTTAGAACGTCGGCCCCCCCGCGGCCGTCGAGAATGTTCGCGCCGTTATTGCCGATCAGCACGTTGGCAAGGGCATTGCCCGTCCCATTGTTGCTCAAGCTCGTGGTGAGCTGCAGCGTTTCGACGTTGTCCGACAGGGTATAGCTGACGCTGGAAAGTACCCGGTCATTCCCGTTGCCGGCGCGTTCGATCACCACATCGCCGACATTGTCCACCACATAGGTGTCGTTCCCAGCGTCGCCGATCATGGTGTCGGCGCCAGCCTTGCCATCGAGGCGATTGTTGCCGGTTCCACCTGTCAGGACATTGTTGAGCTCGTTACCGATACCGGTAAAGCTCTTGGCGCCGGTGTACAGAAGGTTCTCGATGTTGGCGCCGAGCGTGTAGCCCTGCAGGGACGTCTGAACGGTATCAATGCCCTCCCCAGCAAGCTCCGACACCTTGTCGCCGGCATTGTCGACAACGTAGATATCATTGCCCTTGCCGCCGGTCATAACGTCGGTGCCGCCCCCCCCATCGAGGATGTTCGCCCCCGAATTGCCGATCAGCGTGTTTGCCAGGGCATTGCCGAAGCCGTTGATGCTGAGACCGGCGGTCAGCTGGAGAGTCTCGATATTCTCCGAGAGAGTGTAGCTGACACTGGACAAGACCCGGTCGTTACCCCCGCCGGACAGCTCGACAATCACATCGCCGACATTCTCGACCGTGTAGGTGTCGTCGCCTGAGCCGCCGATCATCGTATCGGCGCCAGCCTTGCCGTCGAGCTTATCGTTGCCAGCTCCTCCCGTCAGAACGTTGCTGAGCTCATTGCCCACGGCACTGATGAACTTCGCCCCGGTGTAGGTGAGGTTCTCGACGTTGGTGCCGAGCGTGTAGCTCTGCAGCGAGGTCTTGATGGTATCGGTGCCCTCTTCGGCCAACTCCGTCACGACATCGCCGGCATGGTCGACGATGTAGGTGTCGTCGCCTGCGCCGCCGATCATGACGTCGGCTCCCGCCCGGCCATCGAGGATGTCGTTTCCGGCCTTGCCCTCGAGCCTGTCCGCTCCAGCCCCACCGCTGAGGTGGTTGTCGAGACCATTTCCCACCCCAGAGAATGCGCTGGTTCCGAGATAGGCCAAGTCCGTCTCGGTCGCTTTCAGGTCGTAGCCCGATAGCGTCGTCGAAACCGCGCTGCCATCGTGCCAGGTGGAGGTCTCCGCGGTGGGAGTGGCGCTCTCCAAAGGCTTGCTCGGCAGAGGTGCCGCGGATGCGGGTTGGGCCGCCGGCGAGGTGGCGGGGGTCTCAGAGGGCGTCTCTGTCAGCGGCAGGCCGCTGATTGTGGCCTGAAAATTCGAGGCTTTGATGTCGTTCGCATCAACACCGAGAAGCTTGGCCATGGTCACGTAGTCGTTCGCCTGGCCATCGTCGTTCGCCTGGATCAGCGTCTGCAGGCCATCCTGGACCACGCGCAGATAGCCCTTGTTCAGGAAGTCGCCCGTCCACCTGAGTTGCGCCGCCAGGATCGAAACGTCGATCACGTCGACAGTGGGATTGAAGTCGAGAATGGTATCGCCGCCCTCGCTGAGCTTATGGTAGGCGAAGCGATCATGGCCCGAGCCGCCGGTGAGGATGTCGGCTTCCGCACCGCCCCAAATGTAGTCGTCGCCCCCGCCACCAAGGATAATGTCCTTGCCCTGCCCGCCGAGGAGTTTATCGGCCTTGTCCGTGCCGACCACTAGGTCACTGAGCGCAAACTTACCTTGCATGACCTTGACGTTCTCCAGCACACCGGCCGTGCCGATGCTGGTGACCTTGTTAAGCACCTCAAAGGTGCTGTTCTTGATCAGATTGTCGAGCGGTGACCCGGAGGTGTAGTAGGCGTAGTCGCGCACCTCCTTCAGGCTGATGTTGTCGAAGGTCAGGCCTCGACCATCGCCGTCGCCATACTCGTAGAGCAGGATGCCCTTGAGCAGGTTCGCACCCGCACTGTCGCTGACGCTGTTGCCGGTGCCACGTCCGCCGACAAAGCCCATGGAGTCGAAGGCCAGGGAGTCGGTGACGGTGCCGTTCACGCCTTCCGAGTGCCAGCCATAGGCAAACGAGGTGGTATTGTAGGCCACCGAGTCCTTGACCGTCATTCCGATGTCGGCGCCGTACTTGGACGGGTTGGGGTGACCGGCTGAGACGCCGACTGCGTTGTCATCGGTGGCGTGGCGAACCTTATCGGCGTAGAGGCCGACGACTGTGGTGCCGGTCGAGCTCGCCGAGTGGACGGCATAGCCGAGATAGCCCTGGCTCGGATTGTCCTTGAGGTTGCGAACGGTGGCGTCCTGGACGAGGGCGTCGACGGAGTCGACGATGTTGATGCCCATCGAGTTGCCGTTCTGGACGGTCAGGTGCTCGACCTTGGCGTCCACGGCGCTGCGGATCTGCACGAGGTCGGACTTCCAGTCTGCATGACTCTGGTCGCCCTGGACGGTACCGTTGCGGACCACGAGCTGGCCGCTGTTGTACTCCGACGCGCGGATATTGGTCTGGTAGCTCTCCTGGTAGACGAGGGCGCCATCAAGGGTGACCTTGCCGCCGTCGATGGCCTTGACCTGCAGGGCTTGGCCTAGCCGGGTCGGCGTGTCGCCGGTCTGGAAGCCGTGGGGTATGCCGTCGTCGGCGAAAACCTTGATCCAGTCGCCGACCTTGAGCGAACTCTGGGCGTTTGCGTAAGTGACGACCGCATCGCCAGCGGCATTTTTGGAGAGGCCGACAGCCGAGGCGTCTACGTGCGCGCCATAGCCGTTGAGCACCGTGACATTGCCCGCCTGCTGCAGGGTGCTGCCGTTCAGGTCGAGGGTGATGTCGCGTGCGCTGACGTCGACCTTGATGCCTGATGTGATCTTGATCACCGCGTCCTTAGGGAGAACCAAGGTGTCGCCATCCTTGAGCGCGACCAAAGCTCTGTTGATGTCCTGCTCTGTTGCGCCGGAAGCAAGCTTAACAACCTGTCCCATTTGATTAACAGCCCCTCAGTCGAATTTGGTGAGGGAGATGTTCTGTTCACCCCCCAACTTGGATGAGAATGACAGGCGTAAATTTCAGCCGCGTTCGTAGCATCGCTAAAATTGAGCGGGTATTGCATCGATCGTACAATGGTGGCACGCACCGGCAGGTGGGATTGCTCGACGAGCCGGATGATCTCCAGCCTCTCAGAGGCCGGGTACCTCATGCCTCGTCGCCCCCAGCCCGGCTCATGCTTTTTTTCTAGGCTGGCAAATCTAACTGTTGGGCTTGGCGTTCGAGGGCGGTGAGGTAGGCATCGGGATCGCGTCGGAAGCGGGTTCGTGCGACGC
>NZ_LMNE01000027.1:0-23084 GCF_001423285.1 Methylobacterium sp. Leaf111 | reverse complement strand
AACGGCGACCCAAAGCCCTTCGTCTGGACTGCCGACCCGGATCGCATCATCCAGGCCGCAAAGCGCGGGCACCAAATGTTAGACTCGCACCACTAGGAGTGACAGCATGGACGGGCAAGGCGGCTATGTTATCCGCCCAAGCCGCTATTGACGCTGTTGGGGCTGAGCGAGCCTGGATTTCACAGATAAGCTACGGCGCAAATATTGCCGCAAACTCGTCTATTGATGGAGTTGCATATGATAGAGCTATGAGTTTCAATATAGGCTTGCAGAACACCGGTAGGAGTCCAGCTATAAATTTATCATTGACTACTGATGTCGTCTGCTGCCGCATCGGCGATCCGGTTCCTGAATTTTCAAATCTAATTGGTCCCAGTAATGATGACTCAGGTGTCGTAGGTCCCGGCATTCAAGTTAGTGCTGAAAGCCCTTGGGTGGTCGGCGAAGATTTGCAAAACTTCATTAATAGAACGCATGTTCTGTATATACACTGCCGCGCCTGCTACTACACAACCGAGGCACCGACGGTTCGAAGAATGACTGAATTTACTGGGCAAGTTTATTGCAACCATTATAGCAAGAATTATACCTCAAGAGATGGTTATAAGGACACTATGGTTGCGAAGGGCCGCAACACCGCCAGTTAGCGCGTCTTTCCGTCGAGCAGGGTGCGAAATCTTCGCAGGCTCAGGTCCGGAAAGTTTCCGGAGCAGAGCAAGAACGTCGGTACCGCCCGCGCCTGCTATTCCGCGGCGGCATCCGCATGGTATCTTCTCGCCATGCCCCGCTGGTCGCGTTTTCTCCCCGCTATGCTCGTCTACCTGCTCGCAATAGTCGTGGCTTGGTGGGTGATGCAGGCGTGGGCTCCCCGGTCCGCAGATGCATCCCCCGTGTTAATGCTCGGCATGTCGCTGATGCTGCTACTGTTCTGCACCCTCGCGACGATCCTGCTCTATCGCTACATCGTGCGGGCGCACCCACTATCAGGGAAGCGGCATAGATGATCCGAGCTTTATGGATGCTGGCTCAGGCCGCCGTGATCGGGTGGTGCACGTGGAGCGCGTTCAACAACGCCGACGTGCACCCGGACCCGCGCCTGTCGGGCCCGCTCGCCGTCCTGGTCATGTTTCTGCTGTCGGCGCTGATGGTGGCTTTCGCCACCGCGGTCCTTACGAACCTATGGGACTGGGCGCACCGTCAGCTTCAGGGGCTCCCCTTCCGTGCTGGGCGCGCGATCGCCCGCCTGCGCACCGCGTCCCGTGATCCGGGTCAGGCGATCGAGCAGGGCGATGGTCGACGCGCCCGGCTTCGCGGTGGCGAGCTGCGCCAGGCGCTGGCCCCCTTCCGGGGTCGTGAGTAGCTCGGCGAGCCGATCCACGTTCTTGCCCGCCTGCCAGTCGTCGAGCCGGTTCATGATGCGTGACGGCAGCTTGAATCCGCCGGTGGCGATCGCCGCGCCGCCTTCGCCCACCAGCCCGCGCCGGCGCAGCTCCTGCAGCGCCTCGTTGTTGAACGAGGTTTTCGAGCCGATGCCCTGACGGGTGCCGGTGGCTTCCAGGATGTCGAGGAAGCGCGAGAAGCCCGCGTTCACCCGCTCCCCGTTCGGCAGGGCGCGGATGGCTGCCTCGATACTCTCGCGCTGCAGATCATTGCCCCGAATCGCCGCGGCGAACTTCGCTCCGCCAGCCTGATTGGGGCCTGTCTGGAGGCGTTGCGTCGCCTCGGCGAACTCGGTGCCGAGATGCATCCGGACGAGGTCGCGGGCCGCCCCCGGATTGCTGCGGGACAGCGCCTGCACCGTCGTGGCGACCTCCTGCGCCGTCCCCTCCCTGGGCTTGGTCGGGAACAGTGCGGCGATCGCGTCGCTGACCTTGGGCGAGTTGGCGATGCGGCCGAGCGGTGAACGGTCCACCGCCTCGCGACCCTGATAGGCCACCGCGAGGCGCTGGAGGCGCTGGCGAGCTTCCGGCAGCTGCGCGAGCAGATCCTCGTTCCGGCGCATCGCGGCCCGAATCGTCGTGGCGGAGGCGCCGCCCTCGGCTCCCCCAACCTCGTCGAGGATCCGGGTGACCTCGCGGTCCTGGAAGGCGCGGCGCGCTTCCGGCGTCGCGTTCGCCAGGAACTCGCGCGCCGCCGTGGCACCCTGCACCGCGCCCGGCACCTGTTCGGCCGGCGTCGCCATCCGGCCGGTGCGGGGATCGCGCTGGACCACGCGGGCAAGCGGCGTGTTGCCCGAGAACGGCTCAAGGGGCCGGCTGTTGGCTGCGAACCGTGCATCGGCCGTCGCCATCTCGGGGACAGACTTCAGCACGTCGTCGAGGGCCGTCCGGGCTGCCTGCAGACGGCTCGCCTTCACGCCATCGCCCATGTCCGTCGCGGTGCGGATGTCCTCGTCGAGGCGTTCGCGGGCCTGGTGCAGCCCCTCGACCGTCATGTCGGTTTCCCGGCCGGCCGGCCCGAACAGGTTGCGTCGGGCCGCCTGCAGCGAGGCGCGGACGTCGCCCTTTGCGGTGCGCAGCGCATTGTCGACCGCGTCGAGGGCGGCTTGCGGGTTCACCTGTCCGAACCGGACGCTCGGGATCTCCTCGGTGACCGTCGTCGACTTCACATAGGGCTCAAGCGGCCCCTCCATCCGGTTGACCACGTGCTCGTAGGCGTCGAGCGGGTCGCTGATCTCGCCGCGCATCAGGGCGCCGACCACGCGACTGCGGATGTCAGGGTGCACGCCGGCCGGGTCGATCCCGGCGCGGGTCAGGTCCTCGTCGAGACGGGATTCCGAGGTCGACAGCGCAGCATCGTATTCGTCGCGACCGCGGCTCGCCTTGGAACGCGCGCGCGGCTTCCCCTGCGCATCCATCGGGTAGGACGGCACGCCGCGCTGTTCGTTCTGGAGCTTGCGCAGCAGCTCGGACGAGATGTCCCGCGCCATGCCGCCGTCGGCGTCCGGTCGGAAGTAGCCCTCCTCAATCAGGCGCTCGCGCCAGAAATTGTCGAGGCTCTTGCCGTCGGACCGGGCGACCTTGCCTACCCCGGGTACGGTGAAGCGGTGCAGGTCCATCGCGGCGGCGTCGCCGTCCAGGTGCAGGCCGCCGTTGCGAGCAATGAAGCGGGCGAGGCTTTCCGGGCCTGGCTCGGCTTCCACGGCGCCGGGGCGCTCGAAGGGCTCCACCGGGCGCGGGGCATCCGCCTCGAACTGGGGGCGCGAGTAGGCGGGCTGGGTCACGATCGGCTCCCCCGGCCGCTCCACCGTGACGGTCCCCTCAATCCCCGCGTTCTCGGGAACGGCCCGGGCGGCGGCATAGTCGCGTGCGGCCTGCTCGGTGCGAGTCGCCTCGCGGGCGTCCGCGACCTGCCGCATCTCCTGCTGGATGACCTGTCCGGCGCGCTCGGGCGAGACGCGGGGACCCGCGGCCTGGGTCGAGCGGATCACGGCCTGCCCCTCGGGCGTGCCAGCCACGCCGGCCCGGGCCGCGGCCTGGACGTCGGTGCCGACCTGGGTCGGGCTGGGCCCGGCCGGCGCGACGCGGTCGAGCGCACCACCACCAGCCGCGCGGATCTGCTCGGCCCGCCTCCCGAAGAAATCAGCCAAGCCGCCCTGGCCTTCGACCACACGCAGCAGGTCGCCGGCGCGGCGCGGCCCGAGGACCTGCTGAGCCGCTTCGGCCCAGGTCAGATCAATCGGGATAGCACGACCGTCCGCGCCGCGGAGAGCGGCGCCGTCGTCGACCACGGCCTGGATCTTCCCGAGCTCGTCGGGCGTGATGCTGCCGAACGACTTGTCGAACAGGCGCTCTGCGGTCGAGGTTCGGCCATGGAGCGCACCAGCGGCACCCGCCGCCAGCGCGACGCCGCCGCGGGCCCACGGCTCCAGGTCGGTGCCCTTCGTTGCCTGTCCTGCCGTTTCACTGGCCACGGCCGGGATCAAAGCGTTCTTCACCAAGCCCGCGACCGTCTTGCCAGCACCCGGCACGAACTCCGCAAGGGTGCCTGCGTACTCGCCCGCCGTGGTCTGCGGCTTGTAGAGCGGCTGGGTTACCGCCTCGAGGCCCTTGATCGCGGACTCGCCCGGCTTGGGCAGGTCGGATGGGGACGGGATGCTGCTGGTCGAGCGGGTGTCAACGCCGAGATCCGAGTTGGGCGTTCCACCGAACAGGCGGATCGCGCCACGTGCAGCCATGCCGAGGCCTGTATCTGCCAGTCCATACAGCGTCTGAGGCAGGTCTACCGCACCAGCCGCGCCTTTGATCAGTCCGGCGCCGGCCGACTGCACCACGTCACCCGCCACCGACGCGGCGCGGCTCAGCGCGGACGGTTCGGCCGGCCGGGGATCCGGCACGTCGTCGAACAGCCCGCCCCGCACAGGAGCGGCCGAGGGAACGGTCGCAGCCTTCGGAGCGTCGGGGACGTCGTCGAACAGACCCATCAGTCGTCCAGCCTCTTCGGGTCGATGCCGTAAGCGCGGAGTCGCTCGGCGATCACCGCCTTGTCCTTACCACCCGCCACGGCTGCCTTGGCATCGGACAGGGCCCGAGCCGCGGTGTAACCGCCTGGTAGCGCCACGCGCTCGGCACCCTTCGCCACCGGCGCAGGCGAAGGTGCTCCCGAGGCGGGCGTCGCAGTGCTGCCGGCTGGCGCTCCACCCTGGCCGCTCCGGTATTCCTTGAACCGGGTGAAGGGACTCGGCAGGGCGCGGATGGCCTGATCGGCTTCCGACTGGCTGATCTCCTGACGCAAGGCCTTGCCGGCGATCTCTCCGGCCTGGGCCTGATAGTCGGCGAGCCCCCGGAAGGTGTCGGCAATGATCGCGTTGCCCTCCCGGGTCTTCAGGAGCGATGGCAGCGAGTTGCGGAAGGACTTGCCCTCCGCATCGGATGTCGAGCCTGAGCCCGGGACGCGCATACGCGGCACCAGCTTGTCGGCCAGGGCCGTGAAGGCTTCCATCGACTCCATCTTGCCGCCGGCGAGCTTGGTGGCGACGTCGTCCATGCCCGCCGCCTTGGCGTACTGCGCGAGGCCCAGGCGGGTCTGAGCAAGCTTGCCCGAGGCGAAATCCTGAGCGAGCGACGCCATGGTGTCGATGTCGGCCCGCAGCGGCACCGCGTTGTCGGCGGCGTCGACCATCTCGCCGTAGCGCTTGGCCTGGATCTCGCTCGCCTTTTCGGCGAACTTGCCCGCGCCCTTGGTGTCGACGTTGACCTCGGTTTTGCCGCCGCCGATCCCGAACGGCTTGCCGTCCGCTCCCATGCCGCCGGCCAGATTGTCCGGTACGCCCCAGGCCTTGCGCTCGTCTGCCGTGAACGGACGCGGCTGCTGGCCCGCAATGATGACCCGAGACTTATCCGGATCGGTCGGATGTAGCGCGACCATGCCGACACCGGGCATGGCCTGATAGGTGAACTTGTCCTCTTTGCCCTCATAGATGACCCGGCCGTCGGAGCCGACGAGGGCGCCGCCAACGACCTGTGGCTTCTCGGGGGCGCTGTAGATCGGCTGCCCAGTGGAGAGGTCAATTACCGTGTTACCCACCGTCGCGGTCGAGGGCTTGCCCTGGCCCACCGGGACGATCTGGGCCGTGCGTTCGTTGAAGAGTACGGGCTGGTCGCCCATTTGCTGCAGCTTCCAGGGGCTGGCCTGCCCCTTCATCAGCTCGCCGTAGATCTGGGTCGCCATCGGCCGGGTGACGGGGTTCTTCCACGCAGCCTGGAGCGCGGAGGCCTGCTCGGGCGACATCCGCGAGGCGCCGGTACCGAAGCCGGCGAAGCCCTGGGGCGCGGCGGGCGCAACCGGAGCGGCCACAGGAGTGGCCGGCGCCGTGGCGCCCTGGCCCGGGACGAAGAAGCCGGCCGGGCGCGCATCCGGGGCCGGCATGTCGGCCTCGGCCGTGGCTGCGGGCGCGCCGGCCGGGACCATGCCCATGCGCTGCTCCAGCGCCTGGGTCTGGGCCTCGTTCTCTGCCAACTGAACCGGGCGCTGGGCCGCGAAGGCGGGGGGAGCCGCGGCCACCATGCTCGGCACACCAGGAGCGCCCGGCGTGGCCGTGGCCGGCGCGTCGCCACCAAGCTTGGCGAGATAGGCCCGGGTCGAGTTGAGCCGCGCCTGTGCCTCGCCGCCGGGCCGGTTGTAGCCCGCAAATTTCCAGGCGTCCGCCATCAGGCGGTTGGCCTCCTCGGGCGACTTGGCGTTCTGGAGCGCCAGCGTCAGGTCCGGGTTCTCGGTCAGGGTGAACTTCGCCTGCGCGACGACCGGGTCCTGCGCACCGGCCGTCAGCCGGCGCATGTTGGCGAACCGGTCGCCGCGCCAGGACAGGATGCCGCCCGACGTGCCGGGCGCGCCGCTTTCGCTCGGGTCCGACCACGACCCGTTGATGTTGTTGCCCTTGTAGCCACTCTCGTGGGCGGCATAGCCCGCCACCGCCGCGAGACCGTAGGGGTTGGTCAGGCCGCCATCCTTCAACGCGCCGATGAACCGCTTCTCGGTCTCGCCACCGTTGCCGGGCGTGCGCATGGAGGCCTGCCCACCTGCGAACACGGGCACGGCGTTGCCGGCCGGTGCCGGGCCCTGCCCGAGCGTGCCGAGTGTGGACCCGGGGGCGGGCGCGGCCGAGGGCGCAGCGTTGATCCCGAGCAACTGCCCGAAGATCGCCGGGGCCTCGTCTTCCTGCGCCTGCTTTCGCGCCGACTCGTAGGACTTCTCGAAGGAATCCCCGATGCCGGTGATCATGCTGTAGATGCTGGTGCCGCCGCTCATCAGGTCACCCGAAGATCGAGAAGGCAGAGGTCAGGTTCTTGCCGATGTTGCCGATCGCGTTGCCGTTGCCGGCGAGGCCTCCGAAGGCGGAGCCGGCGAGGTTGGCCACGCCCAGCAGGGCGCCGAGCTTGTTCTCGTTGGCCTTCTGCTCTGCCTCACCGACCTTGTAGGCGCCCTGCGCCACGGCGTTGCCGGCGTTGACGTCGATGCCGGCCTTGGCCGCGCCGGTCTGGTACCCGAGGTTGCCGAGCGCCCCGAGGGTGCCGGCCTGCCCCGTGGTCGCGGCGAGCGTCTTGCCGTCGTAGCCCGAGAGGTTCTGGAGCCAGGAGTTGAAGTCGTGCGAGGCGAGGCCGGTCGCGAACTTCATCGCGTCGGTGTCGGCGTTGCCCGAGGCGAGCGTGCCGTTGACCGCACGCGCGCGCTGGAGGCCCTGGAGGCCTTGATCCAGGTTAAACGTGTAGCCCGGGGTCGCGGTGTAGGCGGAACGAGCCGCGACGCTGGCGTCCTTCCCGTTCACGCCCAGCGCGTCGGCGTAGAGCTTCGAGCCAGCCCCGTAGCTGGACGCGAGATTGCCGAAGAGGCCGCCGGCCTGCCCGTAGAGGTCCGCCGCCTGGTCATAGCCCTGGTCGAGCTGATCCTTGCCCTGGATCTGGCCCGTTTGGATCGCCTTCGCGGCGGTCGCAACGGCGTCCTTCATCGGCTTCGCGCTGAACGCGCCGAATAGGCCCATGGCGGCCTCCTACTTCTGTTCGAGGGCGGAGATGCGAGCCTCCTGCGCGACGAGCGCGGCGAGGAGGGCCTGCAGGAAGGTGAACCACTCGCGGTTCAGCACGCCGGTCGAGGCGACGACGGCGGGCGCCTGCGGGGACGGGGTCGTCGGGAGATTGGTGCTCATCGCTGCCCCCGCCCGTACTCGCCATCATCGCTTCTGCGGTGGTCGACGAAGCCGATCGCGAAGGTGTCCGTCGCCAGCCGGATGTGCTCCGGGTTCAGACGCTCCAGGCGGAAGCCAGTACCGCCAGGGCGATCCCATGCCGGGCGAACACGCGGTGTGATGCGAGCCGGGCGTCTGGGCTGTGGCTTGATGCTCATTCGGTGCGGGCCTTGACTGCCATCGCGCCGCCCACCAGGGCGCAGTAGACCGGATCGGACACGTCGATGCGCCAGATGCGGCCCTGCACTCCGGTCAGGCCGGTGCGCAGCACGTTGATGCGGGTCCGGGTCTCGCCCTGGCGGCCGAGCGCACGGCTCAGCGGGTTCGACCAGGTCGTGCCGCCATCGTCCGACCACGAGATCAGGACGCGCGGATCCCGGATGGTCGGGTCGGCCGAGAGCCGCCCAGTGCCGAGCACGAAGTCGAAGTCTGCGCGGGGGATCTGGAGGCGCTGGGGGAAGCCCTGCCCTGGCAGGCTTTCGATCCGGAAGCGCAGCGGCGCGCCGTCCTCGTCGAACACGTCCTCGCGAACCTCGAGCAGGCCGGTGCCGGCGCTGTCGCCGATCAGCCAGCGCCCGAAGGCGTTGGTGCTCTGGGTGCCGCGCCACCGATCCAGTCCGGCGCTGGCGCGCTCGAACCATTGCTCGGTGGTCAGATCATAGACCCAGGTCCGGCCCGGCATCGAGACGACCCAGAACGCGTGGCCGCCGATCAGGTGGACCGAGGCCTCGATCGCGGTCCGGTCGACCTTCGCCGCCGCCGCGAGGTCCCGCTCGACATCGTGGTTCGAGACGCGGGCGGGGGCGTAGCCCGAGAGCTTGTAGACGACGGAATCGTCGCCCACCCACAGCATCTCGTTCGACCAGCCCTCCTCGTGGCCGGCCACGGCCCACGGCCCGATCAGGCCGCGCGGGATGCCGGTGACACGGGCGAGCGGGAAGCCGTTGGCCTGCGCTTGGCCGCCGTAGACACCGATCCCGGACGGGCCGAACAGGAAGAGCTCGTCGCGGAAGGCGATGCCGCGCAGCAGCCCGCCGGGCCGCGCCTGCTCGGTGGTCTTGTCCAGGGTGTTGAACGTGACCGCGTTCAGCCCCGAGGCGAAGCACGTCCCATCGCCGGCCGTGAAGAACAGGAAGCCGAAGAGCTCGCAGACCGAGTTGGGCTGGGGCAGGCCTTCCGGGATGATCAGGGGCTGGGGCTGACCGTCAAGGCGTAGCTTGTAGGCACCGTATTCCGTGGTCGCGACGATGTCCGGCACGGGTGCGCGGTTGTTACGCCCGATCGTGATGCGCTGGGAGCCGGGTAGCGGGCCGAGCACCCGCACCGTGCCGTCCTCGGAGATCCGGGCGACCTGATCGCGGTAGCCGGCGAGCACATTCGCGCCGATCTCGCGCATGCCGCGCGGCCCGCGCAGGCCTGTGTCGACGAAGCGACCAAGGCCGGGCGCACGGCGGCGGGACACGGGTGCACGGGCACCATCGCCGAGCTTCTCGACGAAGGCGTTGATGAGCCGGCCAGAGCCCTCCGCATCGGAGAGCCCGGGGCGCGACGAGAGCGGCCAAGCGATCGCGGGCATCAGCAGCGCCCGCGTCGTGAGCCGCAGCCGCCCCAGAACGGCTCGACCCGCATCGGCGGCCGGGCGTCATAGACCTTGTAGGCCAGCTGCAGGGATGTGCGCGCGCGCTCGGCGTTCGCCATCAGCTCCTGCGCCCGGGTACCGCCGATACCGAACGGCACCATGGCGGCCTCGGCGATGATCGCGGCGAGCGGCAGGTACACCGCATCGTCGATCTCGTCGCCGTTCACCTTCGCGACCTCATCGGCCAGCAGCTTGGCGCACACCGGCTCGATGAGGTCGTCGATCTCGGCCCGATCCTCATCGGAGATGGGCTGCCCAGCCGCGAGCACCCCGACGTCCTTCAGGACGCGTTTGATCAGGTCCTCGCGGGTCCGCATGTCAGCGCGCGGCCTTGGCCGAGGCCTTCGGGGCGGCCGCGGCCGGCGCGGTGGCGGCGTCGAGGTCGGCGCGGGCCTGGGCGAGGTCGGTGCGCAGGCGCTCCAGGTCAGCGTCGGCCGCGTCGCGCTCGGCTATGGCAAAACTACCATCGGCCTGGGCCTGGGTGAGCTGCGCCTGCAGGTCGGTCAGCGCCGTGGTCGCGGCGTCGAGCGCGGTCAGGGTGTCGGCATGCGCCGCGCGGGCCGTCTCGACCTCGGCAAGCGCCGCATCGCGGGCCGCCTCGACGGCCTCGATCTCGTCGACGAGCTTCTCGTTCTCGGCCGAGCCGGTCGCGATGATGTCGCTCAGGCGGGCGATCTCGGCGAGCGCGTTGGTGAGGTCGGCATCAAGAACGGCGACGGGCCGGTCGCTGGTCTCATCCAGGAGTTCGAGCACGGCCGGGGAGGGGCGACCATCCACACGGGCGGTCAGCGCCTCGGCGGTCGCCAGCGCCGGGTCTGCGATGCAGTCGGGGGAGGCATGCCAGCCCTCGGGCAGGGCCCTGCCGGGGGCAAGGTCAAAGATCTCGGCGGACCCGTCGGGCTTGTAGCCCCAGGTCGGGGTGGTCTCGTTCATGTCAGGCCTCGTCTGATGCGGGGCCGGGCCCCAGAATGACGAAGGGCGCCACGAGGGCGCCCTTTCGTCTTAGCGGTGGTGGGATGGCATCAGCCAGCGAGGCGGACAGCGAGGTCCGGGTAGATCGCCTCCCAGCCGAACAGGATGTCGGCGCGGACGATCTCGACGTCGTTGTTGATGTCGTAGTCCTTCACCAGGCGGATCGAGAGGCCCTCGGCACTCTCCTGAGCCTTCCAGTTGACGCTGTCGGGCATCTCCAGCGGGACGGTGACCATCGCCAGGGCGTTCTTGTGGAAGCAGAGGTTCTGCGGGAACACCTGGTTGGCCGCACCCACGATGCCGATCGGAGCGCTGTCGGCCGGGGCCGCCGAGACGGTCTGGTACGGGCCGGAGACGATGATCGCGGGCGAGATCGTAAGGGTGGCGTTGCCCGAGGCGTCGGCGTTGGCGACCGAGCGGACCACGAACTGCTGGAGATAGGGCAGCACGGTCTTGCCGGTGCCGCCCTCGCCCGGGACCGGGTTGACCGCGAACACGCCGCCGATGGTGAAGACGTCGCCCTCGCGAAGCACGCCGGCCGAGGAGGCCGTCCAGCCCTTGGTGGAGAGGGTCTGCACGCCCGTCTTCATCACGTCCCGGTAGAGGGACACCTGGCCGGCGCCGTTCACGAGCGGGGTGCCCGCTTTGGTGCCGACCGTGTGGCTGCGGAGGTTCACCGACTCGTGGGTGTTGAGGCCGGCGAGGTTGCCGATCTCACCGGTGGCCCAGGCATCGGCGGCCTGCTGCGGCATGTTGAGGGTGGTCAGGGTGCCGGCGATCTTGTGGAAGGCCTCCGAGGTCAGAACCGCGCGGCGATCCTGCTTCGGGACGGCCATCTCGGTCATGCGCTGGGCAACGGCGCCGGCCGCGGCGTAGTTCGCCGGGGTGGTGCCGGGCGTGCCGACCACGTTCCAGATCTTGCGGTAGAGCGCGGCACCGTAGGTGTCGACGGTCTGCGCGAGCGTGATCATAGCGGGCTTCACGTAGCGCTCGGAGTAGTCCTCGATCGAGAGCGTGAGGTCCTGGGTGTTGAAGTTCCAGGAGACGTGCTTGCGCTGGTCGATCTTGATCGAGGTGCTGCCCTCCTCGACGTCCTGGTTCTGGCGGGTCGCGCCATCCACGGTCACGAACTTGACCGGCTTGCGGATGGTGACGGTGTCGCCGACCTTGGCGAATTCCTTCTTGTACTGGCGATGGGCCAGCTTGCCGAAGACGAGGGCGTTCTTAAGCTGCATCAGCGCCTCTTTGGCGATGACGGAGGGGACGAGCAGGGGCGTATTGGCCATGGGTCGAGGTGTCCTTCAGACGGTGAGGGGGATCAGCGCTTGCCCGCGCGCCACTTCTCGTACTCGGCGAAGGACATCTTCGACGGGTCGGGACCGGGCGCGGCGGAACCCGTGACGGGCTTCGCGGGGGCAGGGGCGGCGGTGGCTTTGTTGGGCTTCGCCAGGGTCAGGCGAGCTTCGAGCGCGCCCACGGCCTTGGCGGCCTGGAGCGGGCTCATCCCGTTGAGCTTGGTCAGCTCGGCGGGGTTCTTGGCGAGATAGTAGGTGAGCAGCCCACCCTTCTCGCTGTCGACGACGAGTTCCTGGACGTGAGGCTTGATCTCACGCTCAGCAGCACCCTTCACGACCGTGTCGAAGTCCGAGATTTTCTCCCGGGCATCGTCCATGCGGTCGTGGAAGGCTTCGATCGCCGCTTCACGGGCCTGCGACTGGGCGCGTGACGCGTGGGCGTCCCGCTCGTTCAGACGCTGCTCGGCGAGGGCCTTGGCGAGACGGTAATCCGCCTTGGCATCCTCGAACGCGGCATAGTCCTCGAAGTCGGCTTCCTTCGGGGGCGCACCGATCTCTTTCTCGACGGCCGCCTTCCGGTCGCCACTGTCGCCCGTCGGCGCACTGCGGCTCAGGAGATCGGCCTTTTCGGCTTCGAGTCGGGCGATCCGCTCCTGCATCCGCTGGATGCCGGAACGCTTCTTCGGCTTCTCCGCCTCGCCTTCCTCCTCGCCTTCGCCCTTGGGGGCATCGGGCTTCGGGGTCGGGTTGGCCGGATCGGCCTGCTCTGTCCCTGGCTGTACGACCTCGCCGCCTTCGGCCTGCGGGCCTCCGGGAGCTTCGGTCGCGTCCGAGACCTCGCCACCTGCCGCTGGCGTTTCCGCCGGCGCGCCCAGCACGATCAGGTCCTCGTCCATGTGGTTCGTCCATGAAAAACCCGCCCTGGTGAGGGGCGGGTGCGGGCATCATCGCGGCCTGCGCGTCATGCACTGGCCTGCGTGAAGGGGAGCGGACGTGCGTCGGGCCCAGATCGGGTCGGCGGGCACGTCGGAAATGGGGGCTGGCGCGAGCAGGGCCGATGCGGCCCACGCGTCTCGCGACAAGTAGCTATTGCGCGCAGAATGCCCGTGAGGTCAAGCGCCTTCGCCGAGGAACTGCCGTCGGGTCAAATGGGTGGTGCGAGCAGTGTCCGTTCGCAACCAACGAATTGTATCGAAAAGAAGCGTTAAGCACACTATCAGATAATCGCGACATCGAATGGCCCAATGATCTCCGGAGGAGCGACTTCGTAACTCGAACAGCGTCCTATAGGCGTGTGATCGCAGACCTTAGCGAGGCAAACTCATCCATGGCTGTTGGAAAACCGCAGCGTGAAAGCGCAGCTGATAAGCGCCAGTTTCCACGCACTGAGGTGGCGGAGCAAGGCTTCGCTTTGCTGGCAGACGGTAAGAGAATTGCCTGCATAATTCACGATACATCAGAAGTGGAAGGCGATCGCTGTCTTGGCATGCGGGTTGAGCTTATCAACTGCCCTTTTGAGCGCGCACTCGACGGATTCTGGGTGGTAATGCAGTCCGGTCGGATTACCTACTATCGTCCGTCTTGGTCCGAAGCTCTATAAAAAGAGGCCAGTCTGCCAGGGCCGCTAGAACATCCTTCAAAGATCAATTTGGCACCCGCAAGTTCTGACGTGTCAATCAAAGACAGCTACATTGTAGCTCATCCCAGGAATCACACATGCCGCAGGTTTGGCTGAGCTACTCCGAGCTCGGTGAGCACTTTGATTTGGCCACCGAAGCTGCTCGTGAAATGGTTCACGTACGTGGGTGGGATCGTAGACGCTGTCACGATGGTCTGACTCGCGTGAAACTCCCACCAGATGTCGCCCTTTCCTACATGGTGGAGTTCCTCAACCAAACGGCCATCAGCGCAGCATTGGACCTGCGAACGCAAACTCGTACGAGGGAGGGTACTGCGCAGCGAGTCTCGCTGATCTCCAACCGAACTGAGCGGGCGGCTTAATTTCGGTTCTCGCTTTGGATTTCGTTCGGCGCTCTAGGCTTAGGCGAACGGCGCATCCATTGACCCCGCTCAAGGAACTGCCGTCGGGTCAAGGGCGCAGCGCCCGACCGTCGGGCATGCTGTTGCCTGGGATTGTGCCTCATGACCGGCAGCACGCGGATACGTGATTTTGCCTTTGACTCCGGTAGCAGCATGTACACCCGCTGGAGGGCCGAAGATGCTGAAGTCGATGCTCATCACCGCCATTCTTGGCCTTTCGTTGAGGTCGACGAAGGCCGCCTGTGCGCTGACGGTAATCAGTGCGGTCGCTGTCGCAGCCGTCAGCTACGTTTCGACCTACCGTGACCTCGGCTCTATACGAACGATGGCCGACTTGTGGAGCATCATGGGTTCCGGAAGCGTGGCTTATCTGTTCGGTGCCTTCCTGCTTTGAGAAACGGCATTACCACGACGTAGGAGCCTGCGCCCTGCATGCTGTTGCCGCTCACGCACTCGACAACATGCCCGCAGAATCAATTAGGGATTGCGCCGATCCAACCCGTAGCAATTTGCAAGGGATCTCGCACCAAGGTAAGTAAACAGTTGCCTGATGCTGTTGAAGCATGCACGATAATTCAAATTGAGTGATTCGGGGGAGTGTATGCCATGGCGATCAGGCAGGGTACACCGCAGGACGACATTCTTATTGGAACCGTCGGCAGCGACACCTTCATAGGCGGCGGCGGAAATGACATTTCAACAGGCGGCGATGGAGGCGATCGCTTCGTCTACCAGTCTCTAAACGACTTGAGCCTCTGGACCGGTTCTGTGACGAGTCCGCACGAAACGATCACCGATTTTGGTGAAAGCGGGCAGATCATCGAGGGGGAGGAAAACGACGTACTGGATTTCTCAGCAATACCTGATCTTTTGTTCATCGGCGACGACGGCTTCTCCGCTTCAGGTCGCGCCGAGTTTCGCTTTACCGAATTGGGCCAGAACGGCCTGCTGCTGCTATTCGACAGGCAGGGTGACGGCGCGGCAGACGACTTCATGACGCTAGATCAATACATCGGCGCCACTTCAATCGGCGAAGGTTATAGGCCGCCCGTAGAAACAAATATCATCATTTCGTCTGATTTGTATGGATACCACTATGACGTCGGCGGAAGCACGAACGACGTTCTGTACGGAGAAGTGTTCGAGAGCGGTGGCGGCAATCGCCTGTACGGATTTGAAGGCGATGATCGTCTCTACAGTGGCAACACCAGCACGGAAGAATTGTTCGGCGGGGCTGGCAACGATACCTTCTACAATCGAGCGGTGAGCGCCTACATGGAGGGTGGAACCGGCAACGACACTTTCTATGTCAAGAGTGAGTTCGACCAGGTTGTCGAGAAGGCTGGCGAAGGCATCGATCGCGTCATCAGCAGCGCTTCGTATTTTAGGCTCGCAGACAATGTCGAAAACGTCAGCCTGATTGGCGATGCTTATCAGGTTTTCGCCAACGGGCTCGACAACACCGTCAATGGAAGCGACGCGCAGAACTCCATCTTCGGCGGCGGCGGCAAGGATACGCTCTCTGGGGCGGGCGGTGTTGATGTGATCCGCGGTGAAGGCGGCAACGACTGGATCAGAGGCGGAATCGGGGCGGACTACCTTGTTGGGGGAGATGGGGCGGATAAGTTCGCCTATTACACAGTCACCGAGTCTACGAGGACCGAGTACGACACCATCGTCGACTTTCGTGGTCTCGCATCCGGTGCGAGCGCGTCAGAGCGCGACCGCATCGATCTGCATCGCATTGATGCCGATACAACTACGATCGGTGACGAGGCATTCCGCTTCATTGGTAGCGGTGCCTTCACCGGCAAGGCAGGTGAGTTGCACATCGTTGCGGCAACAATTGATGTGGTTGATCCATCGCCGGTCTATGGTGACGAACCCTATCAAACTCCTGGGTACATCGTGGAAGGCGATGTCACGGGCGATGGAACTGCCGACTTTAGGGTCGCAGTCGCCACGGATTATTCCCTCCGTGCAGGCGACTTCTTCCTCTAACGTTAAGCTCATCTGCTCCAATGCTGATCTGCCCGAACTGCATTAGGCCGGGCAGAAGTCGCCGCCCGGGGGCAGGCCGACGTTCCACTCGCCCTTCACGGTGACGCGGTCGCCCTTGGCAATGCGGTGCCACTCGCGGCCGGGCCAATTGATCCAGGCGTTCCGGAGCTCGATGCTCGCCGGGTGCTTCTGACAGCCCATGAGGAGCACTGCCACGGACTGCTGAACCCGGAGGGTCGGCTCGTCGTCGATGTTCATGTCCTGCAGGACCAGGCGACGGATGCCGCGTCCGTCGTTCAGGATCTTCGCCATGAGCGCCTGATAGGCCGTCTTGATGGTCGAGCGCCGGATCAGGAAGAGATCGACATCGCACCCGTCGTAGCCCTGGCTCACGTCGCCGTGCGTTCTCTCCTGCGCGCCGTGAACGCCGGTCCAGCGGGACCGATCGACAACGACCGCGCCGAACTTGCCTGTGACGCCGAACACGTCGCGCGGCTCGCCCTTGCTGACGTCCGACCGGGTGTTGAGCACGTCGAAGCGGGGGCCGAAGCCCCCTGCCTTGAGCAGGAACCCGCCGAGGTTGCCGTCGCGGACCATGACCTTGCGGCCCTGCGCGATGACGTCGAGGCCGCCCGTCCTCGGCTGATTGCCGAGGAGGATGGTCAGGTCGTCGTCCGACGGGGCGACGATCTTCTGATAGCCGGGTGAGGCTGTGATGACGCGCATCACGCGGCCCACAGCGAGTTCTTCCACGCGGTCCAGGCGGGGACCATGCGGACGTTGGCGGCGCTGCCCGGGTGGAGGCCGGCACTATCGCTGGCGAGGTGGCGCGAGTATTTCGTCCCGGCGACCTGGGCGCCGAGCGTCGTGTTCACCAGGACGTCGTGCGGCGTGACAGTGGTGTCGATGCTCAGCACCGACGCGCCGCTGCCGTTCGCGCCGGACCCGCCCGTATCTGGGTTGGCCGAGATGAAGTCGCCGGGCTGCAGCCACGTGGCGTCCGCAAAGAAGTAGTGCAGTCCGCCGGCCGCTGTGTCGGCCGCGCTGACCGCGGTTGTCGGAACCTGAATGTCCCACTTATCGCGGGCCGTCGGCGCCGAGACGTACTGCGGAGCGTTCACAGCCCACTGCACCGCGCCGTCGAGCTTGTCGGCCAAGAGCTTGTCGTTGAACTGCCAGCGAACGCCTGCGCTCGCATCGTTGGAGCCGACCGTCTGGCCCCCCAAGTCCTGGAAGCCGTTGTTGGTCGTGGCCTTCGGGATGGCAAGCTGGTAGGCGACTGGAATGCCAGGCCACTCAGTATTGAGCACCCCCACGTAGGCCTTAATCATCGGCACTACGGTTGCCAGGGTGTTGTACGACGGCCCGAGCGAGTTGGTCAGGTGGTTGACGCAGAGCTGCGTAAACATCGGGACGCCGCCGTTCAGCGTCGTACCCTTCGCGATTAGGTCGAACTTGCGAGCGGTCTTGCTCCGGCCGTTGACGGCGATGTCGGAAGGACCGGTGCCGGGCACCGCCATGTTAGTGCCCAGGAACATGGCCGACGATGCGGTGTCGAGCATAGCGCGGGAGAACACGCCACCGCCGCCGCCGGCAGGGAAGGCGTTGCCGGTCTCGTTCTGGCCGTAGAAGATGCTGTCGCCGAGTGCCATCGGCACGGGACGGCCATCGTGCCCCTTACACGCGACCCATGATGCGCCATAGAGCGTCCCGCCCAGGCGGCCCGACGTGTTGACGGTGCCGCTCGTTAGGAAGGCTGCGGCACTGGTGGCCTGCCCGACCTGCCCCTCGCCGAGCGTGGTGTTGACCTCGATGCCTGATGGCACGTAGCCGCCAGCCGCCACGTTGAAGGCGACCCGGGCGTAGCGCCGCACGCCTGCCGGGATCGCTGCCGCAACCGCCCGGTAGAGAGCGCCGACTGAGTTCGTGGCCGGATCAAGCGTGATGCCTGCCTGCCCGCCCGGAACGCCGAGTGCGGCATCCGCGACGGATACCGCGGTGAACCAGGTCGCGGTGCCGGGCGTCGCGCCGTAACCGATGGACACGCCCTCGACATTGAAGGCGTTGGTCGCGGCAAACTCGTTGTCCGTCGGCACGGCGCTGGTGTAGTGCGCCGGCAGGGCGATCACGTAGTCGTTAGTCGCGTATGGCGCGACGCCCAGGTCCATGTGCGAGCACATGAACTCGCGGCTGGCGGTCGGGATGGCCCGCGCGGTGGGCGTGCGCAGCCGGTTGCTGGCGAAATAGAACTTGTCGGGTTGGGTGTAGACCGGGCGCGTGACCGGCGGCGCGGCCAGGACCTTGCCGGCGCTCACGCGGGCCGTGCCGTCAATGACGATGGCGTTGCCGGCAGGCGGCTTGCTTGCCAGCGTAAACGTGACCTTGCCCGCGACGTCCACGTTCTGCGTCGCGAGCGCGGCTCCGCCGGCGGTGACGTCGAACAGGCTCGCGGACGTACCCGGCTTGAAGCCCAGATAGGTGTAGGTCAGGCCGTTGGCCGACACGGTTGGGCTGGACGAGCCAGTCCCGCCCCCGAAGAGGCCGAAGGGGAATCGCTGTCCCATGGCGTTTACGCCAGGACCGTGACGACGACGGTGGCGGTGGTGCCCGCCACGTTGAGGTCGGTGACCTCGATGTCGTCGATCTGGGCGTGCCCGTCCTTGGCGCGAACCGGGTAGAGCGAGCCATCCGACATCACGAGCATGGCGATACCGTCGGCGCTGCAGGCGATGCCGACGCCGGAGCCGGACGGCACACCGCCCTTGTTCGGGGTGATGACGCGCGCGGTCTTGTACTTGGCGGCCATGGTAGTGGCTCCATTCGGTAGGGATGCGAGGTGGGCGAGGGATGGCGGGCCGGTGCGCTACTGCGTCGGGTCGGCCGCGAAGAGGTTGACCTTGGTGGCGCCGGCGGCGGCCCCGAACAGGTCGAAGTTGATCAGCACCGCCAGGGACAGGATCGTCGCCGGCAGGGTGCGCGAGCGCTGCGCTTTAATGCTCACCGCGGTGTGGGTGTCGTTCGTCCCATCGCTGGTGAAGGTCCGGCCCGTGATCTGCACGACGACGGGCGTGCCCGGGTCCTCGACCATGTACGTGATCGGCGGGACTTTCCCGACGGCGCACACGATCGGGCGCGCGAAGGTCCAGGTGAGCGTGCCGTCGGGCGCCGTGGTCAGCACAGTCCGCTGCACACGGGCGGCGTGGGTGTGATCCTCACGTGCGAACCGGGCCGAGGTACCCTTACCGCTGTCGAGCGCGGTGGCGGGCGGCGTGACGCTGGCCGGCGCCGGCATCATGGCGGCGACCATCGCCTCAACGAGCTGTTGGCTCTGGCCCGTCCCGTACCCGGGCATGGTCAGCCCCCAACGCCGGTGGTGATCTCGACCGAGGGCGTGCCCGACTCCACCGCCAGGGCGACGAAGTGCTCGGACTGCTGGATGGTCCAGTACTCGACCGCGCCCGGGGCGATGCCGGCCGAGCCGCCGGACGCGCCCGGGATCGCGGCGACGACGTCGGCTTTGCCGAACTGGATGAAGACCTCGACCGTGCCGCGGTTGCGCACGCGCACCTGACAGCCGCTGCCCGAGGGCGCGCCGGCGAGGCGGACCGCCGTACCGGCGACGGTCACGGCGGAGAGACGGAGGGTCGCCGCAGCGTTGGGGCGGAAGGGCTGTAGGTCGGACATCAGGCGCCTGCCATCGTCGGAGCGGCGGGCTCGCCCATCGCGCTCGGGTCAAAAGAAAAGGCGCCCTGGGGCGCCTCGGTCTGTTCGGCATGCATCTGGCCCGGGATGGGGTCCGGCAGCCCTGGCGGACCACCCTGCGCGGCGGGATCGGGCTCCTGCGCCTCGGCCGGAGGGGTCATCTCCTCCATCAGCATGGAGACGAGGTCCGAGAGCTGCTGGAGTGCGTTGGCCAGCGCGTCGACGCGCGGATCCTCGACCGGACCGCCGGTCGCGCCCTCCGCCGGGCGGCTGGCCTCGGCGATACGGGCCTGGTGATCGAGCACGGCTTTCTGGAGCTCGCCCTGGATCTTCGCCATCTCGGCCTGGAGCTTCTGATGCTCCACCTCGAGCTTCGCGCCTTCGAGTTCGTGCTTGGCCGCTTCGAGCTGCTCCTGCCGCTGCTGGGCCTGCATCGCGGCCTGCTGCTCAGGCGAGGACGGCACGGGCGGCGGCGGGGGCTCGCCGCTCTCCTGCGCCTCCTCGGCCTGGATCTGGGGCGGCAGCATGGTGCGGATGCGCTTGGCGATCTTGTCCGCCATCGGCCAATCCTGGGCCTTGGCCAGGAGGTCGAGCACCAGGGGCGCAACGTCGGGCGCGGCCTGGACGAGGGAGATCATGCCGTCGAGCGCGGCCTCGCGCCGGGTCGTGTACGAGGCACCCATCTCCATGGCGACGTCGTAGGCGCCGACCGTGACGTCGTTCTCCAGCACCTGGGCCTTGCCGTCGATCGCGAGGCCCTTCGGCTTGTTGATGTCGACGAGGTCGACCTTGCCGTCCTCGCCCACGATCCGGAGCGTGCGTGCCGTGTCGTAGATGTGGGGGATCAGGTCGCAGACGATCGCGCCGGTGTGCCGGATCGAGCGGCTGAAGTTCACGATGTAGACGAAGGACCCGACGTCGCCCTCCTGCTGCCGGGCGCGGATCGCCTTGCCCGAGGTCTCGTTCGAGCGGGCCCCGAGCGAGGCGTCGTAGATGCCGGTCACCGCTTTGATGTCCTCGGCGGACTCGCGGGTCAATTCGGCGAGGCCGGACGAGGCGACGGGCGGCGCCTGGCGCTGCGGCGGGGTTGGGAACTTCGGATCCGCATTGAAGGGCAGGAAGGGATGGGCCTCGGTGTTGGCCGTCTCCCAGATGTGCTCGTAGCCTTTGAACTGGGCAGCGCTACCGACGAAGCCCGCCTTCGGCTGGAGGCCCACGACCTCGGTCTGGGTCGAGCGGGCATAGTTGTAGGCGCGCTGCGCGTCCTTTGCCTTACGGACCACGCCGCGGCGGGTGCGCTTCTTGCCGATGGTCATTTCGATGCCGATTGCCGGCACCACCGGGATGAACCGGCCCTTCCACTCGATTGGGCCTTCCAGGATGTCGGTCGCGCTGATCAGATAACTTTCGACCTTGTGGCCGTCGCGCTGCTCGATGCGGGCACCGACGGACTCGGCCAGGGCAAGCTTCTCGGCGTAGTCGTCGGCCGCCTTGTCGGTCAGGTCCAGGATCTCGCCGTCGGGCATCAGGGCGAGGGTCTTCTTGACCGGGGTCTTCACCCAGTACTTAGCGACCCGAACGATGTCGGCCGTCACCCATTCCGTGAGGCTGCGGCCGGCGTTGTCCGCGTCGCCGATGTCGGCTGCCGGGTGGTCGGGATAGGTCTCCTCGTAGATGTCCCGGCTCATGTCGAAAGGCACGAAGCAGAACTTCGCGTCCTCGCGGGTCGGCAGCACCGCATCGGGGTCCCAGCGCACACCGATGCCGTCCGGGATCGGAGCGATGCGGATCTCCTGCTCGAACGTGGAGTCGGAGCCGTACTCGGTCAGGACCTGCCAATGGCCGATCCCGGCCGTCACCTGCTGGTCGGCCGCCGCGAAGTAGGCTGCAGGCGCGTCGGAGCGGTTCTCGACGTACCGGGTCATACCGGCGATGGTGTCGGCCGTCTTGACGTCGCCACGGCTGTCGACCGGCACGACCTTGATCGCGGGCCGCATCTGCCGGATGTCGCCTGTGATCTGCAGGATAGACGTGCCGAGGCGATCGAACTCCAGGCAGGGCCTGCCTTCACGGGCGCGCTTGGCCTCCTCGGTCCACTGAGCGCCCTCGACCTCGACGAACTCCAGGTCGGAGTAGGCTTTCTCGCGGTTCTCTCGATCAGCATCGTCGGCGCGATGCCAACGGCGCATGGCGATCTCGTGCACCGAGCGCTTCGCTGACGCGGCCTTCGGCTCTGGCTTCGCCGCGGCGGCGGCCTTCGGGCGACGTGGTTGCTTCGCGGTCATCAGGTACCCATCCAACCGCCGGCGCGCCGGGCGCCGGTCTTGATCACGAGCGGAGCGGCGTCGACCACAGGCTCGGCGAAGGTCAGCGCGACGGCGTCCCAAAGGTCAGGCGAGGGGATGCCCATGCCGCGCATCTTCTCCTTCGACCAGAGCTGCACCTGGCCGCGCGAGTTGTGGCCGTAGCCGGTGGAGCAGGCGTCGGCCTGGATCTCGTCCTCGTCCGGCAGGTCGACGCCGGCCGGGTCTTCGAGCCATTCGAGCGAGTTGAGCCAGATCTCGGCGCGCCGGTTAAGCGGGCCGGGCAGCTTCTCGCCGGTGGTGGGCGAGTAGCGCTCTTCCTGGATTGGGGAGCCGCCGAAGTTGACCGGGACGACGATTCCCCGGCCGGGCGAGCCGTAGCCGCGCTCGACCAGGATGTCGTAGACGCCGGCGCCGTAGCCGCCCGTCACGTCGATGAAGCACTTCACCGGATTGTCCCGGTCGATGTGGCCCGCGACGTAGTTCGCGCTTTCCGGGATCGACATGCCCGGCTTGCCGCCGGCCCAGAGGACCTTGCGGCCGCGGCGCTTGGCCAGCGCGTGGCGGTCGCCGCCCTGGTGGGCCGGATCGTAACCGAACACGAGCGGGCCTGAAGGCTCCACGGTGCGCTTGCGGGCGGCCATGACCAGCTTGGCGCTGATCAGCCCGTTGGTGTTCGCCATCTGGAAAGCCTCGGCCGCCGTGGCGGGGTATTCCTGCCGGAACAGGGACTCGCCGAGGTCCGCGATCTTGCGGCGGCGCCAGAACATCTGATCGTGCTCGAGGCCGTGCGCCTCGGCGTAGTCGATCTCGGACTCGCCCTGCTCGTCGGGGTCGGCGGAGAGCGCGAAGTCCGGGGGCGCGACCTTGCGATAGCCGTCATCCCAGAACCACGGGACGAAGATGGGCTGAAACTCGGACTCGCCCCGCTCCGCCTTCCGCCATTGCTGGTGGAAGTAGTTCCCGACCCCGTTGGCCGTGCTTTCGAGGATGACCTCGGTGCCGGGCTCGTCCGCGATGGCCTGGAGGATGCCCGACGCGTGGCTGTGCGCGTGCGGCCAGAACCCGACCTCGGAGCCGTGGAAGAACTGGAGCGTGTTGCCACGCCCGACCGCCTTCGAGCCCGCCGTTCCTACCTTGTACCCGCTGTCGAGCCGGTCGAAGAGCAGCTCCTTGGCGTTGGCCGCCCCGGCGGAGGGACGCACCAGCGACGGACAGTGCTCGTGGTAGCGCGACACCATCTCGAACAGCGCCGCGGTCGAATCCTCTTGGTGGGTCAGGATGAAGGTCCGAACGCCGCGGTTGTGGCTGGTGCGCCAGAAGAACCGGCCGCCGATGTAGGTCGAGGCACCTGTCCGACGTCAGCACCTGTGGGACAGATTGAGGGTCTTCACGAACGGAGGATGGCTGGTTCATCGTAGCCCCTGAGGAGCGAAGATGAAGCAGACATC
>NZ_LMNE01000026.1:0-23110 GCF_001423285.1 Methylobacterium sp. Leaf111 | reverse complement strand
ACGGCGACCCAAAGCCCTTCGTCTGGACTGCCGACCCGGATCGCATCATCCAGGCCGCAAAGCGCGGGCACCAAATGTTAGACTCGCACCACTAGATAGCATGACCAGCCAGCACGCCTTCACAGGATGCAATCGCAAATGCGATAGGGGCGGCAAGTTGCTTCTCGCCGCCCCGATATCAAGTTTTACAATTATTTACCGACCTCTAGCCAATCGGTATACCATTCTTTAGCAGCTTAAACCCACAGGATATCTGCTTGGCTCAATTGTGGATTGCTGTTAAAAGTTGCGATTTGGGAGACGCCACCTTCGTCGGCTCCGTTTGAGTCGAAGGATAAACTGCTGGTAGCCGTGTCGTACACCAAGGTCATGCTAGAACCCGTCGCCATCGCAGCAGGTCCTGAGATGAACGTGACCGAAGCCGGATCCTGTACACCGAACCCCGAGGCGTTCAGGCTGATCGTATCATCCAGTACGTTGAAGCCCCGGATCAGGTCCGACCCTTCGTCAAGGGCCCGGTACACAAAGGTATCGTTACCCGTTCCGCCCGTAAGCGTGTCGGCACCACGCCCGCCAAACAGTTCGTCGTTACCCTCACCACCGTTGAGGAAGTCTACGCCATTCCCACCGGCGAGGAAGTCGTCGCCCGCACCACCATTGAGCTTGTCCTCGCCTAGTCGCCCATACAGGCGATCGTTGCCAGCACCTCCGTCGAGAACGTTGTTGCGATCGTCACCCCGGAGTTGGTCGTTGAAAGCCGATCCAAGGAGATTTTCGATGCTGTCATAAGTGTCGCCAGCAGCATCGCCTTGGTTGACAGAGGGTGTGAGGAGATCGGCCGAAACGCTAGACAGGCTTGTGGCATAACTTGCCGTATCCCGGCCTGCTCCACCGATTAACGCGTCGCTACCACCACCTCCGATGAAGATATCGCTCCCCAGTCCGCCCGACAGCGTATCGTTGCCTGCCCCGCCGACGAGGAAGTCGTTGGCAGTGCCTCCGGTGACGATGTCATCTCCCATTCCAGCGTTGAAGTAGTAGGAGCGATCTCCCTGCACGGCCGTGAGTGTGTCGTTGGCGGAGGTGCCGAGTGTTACTACCTCGAACTGATCGCCACGCTCTGCGCCGCTGACGAGGTCACGGACGTCGAAAGTGACGCCGGCCCCTGCTGTGAAGGTGATGCCCTCGTCGTCGTAGCGGGAGATCGGACCGCTCAAGTTGCCAGAGCCGTCTTCTGCCTGGAGCCGGACGGCGAGGCCGCCATCTTGATTGGCCATCGTGTTCGAGTCGCTCGGGTTGCCGTTACCGACCTGACCCGAGGTGAATGTCAGGCGGACCTGACCGGGGGTGGCGCTATTGACCGTCACCACGTCAGAGCCATCGCCGAGGTTCACTGTGTCAGCTCCGTCCGTCGAGACGTTCGCGATCACCGTGTCGTTGCCAGCTCCACCAAAAATGCTGTCACTGCCGCCACCGCCAATGAAGCTGTCGTTTCCACCATTGCCCGAGAGCTGGTCGTTGCCGCCCCCGCCGACCAAGAAGTCGTTGCCTTCACCGGCGGCGACCACGTCATCGCCCATGCCGGCGTTGTAGTAGAAGTTCTGACCGCCACGGAAAGGCGGAAAGAACGTGAGTGCGTCGGCGCCGCTGGTTCCCTGAACCACGCCCTCGAAGGTGTCGCCTCGGGCAGCGCCCGATACAAGGTCGCGCACGTCGAAGGTGATGCCCTGCGTGCCAGCAAGGAAGGTCGTGCCCTCGTCGTCGTAGCGGGAAATTGGCCCGGTCAGGTTGCCGCTTGCGTCTTCGGCCTGAACGCGCACAGCAAGGCCGCCATCTTGGTTCAGCATGGTGTTCGCGTCGGAGGCGTTGCCATTCCCAACCTCGGCCGAGGTGAAGGTGAGGCGGATGTTACCAGAGCCACCGTCGAACCGATCAAATCGAACAGTGTCGTTGCCGGCTCCTAAATTCACCAGATCGGAACCATCGGTATAGACATTGACACCGAAAGTGTCGTCGCCATCCCCTCCGAATACGCTGTCATTACCGGAGCCACCGCTGATCGTATCGTCGCCGGCGCCAGTCGAAATGATGTTAGCACCGCCGCCGCCGAATACGACGTCGTCTGACGATCCTGTTGTGAGCGTGTCGTTCCCGTTACCGCCCGTGATCTGTGCGCGGACATTCCCAGTGTTCACCGCGTTGTCGCCGCTATCAGACAAATTGAAGTTCACAGACTCAAAACCTGTGATGAAGGTACCGTCGGATGCGGTGCCGGTCCCCCTGTTGTCGAGGGTTAGTGTTATGGGAGGTGCAGAACCAGCAACAGGACCGTTGAAGTTAAAGTTTACTTGAAGGAAGTCGCTACCGGAGCCGCCGTTTAAATAATCAAGCTTGCCGCCGGTAACAAAATCATCGCCTGATCCTGCGTTTACAAAATCTCGCTTCGGGTTAACTGACCCGGCAAAAATATTAGCAGGGCGATCGACCGAGTCGATCGTATCGTTTCCTGCAAAACCGTTGATGACATCCTCTTCCTCAGTGCCGTTTAGGACGTTATTACCGTCATCGCCACTAATTCTAGCCATAGAGTCATCTCCCTTGCACGCAGCCTAGAATGCACGTGTGACACACAGGCTTGCGATACGGGCGATACGTACGGTTAACCAAGATGGTTTCAGCCCCATTGGATAATGATCACGATTTTTATGAGATCAATTTTTTGTCATATTCAGATTTCAGCATCAGCTAAACCGATTTTCATCCGCTTCTCGTAATCGTGATGGATGATAGATACCAGTTAATTCGTAGGGTATCGGGCATGAGAATTCGGAGCCGTAGACAGGCCTTTCGACGTCGTCTGAAACTTTCTCATCGTAAGGAGTTTCCCGGGTGCAACCTTTCCCGATAATTTATGCCTAAGCTTAAGAGGCGCACACGCTCTGCTGGTTTGCTGGAATCAGCCGGCAACGAAGATATCTGAGCAGCTATGAAAGGCGTCCGGGGGCTATCGGCGCAGCGTCGTACCAAAAGGCGGCCGCAACAGCTGACCTACTCACCGGTATGCTCCTACGAGCCCCTGACACCATATCGTTCTCTCGTCCTCTGTCAGGCAGACAAGCCTGTCCGTACGGGCATACCCACTCGGACAGGACTTGCGTCACATCCCATGCGTAGTGAGGCTCCAGAGTAGCTGCGTGTCATTCACTCCATGAGGGGCCGGCCAAAGGCTCGGAGTACGTCATCAGGATTTGCGGTTTGCAGGAACAAGGAGTTCCGAGCATTGGGGGGCTCAGTCACAAGCCCGAGAGACGCGTAGATCAGATCCTCTCTCGACTTGACGGTGCATGCGCGCGCTGATTGTGCTCGGCCCGCACCTGCCTCGTCGCGAAGCTGAAAGCCTGCATGGAGACCCTCAGCTTCAAAAGTCGTGACTACGCCGACAGCGGCGCCTTCGACGCCTACAGGGATCTCTACAGTGGCGGCTCGGATGTCACTGCGCTGGGCGCGAACTTCGCGGCCACGGTCAGGGGCATCCGTTTTCCCCAACTCCTCCTGTTCGACCGCACCCTGCAGGGCGTCTCGCACGAACGCACCCGCCGGCGGGTCGGGGCCGATGCGTTCGAGCATCTCATGCTGCAGCTCGTTGTCGAGGGCCGCATGATGGTCCTGGCCGGCAACGTGGTGCGGGTGGTCGAGGCCGGCGAACTCGTCCTGTTCGACCTGACCCAGCCCCAGCGCACCTGGACGGCCTCGGCCCGCATCATCACGGTGGCGGTCGCCCGCGCGGTGGTCGTCGGTACGCTGCCCGTGGCCACCGACCTGCACGGCACCGTGTTGCCCCGGATCGGGAGCGAGCTGCTCCAAGACTTCCTGCTCTCGCTGGCCCGCAATGGAGATCGGACGCACGCCCAGATGGCGGCTGCAGCCACCGCTACAGTCGGAGCGCTGCTGCTCGCCACCTTGGGTGGAAGGACGGCCGCTTCGGAGGACGCCCCCCTCGTGGGAGCGGCCCGGGTAAACCTGATCCTCGAGTTCATCGATGCCAATCTGGTCCGGCCCGACCTGACGCCCGAGATCATCTCGACCCAGTCGGGCATCTCCCGGACCGCACTCTACCGCCTGTTCGAGCCGCTGGGCGGGGTCGCTGCTCAGGTACAGAAGCGACGGCTGCGGGCGATGCGCTTGGCCCTGACGCGCCAGGGCGACAGTCGCTCGATCGGTGAGATCGCGATCGCGTGCGGCTTTGTCAGCGCGAGTCATGCGAGCCGTAGCTTTCGGGCGGGTTTCGGTCTCACGCCGCGCGAGTTCCGGGAGGCGAGCCTGAAGGTCGCGGGGGCGAAGGCTGCCATGCCGATCGACGCCGTGTTGCAGCGCTGGTTCGACGAGGTTCGCTAAGGCGCCTGACCGCCGATCTGGGGCCGAAACTCCTCTCATCTACGTAGTTGGGACGCTCGGGCACGAGATTGGAACGCTCAGACCAGGGCTACTTATATCTAAGCAAAAAATATATCTCTATATAATTCGATCAAAGAAGCCTGTTTGAAGTGTTATCATATGTGTTTACGCATATGTCATATCGCGTAACTTCGCCATCTCAAGCGGTTTAATTTCAATATTACTATTTTGGAGCAAGATATGCCAACAAGTTTTGATAATGGTAATGAGTATTATGCTGGCGGCGCCGCATTTAATACAAAACTATCTGATGTTAATGGTGATGGAAGGCTCGATATCCTGACATCATTGGTATACGCTCGTGGTGCAGTATCTGTTCTGCTCGGAAACGGGGATGGCACATTTTCCGAACCATTGTTCACCGAGTTTGGGAAGCAGAGTTCCTTTATTGCAACTGCGGACGTGAACGGGGACGGCAAAATCGATCTCCTCACCTCTCAAGGTGGATCTAATACAATTGAAATCCGGCTAGGCAATGGCGATGGTACCTTTAAGCCTTTTAGGGTATACGACGGTGAAGAAGACGTAACATCTATTGCTGCGGCAGATGTCGATGGCAATGGAATTATTGACATCATTTATACAAATCAATACAGCGCCAATGTATCGGTTCGCTTTGGACAAGGAGACGGCAATTTCTCTGGTGCCACGAATTATGAAACTGGTGGCCGGCCTTACGTCGTCGTAGCGGCGGACGCGAACCAGGATGGCAATCTGGATCTCATCACAGCTGATGCCGATAGTAGCCAAGTGACGGTTCGGCTTAACAATGGGGATGGCACTTTCGCCGGAGCTACGGCGTTCGCAACTGCCTATTTCCCGAGCTTTGTTGTAGCCGCGGACTTAAACGGCGACGGCAAGATCGACCTCGTTACGGCGGATCAGGGAGCCGGCGCTGTCTCTATCCTGCTGGGACGCGGGGATGGCACTTTCGGGGAAAGGACCGACTTTGAAACCGGTCCTGAGACGTCCTCCATTAGCGTGAGTGACGTGAACGGCGATGGCAAACTCGACCTAGTTGCGGCTGTTACCAGTGAAAACGTTGTATCCGTCTTATTAGGCCGTGGGGATGGTACGTTCAATTCAACAGCTAGATACAACACCGGGAGTGTTCCTTTTTATGTAGCTACAGGAGACATAAATGGCGACGGTAAACCCGATATTGTCGCTGGTAACACTGGTGGAGAGACCGTCTCGGTCTTCATAAATACCAGCACAAACGAAGCGCCCATGGCGCAAGACGTGAGCCTCATCACCCGTGAGGATGTGCCGCTCACCGGCACCCTCGTGGCCACCGACGTCGACAGCCCGAGCCTGAGCTACGCCGTCGGCACCGGCCCGAGCCACGGCACGCTGGCTCTGAACACGGACGGCTCCTTCACCTACACGGCCGACGCGAACTACAACGGCACCGACAGCTTTACCTACACGGCCAACGATGGTGCCGCCGACAGCGCGGTGGCCAGCGTCAACCTCACCGTCAACGCCGTCAACGACGCGCCCACCGGCACGCCGAGCGCGGTGCTACCCGCCGGCCGCGAGGACGTCGCCTACACCCTGACCAAGGCCGATCTCCTTGTCGGCCTCTCGGATGCTGACGGCGATACCCTATCCATCGAGAACCTGACGGCCAGCGTCGGCACCGTCACGGCCAACGCCGATGGCAGCTACACCATCACCCCGCCCGAGCACTTCAGCGGCGCGGTGAGCCTGAGCTACGCCGTCCTCGACGGCCAGGGCGGCTCGCTGTCCACCAGCCAGAGCTACACGCTCACCCCGACCAATCCCAACACGCTCGTGGGTACCACGGGTGACAACACCCTCACGGCACCGAGCGCCGCTGGCTGGACCCTGAACGGTCTTGACGGCAACGACAGTCTGGTGGGGAACGCCGGCGCCGACATCCTCAACGGCGGAGCCGGCAACGACAAGCTCGACGGCGGCCTCGGCGCCGACCAGATGGATGGGGGCCGCGGCGACGACGTCTACACCGTCGACAACACCGGCGACGTGGTGATCGAGGCGGCCAATGCCGGCATCGACCGGGTGATCGCCAGCGTCAGCTACACCCTGGGCGACAACGTCGAGAAGCTGACCCTGTTCAAGAGCGCGAGCATCACCGGCACCGGCAACGCCCTAGCCAACACCCTGGTGGGTAACGTCTCGGCCAACGTGCTCGACGGCAAGGAGGGCAACGACATCCTCACGGGCGGGGATGGCCGCGATACCTTCGCCTTCACCACCGCACTGGGGGCGAGCAACATCGACCGCATCACCGACTTCACGGTCGGCGCGGACACCATCCGGCTCTCGGCTAGCGTGTTCAGTGCGCTCGCCAGCGGCGACCTTGACGCTTCGGCCTTCAAGGACCTGAGCACGGGCGCGATCGATGGCGACGACCGCATCCTGTACGACCACCGCACCGGTGCCCTGTCCTACGATGCTGATGGTAGCGGCAGCAGAGCGGCCATGCAGTTCGCGCTCCTCGACAACAAGGCGGTGCTGACGGCGACCGATATCCGCATCGGGGCGGTCCTGGCCGGGGGGGCAACGAACGGGCCCGACACGCTCGTTGGAACCAACGGCAACGACCTCCTCGACGGCAAGGGCGGAGCCGATCAGATGAGCGGCGGGTTGGGCGACGACACCTACGTCGTCGACGATGCCGGAGACGTCGTGGTGGAAGCCGCGGGGCAAGGGGTCGACACCGTGCGGACCACGCTGACGAGCTATACGCTCACCGCCAACGTGGAGAAGCTGGTCTCCGCCGGTACTAGCGCCTTCATGGGTACCGGCAACGATTTGACCAACACGATCACGGGTAATGCCGGGGCGGACAAGCTCGACGGCAAGGCCGGGGCTGACATCCTGATCGGTGGGGCGGGCAACGACACCTACTACGTCGACAATGCCGGTGACGTGGTGGTGGAAGCGGCGAGCCAGGGGGTCGACCGGGTGGTGGCCCAGGTGAGCTACACGTTGTCGGACCATGTCGAGAACCTGACGCTGGGTACCAGCGCGGCGCTCAACGGCACCGGCAACGGGTTGGCCAACGTCGTCCAGGGCAATGCCGGCGCCAACGTGCTCGACGGGCGGGCCGGGGCCGACACCCTGACGGGTGGGGCGGGCAACGACACCTTCGTGTTCCGCATCGGCGAGACGCAGGGTGACCGGATTACGGACTTCACCGGGGCGGGGTCGGCCAAGGGTGATGTCCTGGCGTTCTACGGCTTCGGTACAGGCGCCACGCTGAGCCACGCGGCGGGCTCTGACCTCTACACGATCAAGGCGGACGCCGATCATGGCGGGATGAGTGAGACGTTCCAGCTCGTCGGCGTGACCAACCTCGACCTCGGCATGGGTGCCGGCCACAACGACGCCCTGCTGTTCGCCTGAGAGCCGCACGCTGAAGACAAATGAGCCCGCGGCGCCACCCGACGCCGCGGGCCTGCTTCGTTTTACCAGAGCCACTCCAACCGGACAGCAGTCCTATTCATGTAATTGTCGGATATCCGACCGTTTTCTTTACAAAGATGACAACAGCATCTTTCGATTGCTGAATGGCATGTCGAAGGATGCTAGGTGTCAGTCCGGACTGACGTCCAAGCACGACCGCGCGGATAAGCGCTGCCATCATGAGGTTGTCGCGAGCCAAAACGAACCCTTTTCGGTGACCGTGCGTTTGCCCTCCCACTTCGTTGGTCGAAGAAAATTGGAGGCTTCAATGCGTAAGGTGTTGCTCGTGACGGCCGCCATGGGCGGGCTGATCCTCCAGGAGGCTCCCAGCTTTGCGCAGGGCTTCCGGTTCGGCCCCGGCGGCGTGGAGATCGATGATGGGCGCGGCTACCGTGAAGATCGTGAGGAGCGCCGCTACCGCAGAGTGTGCCGCGAGCTTCGCGACGCTTGCGAGAACAAGGACCGCTACGGTGAGGAAGGCCAAGGCAACTGCCGACGCTATCGCCGCACTTGCGGCTGACGGGCAGCACACCTGAACCGCAGAAGCGAAATGGAATGATGTCCAAGCTGATACGCTGAGGCTCACGGCTCGGCCGTCGAACGCCGGGTACTCGATACGTCTAACGCTGCTACGGGAGGAACCCGGCATGAGGAGGCTGTGGGTTACAGCACTCGTAGGTCTGAGTTTTTTCGGCGCGATAAGCTCGGCCTCAGCTCAGCGAGGGGGTCGTGACTACGGCCACGACGAGCGGGATTATGGCAGTCGAAGCTATGGCGAGCGCGACGGCGGTGGTGATCGCGGGTACGATGACGATGACGATGATCGACCGGGTGAACGCGGCCGCAGCTACGACAATGGCCAAAGTAACGAGCGGCGTCGCAGATACGATGAAGATCGGGATCGCCAGCCCGGTCGCGGGTACGACAATGATGACCGGAGACGGAAGCGTAATCGTGGGTCTCAGCAAGAGCCTGAGGCCGCGTTCGACGAAGAGGACTACCTGCGTTGCAACCCTGATGTCGCCCAAGCCGTAGAACGAGGCCAAATGCCGTCTGGGGATTTTCATTACAAGACATTCGGGCGCCGTGAGGGGCGACACCTCACCTGCCCGATGAAGCTCTAAAAGCCCAGTTGCAAACGCCGACCCGCTGAAGCACTGGCCCTCTTAAGTGTCTAAGTGCTTCCATATCCGTACTTATGCAAACTCGCAGCTCTCACCGGCTGTCGCGCTCATACGATCTGCGTAGAGCTGCTTGTCTCAGCGGAGGTACAGCCGCCTAACGAAACGCTCGACCTTGGGGTGCGCAGCGCCAATCAGTGCGACAGCGCCAAGGGCTCCCGAGAGCATGATGAGGCAGCCAAATCAGTCATCCAGGCATGCTCAGCCATAGCGAGCCGTTTAACGAGGTGACGCAGCGCCGTGGGGCAGCGTGCCTCACCCTGTTGTCAGGCGAGCGCGGCGTTGTAACAACCAGTCGATCCCCCAGCTCGTGAGGTAAATCACCAGAGCCAAGACGACGGCCAGCCCCGCAGGACGCAGATCCGGCATCCCAGACACGCTGCCCTGCTCAACCACCTTGAGGGAAGAGCTTCCAACAGCCCCAATCACGGGAACGCCGCCCATCATCGTCACACGTCGACACTTCTGAGCGGGATGGAGGGGGTCGAGCCCGCCTGGAAGGCAGGCAGGAAGAGGCCGAGCTTCCCAGGCGGCATGACCGGCCAGCGCGAACGCCAGCAGCACGCATGGAACGGTGAGTGCTAGGCCGAAGCGCCGGACCCACGAGCGTTGAAGCATGACGGCTTATCCTCTGGGGCGGAGCGCTGTTGCAGGCCGGCGGTGCATAGAGCTTCCTCTGCGCCCATCCCGCCTCAGCCAGGCCGGTTTGATGACGGCCGATGCTTGGATGAGCGAGGCCGACGCTTACGAGAGGCCAGCGGGGCATCCTCGTCCGGCAGCAGATCCGTGAAAGGCACCGTAAACAGCGGTCGATGCTCGGCGTCCGCCACAGCGAATTGGTAGCTGGTCAGCTGCGGATTGCGAATGCAGTCTCCGTGCGAGGTAAACCTAGCGCCATGGCGAGCCAGCGTCAGCGCCGCGTCATCATCGCGACAGTCCAGCCCCTGATAGTCCAGGCACACCAAACCAGAGTGGGATTGGACGTCGAAGAAGTATGTTGGCATGGCGCCCTCCGCCCCTGCCCCCTCCCAAGACGCTCAGGCTGTTGGTCGCCCTAGTCTCATGAAGAGAGTGTCGCTCCGATCTGATCGGCTGTCACCCTGCTTCTCACCACGCGCACAGCGCCGCTTCCCCTCAAAAGGCATTCCAGTCTGGGAAGACGGGTTCGCGCGGAGACCCTCCATCCAGCGTAGCTATGCACCGCTGGTATGCCACGTTTGATTTCTGAGCGATTGAGGCGGGGCGAGCAGCGTGAGACATGCAAAGCTCGACAGCGCGGCGATGGCGTCGCCGCGCTGTCCCTTAGTTGGGCGTTTCCTCCCTAGACTTCGGGCCGCTCCTTGTGGGCGGCCCTTTTTGTGTCTGGACTGCCGGCTTGTAGCGGGCGCCTACTCTTCCCGGCAAGCACCATGTTTCATCATCCTGTAAGAGGTGGTGATATGTTGCGCAGGTACGCCTGCCCAAGAATGCACCCCTTTCCCAGACATCCAATCCGACAAGCTTTTAGGCGGAGAAAACCGTCGGATATCCGACGCCATCAAGCTATGTGCGTGGCGTACGCAGCCTTTCTAGGCATACGGGTCGAGACCCGACTTGAAATAACTGGGTTGGGTGGATTTCTGCCGGTTCGGTTTCAGGTTCAGAATTTGGAATAGTGGACGCTGGCTCCGCCAGCGGCGGGTTTTGGAACCGCTATGACCCTACGCCGTTCCAGTCTCGCTTTATTCACGCTCTCGTGACGGGAAGGCGATCATGACTTCCGGGCCTCAAACATCGACGAATTCCGCGCCGCACGGACCCCAAGTTGACAAAGGCTTCGCTGCGAACGTCCGGGGTCAGGCCCAGGATTACGTTGCTCGTCGCAAGCAGGACGCGGTTAGGGTGGTCTCGGACGTGGCCGGGGCCATTCGCGGAGCCGGCGCGGGCTTCGAGGATGCGCCTAACGTGAAGGCGTTCTTCGACAAGGCTGCCGAGGGCGTCGAGGAGCTCTCCGCCGATATCGGCCGCCGCACGGTCAGCGAGCTCTACGACGAGCTCGACGCTGCGGTGAGGCGCCGGCCTGGGGTGACCCTGGCCGTGGCGGCCGCCGCCGGCTTCGCTCTCTACCGACTGTTGGGCGCGTCCGGCGTCAGGCCGATCCCGCGGTCCCGGGCCGTGGTCCCCGTCGACGTGTTGCCGGTCCCCGACCTGGATGGCCCCGCATGAGCGAGCCCTCGCGTAGGACCGTCCCGAACCTGATCGGCGATGCGGTCCGCGAGGCCCGGGACCTCGTCTCGACGGAGATCGCGCTCCTCCGGGTCGAGATGACCGATAGCCTGCATCATCTCACCCTTGCGCTGAGCCTGTTCATCGCGGCCGGCGTGTTCGCCATGGCAGGGGTCGTCGTGCTGATCCTGGCGTTGGTGAAGGGCCTCGCAGTTCTCCTGCACTCCGAGGCGCTCTCAGCCCTTGTCGTCGGCGGCGTGTTCGCGGCCCTCGCCGTCAGCTTGGCCCTGTTGGGGCGCAGCAAGGCAACCCTCTCGGGGCTGGAGCCGACCCGGACCGAGCGGCAGGTTGGGCAGGACGTCACCATCATCACGGAGCGCATGGGCGAATGAGCAAATCTGTCGATGAGTTGGAGCGCGACGTCGAGGCGAGCCGCGGAAGGCTGGACGGCACGCTAGCCGAACTCCAATCCCGCCTGAACCCATCGAGCCTCGCCGAGGAACTGACCGGTACGCGCGATCCCGCCGGCTCGGCGGCGCTGGCGGCCGGGCGCTTGTCCGACACGGTGCGTGCGAACCCGCTTCCCGTGCTCCTGATCGGTGCTGGCTTCGCCTTCCTTGCCTTTGCGACGGTGCGACAGGCGGCCGAGCGCCGCCGCCTGCGCGTCCTCTCGGAGGAAGCCCTCAAGGCTCCGTCGGATGCCTCCTTGCCTGGCAATCACCCGGATCGACTTGAGGAGAAGCTCGAAGAGGCGCTGGAGGAAACCTTCCCAGACAGCGATCCGGTATCGGTCAGGATCACGAAATAGGCTGCCTTCGATTTCCTGATGGTACGAACTAGCAAATGCTTCAGGGAGAGGGCGGGCGCGTTGCAGACGTCTGTTTCCAGGAACAGCGCAGGCTACCTTGAACGGTAGGGCTGGATCGAGACCCGTCAGGCCGCTTTACGGTTAGGTCGGGGCAGCACCGGCCGGCGCACTGTGTCGGGTATACCGTCGTTTTGTTGGCACCGCGATGCTGCGATGCGTGGAGCCTCGACGCTCCAGGGATGGGCCAACCAAGTCAGACGGCTTCATCGACCCTTGTAAAGCGGGTGGGCAGGCGCCGAGTTGGCCTTGCAACGTCCTGTTCGGAGAAGATTATTTCGGACAGCGAATGTTTGCGACAGGCCCGGCGGGCTGCCCGCGCGCCGGATAGACGTCGGCAAACGCCGCGTCGGTGAAGATGGGACCGAGGCGGTCCCGCAGCAGCAGGTAGGGATTGCCGCGGCGAAACGCGGTTCGAGCGATCCGGGCGGTGTCCTCAGGCACCGCCCGGAGCACGGATTGCGGGCGGAGCGACATGAGTGGCCTCCGGGCGGGACGGCCACCCTACACCCAGACCATCACCGCTCGGAATTCGCCAACAGGGTCCGACCGTTTATCGGACTGTCAGGAAGATTTCATTTGGACCGTTCCCGTGCTTCTCCAAAAAAACTCCCAGAAACTCATGCTCCCTTCTTGTAGCCGCGGAATTGGTGTAGTTCGGCATCAGCCGCCTCATGATCGGGCTGTACGTTGTCAAGCAATCTTTTGAAGCAAGTCATTCAGACACGTGAAGCGCGGTGGTCTCGCCTAGGACAGCGGCCTGTCATCGCTTGGTTCACGGGTCTGTCGGGATCTGGCAAATCGAGCATCGCCAATGCCGTCGATCATGCCCTGACGAATTGCGGACGCCACACCATGGTGCTCGATGGTGACAACCTCCGCTGTGGGCTGAACCGCGACCTTGGATTCAGCGCTAAGGATCGCGATGAGAACGTGAGGCGGACAGCCGAGACGGCGGCCCTGATGGCCGAGGCCGGGCTGATCACGATCGTCTCACTGATTTCGCCCTTACGTGCAGAGCGAGAGAATGCCCGCCGCATCGCGAATGACGTCACCTTCCTTGAGGTCTTCGTGAGCGCGCCGCTATCACTCTGCGAGGCTCGCGATCCTAAAGGTCTGTACCGACGAGCTCGCAGAGGAGAGATCCCGAATTTCACAGGGATCTCCGCACCTTACGAACCACCCGCCGACCCCGACCTTACGGTCATCACCGAAGATCAGACCATCGCAGAGTCCGCCAGCCACCTGATTGACAGACTCCTGTCGCTCAGCGCGTGGAACAGTTGACGTATCTGGCATTTTGGTCGGCACAATAAGCGCCTATGGAACCTGCCCTCACGCTACCCATCGGATCGGCTCGCTGGACGAAGATCTGATCAGCTGCTGCATCAACCCGGCTCGATCGAGAGAACGCGGTTGATCTCCTCGCCCTTGAGGCCAATCAGCCCAGGATGGACCACGCCTGGTAGGGCAGCCACGTCAAACAGCTCGCGCACCACGCCCTCGATCCGCAGCCACTCCACCGTGTCGCCGCTGCGCGTGTCGATGACGAGCAAGCCGCAGCGGGCCTGAGCGCCCCGAGAGGCCAGAGCAGCATCGAGCGGCAGACCCTGGAAGGTACGGTTCTCGCGCGCCAACGACAGGCCAACGAGCGCGTAAGGTCCGAGGAAGCTCAAGCCGCGGGCGTAGCCAGGGCAGAACGCGACGGCCTCGAAGCGTCCCCCCACTTCATCCCAGTAGCCGAGTTCGCCCCGGCCTGAGTTCAGCAGCCAGAGCCGGCCGTCGTGCCAGCGCGGCGAGTGCGGCATCGACAGGCCCGACAGCACTGCCTCACCCGTCTCGACAGAGATCAGCTGTCCCGCCCCTGCCCGTCCCTCGCGCCAACCGTCGCTCACATCGGATGGGGCGACCACGGTCACGTGGGTTGGTACGCCATCCTTGAGCGCCATGCCGTTGAGGTGGCAGCGGTCCTCCGGTGCGAGCCGGCTGACGAAGGAGGGCCGCCAGAGCGGACGGAAGCTGTGACCGTCTGAGACCGCTGCCAGACACGAGAACAGGGTGTTGGCGAACACCGGACGCCCGCCCACGCCAAAGCCAATATCGTGGGCATCGAGGTCACCGGTGATCCAGCAGGCATGGGGTGCGTAGAGGGCGTCGCGTCCGTCGGCGGTCTCACCGGGAGCGAGCACGGTGTCGAAGCGAACGATCTGGTTGCGGGTAGCCAAGAGCAGGCTGCGGCTGTCCTGCGAGACCGCCAATCCCATGCAACGAGCGAACGAGCGCTCGAACACGCCAAGGCGTCCGTCCGGCCTCAGGCCGATCAGGAAGAGCTTACCGGCCTGGTAGGTGGTGAAGGCCAGGCTGGTGCGCTGGGTGGCGAGCCAGTCGGAGAAGTGCCGCGAGGTCGAAAGCACGAACGGCTCGGTCCTGGTCTGGTCCGGATCGGCTAGACTTGGGGTCCGGTCTGTCTCGGAAGGCGCGAGCGCGGTGGCCATCTGCGGTTTGCTCCAAGCTGGCCCATGAGGGCGCAGGTGTCGGGTTAGTCGATAAGGATCATGCAGTTACCGGCATCGACAACTTGGCAAGGGATGGGCCCTCGCAGCAGCCAAACGACCTCTGTGTTGCTGCATACCAACTTTACAGCTTAAGATGTGAGTTGATCCCGTCTCGCATTCTTGGATTGCAAATCTTCGCCGCGCCTTGAATGGAGCCGATACCTTGCCGCCAGAATCAACCATCGGCCACGTTTGAAGCTGTACTACCTAAGTTACAGCATAATGCGTGTCGTGCGAGGCTTTCTGTGGTCAGAGGCTGGATGGGTGGCACATGAATGCTTGTAGCACGGCATTGACCGGGCTAGAGCGAGGTGTGATTAATTTTTCGTGAGCCCAGGTTGTCAATGGTCAAGGCAGTCCTGGGGCGCTTCGGCTCAGGCTGAATGGGGCGGATGCCGAGGTGCTGCCTCAGGCGGATCTACCCTGGTTCAGCGCAGGCTTGCGATGATGGGCACGACGGGTCTCGTCGAACAGGGGCAGGCGGATCATGATGCAGTTTCCAGCCACGATCGCGCTCTCGAGCCTCGACGGCACGAACGGCTTTCGCCTCGACGGCGCGGCGGCCAGCGACCTAAGCGGCCGCTCAGTGTCCTCAGCGGGCGACATCAACGGCGATGGCTTCGATGACCTCATCGTTGGAGCCAGTCTTGCTGATCCGAACGGCCAGAGCCGTGCCGGTTCGAGCTACGTGGTGTTCGGCCATGCCGGTGGCTTCAGCCCGACCCTGGCCCTGTCGAGCCTGAACGGGACTAACGGCTTCCGCCTCGATGGTACTGCCCGCTACGACGGAAGCGGCTACTCGGTGTCCTCGGCGGGGGATGTCAACGGCGATGGCTTCGCTGACCTCATCGTTGGGGCCTACGGTGCCGATCCGAACGGCCAGAGCCGTGCCGGTTCGAGCTACGTGGTGTTCGGCCATGCCGGTGGCTTCAGCCCAACCCTGGCCTTGTCGAGCCTGAACGGGACTAACGGCTTCCGCCTCGATGGTGCTGCCCGCGATGACCAAAGCGGCTTCTCGGTGTCCTCGGCAGGCGACGTCAACGGCGACGGCTTCGATGACCTCATTGTTGGGGCTTGGGCTGCCTTTCCGAACGGCTTACGCGCTGCCGGTTCGAGCTACGTGGTGTTCGGCCATGCCGGTGGCTTCAGCTCAACCCTGGCTCTGTCGAGCCTTGACGGCAGCACAGGCTTCCGCCTCGACGGCGCTGTGGCCGATGACCGAAGCGGTCGCNTCGAGCTACGTGGTGTTCGGCCATGCCGGTGGCTTCAGCTCAACCCTGGCTCTGTCGAGCCTTGACGGCAGCACAGGCTTCCGCCTCGACGGCGCTGTGGCCGATGACCGAAGCGGCTACTCAGTGTCCTCGGCAGGCGACGTCAACGGCGACGGCTTCGATGACCTCATTGTTGGGGCTTGGGGTACCGATCCGAACGGCTTACGCGATGCCGGCTCGAGCTACGTGGTGTTCGGCCATGCCGGTGGCTTCAGCTCAACCCTGGCTCTGTCGAGCCTTGACGGCAGCACAGGCTTCCGCCTCGACGGCGCTGTNCTCGAGCTACGTGGTGTTCGGCCATGCCGGTGGCTTCAGCTCAACCCTGGCTCTGTCGAGCCTTGACGGCAGCACAGGCTTCCGCCTCGACGGCGCTGTGGCCGATGACCGAAGCGGTCGCTCAGTGTCCTCGGCAGGCGACATCAACGGCGACGGCTTCGATGACCTCATCGTCGGGGCCTGGACTGCCGATCCGAACAGCTTACGCGATGCCGGTTCGAGCTACGTGGTGTTTGGTCATGCCGACGACTTTAGCCCGACCTTGGCCCTGTCGAGCCTGAATGGCAGCAACGGCTTCCGCTTGGATGGCGCGGCAGTTAACAGCTCCAGCGGCGACTCGGTGTCCTCGGCGGGCGACGTCAACGGCGACGGCTTCGATGACCTCATCGTTGGAGCCCGTTTTGCCGCTCCAAACGGCAGCTTCTCCGGTTCGAGCTACGTGGTGTTCGGCCATGCCGGTGGCTTCAGCTCTACCGTGGCCCTGTCGAGCCTCAACGGCAGCACAGGCTTCCGCCTCGATGGCGCGGCGTACGGCGATCGAAGCGGCAAAACGGTGTCCTCGGCGGGCGACGTCAACGGCGACGGCTTCGATGACCTTATCGTCGGAGCTTACGGTGTCGACGCGAACGGCTTAGGCGATGCCGGTTCGAGCTATGTTGTGTTTGGCGGTCCCGCGAACGCCCTGCCGACGGTGTCGGTGGCCGATGCCAGCATAGTCGAGGGTGATGCTGGCACCAGCGCGCTGAGCTTCACCCTCACCCTTAGCCAGGCTCGCAGCCAGCCCGTCACCGTCGCCTACGCCACCAGCAACGGCACCGCCTTGAGCGGATCGGACTACACCGCCACATCCGGCAGCTTCACCTTCGCCCCCGGTACCACCACCGGCAGCATCAGCGTGCAGGTCATCGGCGATACGCGGCTCGAGGGCGACGAGAAGTTCAGCCTCGTCCTGTCCAGCCCGAGCGGGGCCGTGCTCGATCGCAGCACCGCCACGGGCACGATCACCAACGACGACACAGCCCCGGTCTACGAGATCAGCGTCGATCCTGCCTCCGTCCTGGAGGGTAACGCCGGGACGGGCAACACCGTCACCTACACGGTCAGCCGCACGGGCGACACGTCCCAAGCCGGCACCGTGATGGTGGACCTCTCGGGTACGGCCACCAGCGGTAGCGATTACACGGTAGCAGGTCTGACAACGGACAGCGCCGTCCTCTTCGCAGCCGGTGACATCACGGCCACCTTCACCGTGACCAGCACACCCGACACGTTGGTCGAGGCCAATGAGACGGTGCTGGCCACGCTCAGCACCATCACGGCCGGGGGCACGCTCGGCGCAGCCTTCTCGGCCGAGGCCACCATCACCAACGACGACGTGCGCAGCTACGCAATCGCGGTGTCACCCGCCACGGTGGCCGAGGCCAGTGCTGGTGTCGGCAATACCCTGACCTACACGGTCAGCCGCAGCCAGGCCGGCGTGGCGGCCAGTGTGGCCATCGATCTGAGCGGCAGCGCAGGCAGCTCGGACTACACCACCAGCCTGCAGGATGGTCACATCAGCTTTGGCGCGGATGATCTCAGCGTCAGCTTCATGGTCACGACCACACCGGACACTTTGTCCGAAGGTGACGAGACCGTGGTCGCCACGCTGACGGCTCCTGCCGGCAGTGTCGTGGTTGGCCCTGCCGCCGTCACGGGCACGATCACCAACACCCCACCGGCCACGGGCGGCGCGCAGACCATCATCGGCACGGCCAATGCCGACACGCTGACGGGCACGTCGGGCAACGACACGCTCGATGGGCTGGGCGGCAACGACAAGCTCGATGGTGGGCTTGGCGCCGACACGATGAACGGCGGCGCCGGCAACGACACCTACACGGTCGACAATGCCGGTGACGTGGTGGTCGAACTCGCCAGCCAGGGCAGCGACCGGGTGATCTCCAGCGTCACCTACACGCTCACCGACAATGTCGAGAACCTGACGCTCTTCAAGAGCGCGGCCATCAACGGCACCGGCAACGACTTGGCCAACGTGCTGGTGGGCAACGCCTCCGCTAACGTGCTCGACGGTAAGCTCGGGGCCGACACTCTGACGGGAGGGGCCGGTGCCGACACCTTCGCCTTATCCACGGCGCTGGGCGCCGGCAACGTCGATCGCATCGCCGACTTCGTAGTCGGTGAGGACACGATTCGCCTCTCCGCCAGCGTGTTCAGCGCTCTTGCCAGCGGTAGCTTAGCCGCCTCGGCCTTCAAGGAGCTTAGCACGGGTACGCTCGATGGCGATGACCGCATCCTGTACAACAAGGGCACGGGTACGCTGTCCTACGATGCCGATGGGAACGGCAGCGCTTTCACGGCCGTGCAGTTCGCCACGGTCAGCATCAACACGGCCCTGACGGCAGCCGACTTCCGCGTTGGAGCGAGCGTGGCGGGGGGGGCGACGGACGGTCCTGACACGCTGATTGGCACGGACGGCAATGACCTCCTTGACGGCAAGGCGGGCGCCGACACCATGAGCGGCGGCTTAGGCGATGATGTCTACGTCGTCGACAACGCCGGCGACGTGGTCACCGAGCAGGTGGATCAGGGCACCGACACGGTGCGGACCTCGCTGACGAGCTACGTTCTCACGGCCAACGTCGAGAAGCTGGCTTTCACGGGCACCAGCGCCTTCACTGGCACCGGCAACGCTCTGGCCAACACCATCATGGGCAACGCGGGCGCGGACAAGCTCGACGGCAAGGCCGGAGCCGACACCCTGATCGGCGGGGCAGGGTCCGACACCTACTATGTCGACAATGCGGGCGACGTGGTGGTTGAGCTAGCCGGCCAGGGTACGGACCGGGTGATCGCGCAGGTGAGCTACACGCTGTCGGCCAACGTCGAGAACCTGACGCTGTCCACCAGCGCGGCGCTCAGCGGCACCGGCAACGCACTCGCCAACACGGTCGTGGGCAATGGCGGCGCCAACGTGCTCAACGGCAAGGGCGGGGCGGACACCCTGACGGGTGGGTTGGGCAACGACACCTTCGTGTTCCAACGTGGCGAGACCAGCGGCGACAAGGTGCTGGACTTTAGCGGCGCTGGTGGCGATCGCCTCGAGTTCCGCGGCTTTGGTACGAATGCGACGCTCACCCAGGAAGGCAGCTCGGACTTCTACATGATTACGGCGGGTGCCGGTGGAGCGAGCGAGACGTTCCAGCTCGTGGGTGTGAAGAACCTCGACCTCGCCGCGGGCAGCAACGACTTCCTGCTCGTCGCCTGACGCACTCCAATAAGTTCCTATGCTCGCCTCTTGAACTGACCGGCCGGCTTTCGACCGGGCTATTTAAGAGGATCAGCGTAGGCACTTGGTGATAGGCCTTGCGGGTCAGGTGGCCTAAGCGAGCTCCATGAGCGGGGTCCAGTTCCACGGAAGCAGTTCACCCAGGCGTTGGGCTGGATGCTCAGCGATGCGAGTGAGAACGTCCCGCAGGTAGGCCTTGGTAGCAAGACCGTTCAGCTTGGCCGTCTCGATCAAGGTGTAAAAGGCGGCTGCCCGCTCGGCGCCCCGATCCGAGCCAGCGAACAGGTAGTTCTCGCGCCCGACAGCAACGCCGCGGAGCGCCCGCTCGGCTGGATTGTTGTCGAGCCCGATCCGGCCGTCGTCGAACACCCGGGTCAGCGCGCGCCATCGGCTCCGCATGTAGCGGAACGCTTTGGCGAGGTCCGAGGGACCGGAGAGCTGCGGAAGGATCGTCTCGGCCCAGGCTCTCAAGGCCTCGGCCCGCGGTCAGGATCGGTCCTATCGCCGTCGCTGTCGCTCATCGAGCGCCTAGCCAGCGATCTCGCGTTCGACCGCGTAGAGGGCGCCGATGCGCTCCAGCGCCTCCCCGGCGATGGCCGAGCCGGCTGTCCGAAATAATCTTCTCCGAACAGGACGTTGCAAGGCCAACTCGGCGCCTGCCCACCCGCTTTACAAGGGTCGATGAAGCCGTCTGACTTGGTCAACACTGCCCCACCGAGCCAGGGTACACCCACGCTGAGAGCATAATTTTCTGCGGCAAAAATCTTTGCGACWGGCCCGTTGATGTCGGTCTCTGGCGTGGACGTGGTTGGTCCATTCCCCCTGAGGTGCAGTCCTTCGTCGTGCTGACCGGAGGGATAGCTGCGGCTACCCCAAACAAGGCCCAGGCCGAGGCATTCTTCGCGTTTCTCAAGTCTCCTCCTGCGGCGACGGTCATTCGTACCAAAGGTTTGGAGCCGGGCTGATCGATCAGACAATTTTCGGGCCCTGACAGCCTGTCGTGAGGGAAGACGGAGGTATTTCGAAATACGGATCGGTAATGTACGCCGCTCGCCGAGACCCAAACAACACTTGACAAATTTTCTATTTTAATCGAGATTTCAATAAGAAATCCGATTTGCTAAATAATTCGGTAGTTAATAGTGATTACATCAAAGGCTTTGAGCAAAAACAAATAGAAAATAATATTTGATAATATAAATACCAATATCATGGGAGGAAAAAATGCGTAATATCTCGTTTTTTCTGGCATCATGTGTATTACTGATTGGCATTGGCGGGGCTAGGTCACAAACACCGCCCCCTAAAGTCAAATTCAATTTTGCATATAAAGGGGATCTAAAATCCCTTGATCCCTACACGTTGAAGGAAAGCTTCGCGATTGCGATGCATTCCGCAGTTTATGAAACTCTTATTTCACGGGATAAGGATCTAAGGATTGCACCTGGGCTCGCCGAGAGTTGGGAGACGTTAGAGCCTACTCGCTGGAGGTTCAAACTTCGGAGAAATGTGAAGTTTCATGATGGTGCTGATTTCACAGCAGATGACGTGATATTCTCGGCGACACGTGTCAGGGCACCAGGATCTAATTTCAAAACAAACATTCCTGAAGACGCGGAATTTGTCAAAGTCGATGACCATACCGTCGACATGTTGCTAAAAAAACCAAATCCTATTGCAATAAACCAGTTCAATAGCTGGTTTATAATGTCCAAGACATGGAGCGAGAAAAACTCATCAACTACCCCAGCCGCAGTAGGTGCGACGACTTCAAATCACGCCACGCTGAACGCAAATGGGACCGGACCGTTTAGCGTTTCCGAGCATTTGCCAGGTGTAAGGACTGTTTTCAAAAGAAATGCTTCTTACTGGGATAAGATTGATTCAAATCTTGACGAGGCAACTCTCCATACGATCGAGAATGATGCGACAAGAGTTGCAGCGCTTCTATCTGGAGATGTTGACTGGATCGATCCTGTTCCGTCCCAAGACGTTCAAAGAATTCAGTCAAGCGGCAAGGCGGTCGTGCTGGCAGGGCCTGAGTTGCGAACAATATATATTGGAATGGACCAATACCGCGACGAACTGAAATACTCGGATGTCATGGGAAGTAATCCATTTAAAGATATTAGAGTTAGAGAAGCTTTTTTTAGAGCAATAGATGAAGATGCAATAGTCAACAAAGTGATGCGAGGAGATGCAACGGCAACTGCCCTTCTAATCGCACCATCGCTCTATTCACGCTCAACGGAATTTAAGCGTCCAGGACATGATCCGCTACGTGCGAAAGCTTTGCTATCCGAAGCTGGCTTTCCGAACGGATTTTCTCTTGTAATGGATTGCGCGTCTGATCGGTACGTCAACGGCGAAGCTATTTGCCAGGCTGTCGTCTCGATGCTTTCACGGGTTGGAATTAAGATCACTCTTAATTCTCAGCCGAAAGCTAAATTTTTTACGAAAGTTCTGGCCCCCGCCTATGATACATCATTCTATTTACTTAGCTGGATGCCTTCATCTCTTGATGCTCATAATGTGTTGTACGAAGTTATGGGATGTCGTATGGGCACGACGGGCGGACGAGGAAGTTGGAATGTTGGAAACTATTGTAATCCAAACTTAGATAAAATTACAGATACTATCGAGTTGGAGACAGACATTTCTAAACGAGACGCTTTAATCAAAGACGCGTTCCAAACCATCATTTCGGACTGGGGTGTAATACCATTGCACCAGCAGTCTATTGCTTGGGGTGTATCGAAAAATGTTAGCCTGGTACAAAGGCCTGATAACGAGCTTTTATTATACTGGGTAGTCAAAAAAAACGAAATGTAAATTTGTGATTCTACGTGCCGCTTCCTCTCACCTTGCCCGACTGGCATGTCTGTCGGCTTTGGCGAAATCAGGTTACTGCCTGGCAGCCGAGGGGTGGCAGGCAGCATTTTGATCTGAACCGCGTTACATTGAGCGTTCCGCATATAGTGAGGGCTGGCGGTCAGGATGCGCGGATCAAAACCTTCGGCCGACCAGGCAGGTATTCCTGTCACCAACAGGAACAGTGCAGCACAAGCAGACTGGACGTTCCGGAAGAGCACTACCCAGTTGATCGGCTGAGCCGTCATTCCTCGGTCCGCCCCCTATGCTAATCGATGTGCCTCCTCGCCATGAGCCTGGGTAGGCCAAGTCCCGCATACGCCAGCGCGAGGAGGCATAACAATCAATTCGCGGCGGGGCCGGTGCAAGCGGAGCTTTACACGGGTCAAGATCCTGAGCTTTTGAATTTCGAACATCGTTTCCCAACGAGTTTGAACGTCAGGGAAACGCTCGTTTTCTCAACGTTCGAAAAGTGCCTCCGTTTTTTGAACCGCTTCTTCGAGGCAGCTGTCGGGAAAGGCTACCTAGAAATCATCCGTCAGAAAAACGGTCTTTTTGAAACCTGACGCTCTTCATTCGTAAGCGGTGTCTGGAGCCGCCCTTCCCGGGTTGATTGCGATGGGGGATTCTGACGGTCCCGGGTTCGGATCGTTTTATGTCTATGCTTGAGGATATGGTCGAGCCGC
>NZ_LMNE01000025.1:0-24500 GCF_001423285.1 Methylobacterium sp. Leaf111 | reverse complement strand
CGAGGCGTCGTCCTCAATCAGCAGCACACGCATGGGCCAGGATCCTCCAAAGGTTGAGGCATCCTGAACGCGCATCGGCAACAAACCGTTAAGGTTGCACCGCCGCTCCACAAAACACCGGCCTTGAAGCCCCGATCGGTCGGGTCGTGGTTCATGACGCAGCCCAGCCGCCCAATCTGTTCACGGGCTGGCGGGGAGGATCGTCCATCTCACGGGCGAGCCGGTACGCAACGTGGCTCGCCGTCAGGATGCCGGCCTTCGGTTACCCGAAGGCTCACGGCCAATCCTCGTCCCGCGTGTCGATGTGGGACCGCCACATCGGGGATGCGCGTCCGTCCCGCGCTGCGGGTGCCGTGGCGGCCGAACCCTGTGCCGTCCCTCGAACGCAGAACGTCGCAGAGCGTCTGATTCCGCCGTCGCCGGCCCGTCTCGGCTGTCGCCGACCGTCGTGAAGCGACCGGCGACCGCGCTGGCGGGCCGCCTTGCAGGCGATTCAGGGCTACGCGGCCTTGCCACGCCCCTTGGTCGTTGGCTGTGGCGCCTCGCTGCGATCGCCGACCCGGCCGAGGCCGATCGACTTTGCCAGGGCCGAACGCTGGGCGGCATAGTCCGGCGCGACCATCGGGTAGTCCGCCGGCAGGCCGTAGCGCTGACGGTAGCTGTGCGGATCGAGGCCATGGCCGGTCAGGTGACGCTTGAGCGTCTTGTACGTCTTGCCGTCGAGGAAGCTGACGATACCGGCCGGCGTCACCGATTTGCGGATCTGTGCGGGCGTCGCCTTCTCGGGGGCCTCCTCCGGAACGGGCTCGGCCACCCCGGTGGTGAGCCGCGCGAGCGCCGCATGGACACTCCGAATCAGCCCCGCCAGCTCGGATGTCGGAAGCGAATTGTTCGCGACATAGGCGGAGACGATGTCACCGGCGAGGTCGACAAGATCGGAGTTCTGGTTGTCTGCGCTGTCCGTCATGCTACCATCTGGTTGTAATAAGCTCAGATAAAGGCATGATAGATCTAGGACTGATATTCAAGAGGGATGTGGTCTGCTTGCCCCGTTCGTACACACGCTATGACCTATAGCCTTTCCGAACGCGCTCAAGCTGTGCCATTAGGATCGAGGTACGAAAGGCCTTGGATCAAATATCCGAGACGCGATTCTGCGATGGTCGCTATCGGCCGATCCTTGAAACAAAAACGGCGGGGCTTTCGCCTCGCCGCTGGTCGCATCACAGAGGTGGAGGCTCAGCGAGCCGGGCCGCCCGAGGTCTGACCGTACTGCTGGACGGGGAAGCTCGGCTGGTTGGCGTTGCCCTCCTGGGCCGAGTCGTGGCCACGCACGGTGCGGATCGATCCGGTCGTGATCGCGTCGTAGCTGCGGCCCTCGAGTCCACCGGGCGCCGTCACGGTGGGGATGCCGGCGGGAGCGGTGTAACTCTGGGCCAGGGCGGGCGAAGCCATCGCGCCGACGCTCAGGACGACAGCAGCAACGGCAGAAGCAAGACGCATGTTCATGGCACAATCCACTTGGGTTTGCGCGGTCTCCGTCAAATGGCGGCGGGCCGTGACTTGTTCGGTGACCTTGATTTAGGCCTGCCTCGTCTGGAATGTCGTGCCGTTTGGCACTCAGGTATCGGACCCACCCTTCGGCCTCGGGAGTACGCCGTCATGATCCGCCCACGAACGACCGTGCCGTCCTCCGCCGCACCGCACAGTCCGGCGGCGCCGCCTGCGCCCCCATGGCAGGAGGCCATCGTACCGATCGCGAAGGCCTTGCTGGATCTCGTCGCAGCGGTCGAGAGCGGCCCGACGGCCGGACCCGCGGTGAAGGCCTTCCAGGCCGCGATCCGGCGGAAGGGCGAGGACGCCTCGGCAGCCGGCGGCCCCGAAGCCATGGAGGCCGCGCTGCGCTGCGTCGCCGATGCCGCTCGGGACCGTGCCGCGCGACGCGAGCACATCATCGACGAGGCCTGGGCGGGCTTGACTGGCTGGCGGCCCGACGGTCGCTAGCGCGGAGGCCCGCAGTCGCCGTCGGAGAATCGCCACGGGCGGTCGTCCGGGTCGCCTCCACGGCGGCCATAGCCTGCTCCGTCGCCGTACGGCCGTCCCTCGTCGAACCGGCGAGATCCGCATGCCGGGACGCTCGGCGCCGACTCCCTCGTGGGCCGGACAGGCCACCGGCACCGGCCGGCGTCATCCGGCGTGAACCGTCAGAACGACTGAAGCCCGGCGGAGGGGTCGCGGGTTCTCTCGATCGCGGCCTGGATGAGATCCCGGAGCAGGTCGGGCGCGAGCTCCGGATCGTCCTGCGGGATGTCGGCCGCTTCCGAGGCCGACGTCAGACGCTTCAGGACGAGCCCGACGCGTTCTTCGACATGCCCGTTGAAGAAGGGATCGCTCCGGACGTGCTCGCTGATCCAGTCGCGAACGAAATTCGATGGGTTCTCAGCCATGATATGCCTTTGCTGGGCCGAGGGCGGCCCATGAGAGATCGAGGCCGGGCTCGGCGGAGCGCGCACGGCCTCCGCTCAGACCGTCGACATTGCGTGGGATTGGAAGAACCGGAGCATCTCACGACTGGCATCCGGTCCGGCCGGGTCCGTGTAGGAGCCCGCAGGGTTGCCACCCGCCCAGGCGTGACCGCCTCCGTGGAGGACCCATTGTTCCGAGGTCCAGGGGCCGTCGGGCGCCGTCAGGATCGTCCGTGTGTAGGCCATGCCGCCCTCCGATCGCCCCGTGATGGTGCTGGTCTTGAACGGGACGTCCGGCCGAGCCTGCGCCATGGCCTGATCGCCGTTGACGGGCGACACGGTCCTGTCGTTGTCCCCATGGAAGACGATGGTCGGCACTTCATGCGCGAGACGGTGCAGCGCAGGCAGGGCTCCCCGGCGCATCGTCGAGAATGCGGTCGCCATCGACCCCGCCGATCCGCCTGCCAGACCGGAATGAATACCGACCGCCGCGTAAAGGTCCGGATAGGCGAGAGCCATCACGGCCGCCGCGGCGCCCCCCGAAGAGAGACCCGCGACGTAGACCCGTCCGGGGTCGACGCTGAATTCGCTCATGATCTGATGGGTCAGTCCCGCCAGAATGGAGGGCTCACCCCGGTCGCGCTGCTGGTCGCCGTCCCTGAACCAGTTCCAGCTCTTGGCCATGTTGGCGGATCTGGGCTGATCCGGATAGGCGACGAGGAAGCCGTGTTCCTCGGCGAGATGGTCCATCCGTGTTCCGATGGCGAAGTCGCGCGACGTCTGCGAGCAGCCATGCAGCATCACCACGAGGGGAAGGGCCGTTTCGCCATAGCTCGATGGCACGAACAGGTCATAGGCCCGGCTGCCGGCCTCGTTGCCGAACCGCCGCTGCAGCGCCTGCGGCCAGTCGATGGCCCGCTCACGGGTCATCGTTGGGGCCGTGCCGAGATATCCGGTCATGAGAATGCTTTCGCCGGCCAGGCCGCGTGAGGTGGTTCCGGTTCGGCTACGGCAGGGCGCCGATCATGCCCTTGGCCTCGCTCATGGTGTTCTCGCAGGCGCGTTGCTGGCCCTGGCGATCCTCGCCGGATGCGCGCGCGATCAGGATGCGGGCCTCAGCGATGTGAGAGGCTGTCGAAAGGGTCTCGGGATCGGTCGGTGCATCGAGACGAACGGCACTGATGCCGCGCGGCGAACCCGTGCGAAGGGTGTGACCTTCCTGGAGGCCCGTGATCTGGATGGCTCCGGCACTGTCGAGCCGACGCTCGATCGTGCCGATCTGCTCCCCGCATGAAGAAGCGAGCGCCGGAAGCGGTGCGAGGGCAACGAAGGAAGCGAGGAGGGCGATCACGCGCATCGGGAGGACCTTTCGGGGTCGGCGCAGCATCGTGGGCGTCGCTCGGCGAGCGAACCGTCGATGCCGTCCCTCACCCGTCGATGCGAGGGTAGCGCCCCATCAACGAGCCACAACAACGTATGTTGCGGCGCAACAGGAAACGCAGGTCAGATGCGCGTTTGCCCGTGTGACGTCGAGGGAACGGCTCGAATCCGCCCTGAGCAGGTCCCGGTCCCCTGCCTGGCAACGAAAGACCTTTTTCGATCTTCGCCATGACGCGCACGGGACTGGCCGACGACGCGCCGTCTCCCGATCGATGTCGCGCCCTCCGAAGGGCCATCTCGCCCGTCGGTTCTGCGGCTCCTCCGGACCCGGAGGACCAAATCAGCCTTCCCTCTCGGCTTTCTCCTTGGCCAGCCGCAACGCCTTGAGGCGTACCGTTTTGTCCTCGGTGGCCTGCTGGGTCGCGTCGTAGTCAGCGCGGGCCTCGCCCCCGGCGCGCGCCTTTTCCAGGTGCTTCGCAACCTTCGTTTCGCGACGATCCCGGGCGCCGCTGTCGTCGCTCGTCATGATGCTCTGCCTTCCAGCTGGTTCTCGATCGGGACGGGGCTACCGGTGACTGAACCCCGCCGGGCACGCGACCCGGCATGCCCGGCTGCGCTTGCCCTTCGGGACGAGGCGTTCGCCGGCATCGGGGCAGATCACCGCCGCAAGATAGACCCTGAAACCACGACGGCCCCCCAGTCGCCGAACTGGAGGGCCGTGAAAATCGCGTGGCTGTGAGGCAAGGTCACGGCCTTCGACAAGGCATACCGCGCCCTCGAGTGTCAAGGGAGAACACCGAGCCTCCCGTCGGGACATCGCGCCTGGACCCGATGGCGGCCCGCGAGGGACCGAGGCGGCTGCGCGAACGCTCGCGCAGCTGGAAGAGGCGTCGCGTCAGGTCCGGCAGAGGCACGGGGTCACGCCCCTTGAGCGTCCCCGAGGCCCGGATCCTGGCCGAAACGCCCCCACGGGCCTGAAGCGGGCACATCCGGCCGGGCGATGAAGCAAACCAGATCCGGCCGGATCATTCGGGAGATTCGGAGGTTGGCTGAGTGAGACCCTTTTCAAAATCTGCGGAGAAACCCCCGATGAAAGCCCTCACATGGCAGAGCAGGGGTAAAATCTCCTGCGAGACCGTCCCCGATCCCAAGATCGAGCACGGCCGCGACGTCATCATCAAGGTGACCGCCTGCGCGATCTGCGGCTCCGACCTCCACCTCATGGGCGGCTTCATGCCCACGATGGAGTGTGGCGACGTCCTCGGCCACGAGACCATGGGCGAGGTCATCGAGGTCGGACGCGACAACCAGAAGCTCAAGGTCGGCGACCGCATCGTGGTGCCCTTCACCATCTGCTGCGGCGAGTGTCGGCAGTGCAAATGGGGCAACTGGAGCTGCTGCGAGCGCACCAACCCGAACGGCAAGCTGCAGGCGGAGACCTACGGCTATCCGCTCGCCGGCCTGTTCGGGTTCTCGCACATCACGGGGGGCTTCGCCGGTGGGCAGGCCGAGTACCTGCGGGTGCCCTACGCCGATGTCGGCCCCATCGTGGTGCCGGAGGGGCTAACCGACGAGCAGGTGCTGTTCCTCAGCGACATCTTCCCGACGGCCTACCAGGCCGCTGAGCACTGCGACATCGGCCCGGAAGACACGGTGGCGATCTGGGGCTGCGGTCCGGTCGGCGTGCTCGCGGTCAAGTGCTGCCTGATGCTGGGCGCCAAGCGCGTCATTGCCATCGACAGCGTCCCCGAGCGCCTGGCTCTCGCGCGACAGGCCGGTGCCGAGACCATCGATCTGGCCACCGAGAACATCCAGGACACGCTCATGGAGATGACCCACGGCCTGGGTCCCGACTCGGTCATCGAGGCGGTCGGCATGGAGTCCCACGGCGCCGACACGACGCTGCAGAAGGTCTCCTCCGCCATCATGGAGCACACCGTCAGCCTGGAGCGCCCCTTCGCGCTGAACCAGGCGATCCTGGCCTGCCGTCCCGGCGGCAACGTCTCGATGCCGGGCGTCTTCGCCGGTCCGGTCGGTCCCGTCGCCCTGGGCGTCCTGATGAACAAGGGGCTGACCCTGAAGACAGGCCAGACCCACATGGTGCGCTACATGAAACCGCTGATGGAGCGCATCCAGAACGGTGACATCGATCCGTCCTTCATCATCAGCCATCGCTCCAGCAACCTGGAGGACGGCCCGGCCCTGTACGAGATGTTCCGGGACAAGAAGGACAACTGCACCAAGGTCGTGTTCAAGCCGCACGGTTGAGCAGCCATCGACGGGGCCGGAGCGCCGACGCCATGCGTGCCGGTCCCGAACCAATAAGAACAAGCGGAAGGAAACCGAATGCCGAACTCCACCTTCGATGAGCGCAACATCACGTGGCGAACGTTGGATTGGCTCCCGCACATCGCGTTTTTCGTCTACAAAGTCGACGAGGAGAACCGCATCGTCGACGTCGTGTTCAAGTTCGCGGCGAACCAGCGGGTGATGCTCCATCGGCACAAGTGCCCCTACGTCACCCTGGTGATGCAGGGCGAGCTTCGGTTCTACGGCGAGACTGGCGAGCCGAAAGAAGTTCGCCCCACCGGCAGCTTCGTCTCCGGCGCGGCGAACGGCGAACCGCACATGGAAGGCGGCGGCGATCAGGACGCCATCGTGTTCTTCAGCAACCGCAACATCGAGGACGCGCTCTACGAGTTCCTCGATGAGAGCGGAAACCCGGTCCAGGTCCTTGGTATCGCGGACTTCAAGGCTCAGCTCGAAGACCAGATTGCGACGGGAACGTTCGCGAAGGTCGCGGCCCGAGCGGCGTAGACGTCTCCCCCGTGAAGGGTCCGGCGCTGCGGTCGAGGGGCCAGCGGACAGGCTGCCCATATGGATGGCGTGGCCTGTCCTGCAGCGGGCCGAGAAATCATGCGGGCGAGCGGCTGGCCCGAGGTGTCGGCCTTGCGCGCCTTGGTGCCAACCGGGGCGCGCCTGGTGTTTGGCCGAGCGGGGCTACCGGCTGAGAACGTCGAAGCGTGGAGCCGCGGCGTTCGCGAGGCGGGTCCACCGCATCCCCATCGGAGGGGCCGATCCGGGAATCCCGTAGCGTCTGCACGCTCGGAAGGCCGGTGCGGTGACGGACCTGTTCAGCGATGCGGCCGACCTGTTTCAGGCCGCAGGCGATGCGGCGGTGGATTCCAGCGGAGGGACCGACACGCCGCGGAGGCCTTCGCTGTGCGGATGGCACATTCCGACGGTCGGCAACGGACGGGGCAGACCTCTATCGACGAGGCCTTTTTCGACCAGGCCATCATCGTCATGGCATGGGCGGGGCTGCCGCAATGGAGCCGGTGACCGCAGGCCGCCAGGCACCTTTCACGAGGGGGATAGGCGCCGGCACGCCAGGAAGACACGCGCGCCGGATGCGAAGCTCGAACAGCTTCGCGGTCAGCTCGAAGAATTCCTTCTCTTCCTGCACCACATCGCAGGAAACCTCGATCGCATCCAAGATATCGCGGATAAGCTGGGAAATTTCTCCTTCGCTTTTTTCAATTTGGCGATCCAAGTCCCAGGCCCGATCTGCGTTGTTCATGCTGATCTCCCATGCCTCGCCAATCGATCAACGTCGAGCCAAATCACCCCACTGTTCGCGTGAGCGTTTCACAGTTTTTGGACGGAAGGAACTGCAATTTTTGCAGATCAGCAAAGTGGGTGAACAGCGGCTGACACTGAAACATAGATCAATTTTGAGGCGCAGAGATGATCTGCCGTGGATAGTGCCTCAAGATGCAGCCGACGAGCACTTGCTCAACTCGGTGATGTATCGTTCGCGACATACACCTGACACGTAAGCGGCGCGGCTTTCGCCCCGCCACTGACCGTCGGAAATCCTGCGAGGGGCCGCTCGAGCCGACAGGCCATTCGGGAAAGAAGACCCGCTCCGGTCAAGAGTCGGCGCGGATCACCGAAGGCAGATCGGTGGGTTCGAGCCGTTACAGGCCCAAGAAGGCGTTGGCCGAGCCGACGATGGTGAAGACGAGCCCACCCGCGAAGACGGCGATCATGGCGTAGGAGAAGCCTCTCAGCAGCATGCCGGTGCCCCCCCTCCCGCGCTCAGCAGCGGTTCCCGCCCGAGGTCTGGCCGTATTGCTGGGTAGGGAAGTTCTGCTGGTTGGCATTGCCCTCGGCGGCCGAGCTCATCGGACAACGATCGGGATCGCGCAGCGGCGCGAGGCGGCGGCCGTCCAGAGATCCGGTGGTATCAACGTCGTAGGGCGCGAACGTGGTGTAACGAGAGGTGCTGTCGTAAGCCATCGCGGACGAAATCGAGGCAACGCCAAGGACAAGAGCGGTGGCGAGGGCGGCGATACGGATCTTCATTGAGGCCGACGCGCTCCTTTACAGAACGAACCAAGTCACCGGCTCGTTTCTATTTGTCCGAAAGGAATGTAGGGAGCCCTTGTCATTCTCGACGTGCCAGGAGACACGTGATGCGCCGGATTAAACACGGATGAGGGGCATCTGGTCTCGGCTCTTGTGGTACGGACCGCGAAGAAGATTGTCTGAAGGCCTGTTTTCGAACAAGGTATACCAGCGCCGGTGTTCGGGCCGATCAAGGTTCAGGTGGCAGGGCTGGTGGAAGTCCGCGAGGTTTCCAGGCCCTTGTTTCGCCGTGTCGTGATCGCGATGCCCGGTGGCCAAGACCCCGCGCGTGGTTCGGACGGTATCCGACGCGCATGTGGGATCGCGATCCCGGTCCGTCTCATCCACCATGAGACTGCGGTTCTAATTTCCCGACAGAAACGAGGCGTCTCGACGTTGCTCGAACCACGCCTCGCGAGGATGCCGGGAAAACGACGGAATCCGAGACACGTCAATAAATAAGACCAATGCCTGACTCGGACGGCTTGCAAACGCTCGCTGGCTGCAGACGGAACGTCAGGACCTAGCATTCCCGAAATCGACCGGCATGCTGTGCGACGATCACATTGCAATGATGTCGGGGATTGTGTTCTAAGCTACGGCGCAACCTTTCCGGTCGAGGCTGCTTAGGTCGACATACTGAGCGCGGGGCATGGCCCAGGAGGGCACATGCTCAATCCGTTCATCCAGAAGCTCGGACGCCGCTTTGCACTCTCCGAGTCTGACGAGCAGGCTCTCAGGAGCGCGAGTGCACACCTTCGTGGGGTTCACGCCCGCACCACCCTCATCTCGGAGGGGGACGTGCCGGATCACGTCCACCTCATCCAGAGAGGGTTTGCCTGCCGCTACAAGGTTCTTCCCGGCGGCGGACGGTCGATCGTCGCCTTTCTGATCCCCGGAGACTTCTGCGACCTGAACGTCTCGATCCTCGGCGCGATGGACCACTGCATCGGAACGATCAGTTCCTGCGACGTGGTGCGGATCCCTCGCTCGGTCGTGAACGATCTCACCGCACGTCACCCGGCCTTGAACCGCGCCCTGCAGTGGGCTGGCCTGGTCGACGAGGCGATCCTCCGGGAGTGGCTGGTTTGCATGGGTCGGCGTTCGGCCGACCGGCAAGTCGCGCATCTGTTCTGTGAGCTCCTGATCCGTCTGCAGACGGTCGGGCTCGCCACGGACAACAGCTACCCGTTCCCTCTCACCCAGCTCGACCTCGGTGATGCCATGGGGCTCTCGAACGTGCACATCAACCGTGTGCTGCAGGAGTTGCGGGGCCTGGGGCTGGTCATCATCAAGGAGCGGCGGGTCACCCTACCGAACGTTGCCGCCATCCAGGGCTATGCGGGCTTCAATCCGAACTACCTTCACCTGCACCCGAAGGCCCCCCCGCACCCGGCGTTGTAGGGCGTCAGCGGCATCCTCAGGGACAAGACGTCACACCCATTTGTTAAATCTTTGGTCGGGCGCGTGGCCTATGCTGCACCGTATCGCGGCCATGTTGTCCCGGCCTTCCGCGCCTGTGAGACCCCGTGTGCTCCCGCCTGCTGCGCGTGGAGAACGCCGTGCCTCGCTACTTCTTCGATATTCACGACGGCAAGACGACGCGCGATGACGAGGGCATGGACCTTCGCGGTCCCGAGGAGGCGGCTCAGTATGCCAAATCGGTCCTGCCGGGGATCGTCGCACACGAGGTCCCCAAGGATGGCGAACACCAGGCCTTCTCGGTGCTCGTGACGGACGAGGACGGGCATCCGATCTACTCGGCCGCCATGACCTACACGGGCACCTGGCTGATCCGATGAACAGGGTCTCGCACGCCGAGTGAAACGCCGTGCCACGCCGCAGCGGTGTACGACGCCCACGGCGATCCGGGGCTGAAGGAGCCCGTTTTCGCCTCCAGGGCACGCGGAACTAGGCATGAGCCCTTGCCGAGGTAGGCCGCCGACCTGGGGGACAGCCTGCGGCGCGTTCATCCGATCGGATCGCTCCATCCCTCTCGATCTGCGCCGAGGGACAGTCGCGGCCGCGCATCCTGTCGCAGAAACGTCAGTCGATCATCCAGCCTCCCCGACAGAGAAATTTGAAACAAACAACACCGGCATCGTATCGCGTTCGTCATGCATGACCTTGCACGCGAAACGCCGCCCGTCCGCCTGTGTTGGTGGAGTGTAGCGCTGCGGTCTCGCGCATCGGATGCTGAGACGAAGCATTGATTGAACCACACAGCAAACGCCGGCGTCGATTTGATCTTTCGTTTGGCAGAGTCTGCATTTCTTCTTGCCCGCGCTGGCAATCGCTTTAGAACTCTCCGGCCAACCCCGCGCGGACGCCCTGCTGATTGGCCTGGCTGTAGCTGTAGCCGGCCGTCAGCGCGATCGGGATCGTGGTATCCAGCCGATGCGCCAGCCCGACCCCTCCGGCCCACTCGCCCCGGAACGTGGCGCCGTTGAGCGTCCAGCTTGTCCTGCCGGGCTGCGACGGCATGGAGGCCGAGGTCATCGCCATGGCGGCAGCGATGCCTTGGCGCGCTTCGCGCCGCGTTGCCGTGGCGTACTGGCCGATGCCGTTGATCTGCGCCCCCAGGGTCTCAACCTGGTTCGCCAAGCCTGCGATATGGCCAGGTCCATAGTCGGAGGTCGCCAGGTTGCCGGCGGCATCGGCGGTCACGAACGCGGTGGCGCCCGTCTGGACCGCCCTGCTCTGCGAAGAGCCGACTCCGGCCAAGGTGTAGCTGCTGCGCTGAGAGCCGATGGCGATCTGATTGGCCCGAGCCGTGGCGACACCCGCACCGATCGCGATGGCATTGTCCTGCTTCGCCACGGCCCCCCGTCCCAGGGCGATCGCGTCGGAACCTTGCGCGCTCGCATTCATCCCGACGGCCGTGGCGCCCGCGCCAGCGGCATTTGCCGAGCGGCCAAGGGCCGTGCTGTTCTCCGCCGTCGCGCTGGCGAAGGCACCGAAGGCCGAGGCTTCGTTCCCGCTGGCCAGCGTGTTGTAGCCGACGGCCGTGGTCGGGTCCGCGATCGCCCGTGCCCCGTAGCCGATGGCCGTCGATCCATCCCAGGTCGCCTGAGCCGCCGTGCCGATGGCGGTGGTCGCGGCAGCCATCGCCTGGCTGCCTTGTCCGAAGGCTGCGCTGTCGGCGCCGCTGGCGAGGCTGCTCGCACCGACGGCCGTCGTCCGGTCCCCTGCCGCCGCGCTGTCATGGCCGATGCTGGTCGTGCCTTCGCCCCGTGAGGTGGTCATGGAGCCCACGGCAACGCTCGCGACCCCCACGGCCATGGCCCCGTAACCGCTGGCATAGGCATCGGCGCCGGAGGCGACCGGCTTGACCGCGCCACGGGTGTTGTTCGACCGGACCGGGAAGTCCTGAAGCTTGGCTTCGACGGCCTGCGCCGTCGTGTTGAGCTGGCCAAGGTTGACCGCATCACCCGCGGCCTTGCCGTCGGCGACGCCGCTGACCTGCCGCGGCCCCTCCGTGCCGGACACGCTGACAACGGTTCCACCGGCCTGTGCCGCGACGGTGACGGCTCCCCCCGAGCCCGTCGGCGACAGGCTCACCGAACCGCCGGAGGTGCTGGATTGCAGAGAGGCCATCTGCTGCGCCACCGCCCCGATGTCCGTGGCGTGGCGGGCCAAAGCCGTATCGACGGCGCTGAGGGCGCTGCCGACATCGGTGTAGGTGCTGCCGCGAATGCTGTAGCTCGGCCGGGTCCAGCCACCGACGGCATCGAAGCGCGCCCCGCCCCCCAGCATGCCGGCAAGCTGGGTGTTCGTGGCAAAGAGCTGCCCGCCGTTGATCGCATCGGTGGAACCGCTGCCGAGGCCGCCCCCGGCGACATTGACGATGCGCCGCTCGGCGCCGACGCGTCCGATCGAGAGCGTGTCCGCCTGATCCGCAAGCGCGCCGTTGCCCAGAGCAACGGCGCGCGCTGCCGTGACCGTCGCCCCCTGGCCGAGCGCCAGGGCATCACGGGCCGTCACGGACGGCGCCGCGAGGCCGGACGGGTTGCTCGTGGCCAGCGGCAGATCGCCGATGCGGGCGCCGACCCCCGTCACCGCCGCATCCAGCTGGGCGAGCGTGACGGCATCGTTGCCGGCGGTTCCCGCGGCGAGCCCCCTCAGCGTCCGGGTGCCCTGCGAACCCGTGAGATCGACGACGTTGCCGCCCGTCCGTGCGGCCACCGTGATGCCGCCGCTGGCCCCGTGCTGTTGCACGAGACCGATCGCGCCATCGTCCAGGCTGCCGCGCAGGGCGGTCAGCGACGTCGAGAGCGCACTCACCTGCTGGTTCGTGCTGTAGAGCTGGCCGCCATTGACCGCGTCGGTCGACCCCGAGGCGAGCGTGCCGCCGGCCAGGTTCACGATGCGGCGCTCGGCTCCGGGAGCACCGACCGAGACCGTATCCGCCTGCGTCGCGACCGAGCCGCTGCCGAGCGCCACCGAGCGCGCCGCGCCCGCCGCGGCACCGTAGCCCAGGGCAACCGCATCGCCCCCGGTCGCCGCGGCGATCGGCAGACCGGACTGGCCGTTGATGGCGACGCCTGGGGAACTTCCCGTGCTCACGTTCGTCAGGGCCGCGCTGAGCTGGCCGACATTGACGGCATCGTTGGCGCTCAGGCCGGCGGCCACACCGGTGATGCGCCGCTCGCCCGCACGCCCCGACAGGCTGATCTGGGTCCCGTTCGTGGTCGCACCGACGCTGAGATCACGGCTCGCCGGATCCTGCTGAACGAGTCCGAGGGTGCCGTCGGCGAGGCCGGTCTGCAGGCTGGAGAGCCCCGCCGACACGCCCGTCAGATGGGTCGTGTTCGCGGTCACCTGCCCCTGGAGGTTCGTGACCGTGATGGCATTGGCCGAGCCGGCGCGCTGGAGGGCCGCGATCCCGGTGCTGTTTCCCTCCGTTCGGGCATCGAGGGCGCCGATGGCGCCCGAGACGGTGCCATAGCCGAGCCCGGCCACCGTGAAGGTCGGACCCGTGAAGGTTCCGGTGGCCGGATCGAAGGCCGCGCCCCCACCCAGAGCTTGACCGACGCCCGTCAGGCCTCCCTGCACGCCCGTGAGCCGTCCGGTGGTCGCCGCCAGGGCTTCGTTCGTGGCATGGAGCTGCCGTCCGGTGACGGCGTCGCTCGAGGCGGCCGTCAACGCCCCATCGCTGACGTTGACGATGCGGCGGGTCGCTCCGGCCGCGCCGACGGACAGGGTATCGGCGCCATCGGCGATCGAGCCGGCGCCGAGGGCGATGCTGCGCGCGCCCGTGGCCTGTGTGCCGTAGCCGACACCGACCGCGTCACGGCCCGTCGCCAGCGGCAGGGCGCCACCCGAGAGATTGTCGCTCGCGAGCGCCGGCGCTCCACCCCCACCGAGGCCGGCCACGAGGGTATTGAGCTGAGCCAGATTGACGGCGTCATTGGCGCCTGTTGCAGCGGCCACGCCGGTCACACGGCGATCGGCCCCCCGCCCCCCGACGCTGACGAGGCCCCCACCGGTATCGCCGGCAACCGTGACGGTTCCTGCGGCACCACTTTGCTGGACGAGGCCGACGCTGCCGTTGGCCAGCCCGATCTGCAGGTTGGCGAGACTGTTGGCGGTGCCGGCAAGGCCGTTCGCGTTCGTCGTGGTTTCGCCCTGTAGCGTGCTCAGGCTCGCGGTGGTGTTGGCGATCTCGCTCGTGTGGGCACTTACCTGGCCCTGGAGACTGGCGAGGCCGACGGCGTTGCCCGCAACCGCCTGGTTCGTGGCGTGGAGTTGCCCACCGTTGATGGCGTCCGTCGAGTTGGTCGCGACCGTGCCGGCCGCCATGCCCGAGACCTGACGGGGCCCCGCGGTCCCGGCCACGCTGATCCGGCCCCCATCGGTGCCACTGCCGACCGAGAGGTCGCGGGTGATCGCGTTCTGCTGCACGAGACCGATCGTTCCGCTCTGGACGCCGGCGCGCAGGCTGGTGAGGTCGCCGGTCGTGCTCGCAAGGGACGTCGCCGTCGTGCCCAGCTGCCCCTGCAGGGTCCCCAGCGAGGCATTGAGGGTGGTGGTCGTACTCGTGAGCTGGCCCTGCACGCTGGTGATGGCCGCGGTGTTGCCCGCAAGGGTTTGGTTCGTGGCGTTGAGCTGCGCGCCGTTCACCGCATCGGTCGAGCCCGCACTCACGGATCCCGACGCGACACCGCTGAGCTGGCGCGCGCCGAGGGTTCCGGCGATGCTCACGCGCGTGCCATCCGTCGCGGCGCCCAGGGTCAGGGTGCGGCTGGTCGGATCCTGGCTGAGGAGCCCGAGGGAACTGCTGCCGACGACGGTCTGCAGGCTGGCGAGGCCAGCGCTGTTCGATGCCAGTTGCTGGTTCGTGGCGTAGAGTTGCGCCCCGTTGACGGCGTCCGTCGAACCACCGGCGACGAGACCGGGCGCCAAGCCATGGATCCCGACGGCGCCGAGCATGCCGCCCTTGCTGAGATCGATCGAGGCGGTCGCCGCACCGCCGCTTCCCGGGACGTACTGGACCGAAAGGGTGTCGAGCGCCCCGAGAGCACCGCCGATTGACGCGTACCCGGTCCCGCCGATGCTGTAGCTCGGAGCCTGATAGCCCCCCGTGACGGCATCGAAGCCGGCGCCGCCGCCCAGGGACGACGCGAGGGCCTGGCCGGACGTGCGCAGCTGCGTGAGAGTGACGGCATCGTTGCCATTGATCCCGGCACTCACACCCGTCACACGCCGGTCTCCACTCAGCCCCGAGAGGCTCAGCAGCGTTCCGTCGGTCCCCTTGCCGATCGTCAGCGTGCGCGCGACGGCATCCTGCTGGACATGGTTGGGCAGGCTCGTCACCTGGTTCTGCAGGGTCTGCAGACCGGCAGCCGTGCTCGTGATCGCCGCGGTGTTGCCGGTAACGCGAAGGTCGAGAGCGCCGAGGGCCTCGCCGACGTTGGTGAAGGAACTGCCCTGGACGGTGAAGCTCGGCGCCGTGAAGAGCCCGGTGGTGGCGTCGAACTTGGCGCCCCCTCCGAGTCCGCTGGCGAGATTGCCGCCGACACTGGAGAGCTGCCGCAGATTGACGGCGTCGGTGGGCTTCGTCCCGCCGGCGACGTTGATGATCTGCCGCTCCGCGCCGGCATCGCCGATTGAGACGGCACCGCTGGTGGAGGCGACCGTGGTCCCGCTGAAGCTTTCGACGGCTCCGCCGAGTCCGGGTCGGTTGGCGACGGATCCGCTGCCGAGGGCGACCGCGCCTGCCGCGCCGACGGTCGTCCGCGCACCCAGAGCGAGGGCGGCGACCGCTGCGCTGTGCGCGTCGGTGCCGAGGGCGATGCCATCGTCGGCGCTGACGCTCCCACGCAACCCGATCGCGAGGGCTTGATTGGCCGTGACGGTGGCGCTCGATCCCAGCGCGATCGCGTTGGCCTTGCCTGCGGCCGTGACGGAGCCGCTCCCCAGGGCGATGGAGGTGACGTCGCCCGCGCTCGCCACGGTCCCGGTCAGGCTGCCGAGACCGGTGATGCGGCCGCCACCGATCGCCAGGCCCTTGCTGGCGTCGAGGGTCAGGCTGGAGGCGCTGAGATTGCAGCCGGCGGGACTGTTGACGCTGACGAGGTTGCCGTTGGCGTCGAAGACGCCGACGCGCAAGGTCACATCCGATAGGGGCGCAATGACCCCCTGATTGATGTTGTCGACCAAGCCCGTCAGCGTCGTGCTCACCGCGCCGAGCAGCCCCCCCGACGCAATCGGCGTGGGAGACGTCAGATGGGGTAATCGTACGCCAAGTCCCGCACACACATCGACCAGAGACGTCGACTGCGCCTGCGCCTGCGCGGCGGTGGCGCACAACACAGCCGCCAAGCTTGTCGACGAGAGGCTTAAACCGCGAAATGTGCAGGTTGCTCCGGCCCGTCGATCACGCTCCGGGCCCACACCGCGCGCACTGATTGATCCGATCCACATCATCGCCTGAACCATCGACCCTGATATGATCGATGTTAATAACCCAGCTGGTTAATAGATTTATAATTCTAGGGATGGCCCGAAAATATTCATTCGGGTCTCAATCGCCCCGATAAGTTTGCAACAGGTACTCGTTCGCCAATAGCAAATTTTTACCAGAAAGGCCTGCGCGTCCTACCAGATAAATCAGAACTAACCATGCCAACCGAGTAATCCAAATAAAAATCTGCGTAAATCGATCTATTACCGCGTGAGAAGAACGACCCTCCAATCTAGAGTTTCGATCTTCTGCAGTCGCGCTTGCATAATATGCATTATAATAACACGATCATGTTTTTGATATCCTCGCGTATAACCGGAATAAATGTCCTACATTATGGCGAAAGACGAGATCTAGCTTTAGAAACAAATTTTCACTTATGATTATTTTGAAATATATATCAATTTATCAAAAGCATGCGATCATGACAATTTGTAATAGTAAGGCGCCGTTGATCGTTGTCTTGCTGTTTCGCAACAAAATGTATTTATGACTCCGACCCTACCGGGACCCTCGCTTCCAGTCGCATGTCCAACCCTCTGATCCAGAAGCTCGAACGCCGCTTTGACCTCTCCGGGGCCGACAGGGCCTGCCTCGAGGGGCTGAAAGCCCACCTCGTCCCGGTCCGCGCGCGCAGCGCCATCATCCGACAGGGCGATGCGCCGGATCATGTTCATCTGATCCACAGTGGGTTTGCGTGCCGCTACAAAGCCCTGCCGGATGGCAGTCGGTTGATCTTGAGCTTCCTGATTCCGGGAGACATTTGCGATTTCAACGCGCATTTTTTGGGGTCTATGGATTATTCGGTTCGCACCCTGAGCGACTGTGAAATCATAAAGGTCCCGCTCAAAGAATTGAGCGACCTTACCGCGCGCAGCCCGACCCTAGATTATGGCTTTCGCTGGATCAGTCTCATCGACGAGAGTATCCTGCGAGAGTGGCTTGTGCTGGCGAAGCGTCGCTCAGCGGAAAAACAGGTCGCACATTTGTTTTGTGAATTCCTCGCGCGCCTCGAAGCCGTTGGCCTCACGGAGGGCGATCGGTATGGACTTCCTTTGACCCAAGCCGATATTGGTGACGCAACCGGTCTTTCGACAGTCCATGTCAATCGCATGCTGCAGCGACTGAGGGTCGAAAAACTCGTTGAGTTCAAGAATAAGCACGTCACGATCCTGAATTCGAAAGCACTGAGAGATTTTTCGGAGTTTGACGAGCACTATCTTCACCTTCGACCAAAATTAGCACTCACGTAAATTCGTGCAGGCACATCGAAGCGCGTCCATTGATTGGACGATGCCTGTTCCGGAGGTTTTCTCCGGTTCGTCCAGGGGGGGTGGAAAATCTTGCACCCGTCCCTGGCGTAGGCCCCGACGAGACCTATGTGCTCCTACCGGATACATCCGGAGGTCGCAGTGCCCCGCTACTTCTTTGACACGCATGATCGTGTGATGACGCGCGATGAAGACGGGACGGAGCTTGCTGGTCCTGACGAAGCAGCCCAGGAGGCGAAGAAGTTACTGCCTCTCATCGCAGCCGGTGCGGTGCCGGCAGATGGAGAACGTCAAGCCTTCACGGTGATGGTGACGGATGAGGAAGGTCGTCCGATCTACTCGGCCGCCTTATCGTATGTCGGAACGTGGCTTGTTCGGTGAGGGATCGCAGCCTGCAGGGCCGAGAAGCGCACCGCAGCGGGCGGTCGCGAGGCGGGTGCCGAACCAAAAGCCAAGGAGCGCAGCACGGCCGCCGAGGAGCCCGTCCGCGTAGGGGGTTGGCGCTTCAGGATTGAGGTCGGGATCCGGGATGCCTGTCGGCCAGGCTGAGCAGGTCGCCTCCGCGAATGGGAGGAGGTTGCGGGCGCTGGAAATCATGGCCCATTCGCCCCGAACCTGGGCGAACCCGCGCAGCAGGAACTGCCGGACGCTTCTGGCTTGCTGGATTGGTCAGAAAACCGGCTCGACGACCTGCCTTCTCGGGCGGTCGCGGCTCCGGCGGCCAGCGCGCTTCAGGCGTGCGGCCATGGCGCGGACAGGTTCGACCCGTTGGCAAAGCCGGCATCGCCCGAGACCTCGCGCGGCTTCCGACCGAGATGAGCGCGGACCGCATCGACGGCGATCCCGCCGTCGCGGTCCTGAAAGCGTACGGGCCTCGGCGATCGCCGTCGAGCAGGAGCGCCACCATCGTGCCGGAATGGTCGGGCGGGTCGCCGCGCTCCTCGGTATGGGTGTCGCGGATGGCCGAGAGGTCGAGGGCTTCTCGCCCCGTGTCGCGCTCGAAATGCGCCCTCGGCCCAGGCGGCACGAACTCAATGCGGCGACGGCGGCAGAAGCCGGCCCTGATCGACATTCCACGCCCGAAGCATCTTGGCCTTGGGCCCAGTGAATCACCGCAAAGCGCAGCCATCGAGAGGATTACTCGGGCAGGCTTCCAGGTGGCAAAACTGTCCGCCTTTGGCCTCTGCCAAGTTATCCATCGATGAATGGTCCGAATGCATTTGAGGATCGCCTTTTTCCAAGAACAGGCATCCGCGCGCGCCGATCGTCTGGGTCGATGACATCCGTGTTGATGGTCGGATTCATGGCGGGCACTTCCCCGGGCGAAAGTTCCGTTGCCTGCCGCATGTAAGCCGCGTGTCGATCAGAGCAATCGCACTTCGAATGAGCAGGGCATAGAGCTTGCTGATTACGTTTTGAGATGATTTCGAGTGTAGGGTAGGCTGGCTCGCTAACCTACGCTGTCAATGTTCTTTTAAGCGCAGGCGTTTAAGCGGTGGGCGACTATCGCATAGGATACGCCGGTGCTTGGACGTCTCAGAGTTGCAGCGACGATCGTCGGGCTCTGCTCGATTTTGACCATCACGCAGGCGCAGGCGGAGGAGCGCGTCCTCAGGCTCGGCTTCCTCTTCGCCCAGAGTTCGCAGCTCGGAGCAGGTGCCGAGCGCTTCTCCAAGGAAGTCGCCAAGCGCACCGGCAACGCGTATCGCGTCGAGCTGTATCCGAACGGCGCGGTCGGTGGCGAAGTCGAGATGGCGGAGGAGCTCCGCCTCGGGCACCTCGATATGGCCTTTATCACGAGTGCGCCCTTCTCCAGCATCATCCCGGAATTCGGGATCTTCGACATCCCGTTCCTGTTTCGCGATGCGGGCCATGCGCACGCCGTCTTCGACGGTGCGGTCGGGCAGGATTACCTGAAGAGGTTCCAGCAAAAGGGCATGATCGCGCTCGCCTGGGGTGAGAACGGCATGCGCCACATCACCAACTCCAAGCACCCGGTCACCAATCCCGAGGACCTGAAAGGCCTCTCGATGCGGGTGCCGCAGTCGGACATCATGCTCACGGGCTTTCGAAGCCTCGGCGTGAAGGCGGAGCCGCTGGCCTTCCCGGCCCTCTACGGCGCTCTGCAATCCGGGCAGTTCGACGGGCAGGAGAACCCGATCGCGGTGATCTCGGCCTCCCATTTCAACAAGGTTCAGAAGCACCTGACCCTGAGCGGCCACGTTTACTCCTGGGCCGTCATGGTCATGTCGAAGACGGCCTGGGATTCCCTGGACCCTGCCGAACAGAAGGCCTTCACCGAGGCGGCCCGGGCCGCCGGCCAGGTGTCCCGCGAGGCGGCCGGGCGCGCCGAACGGGAGGGCGTGGACGAACTGCGCAAGGCCGGGATGAACGTGGTCGCCTCGGTCGATCGCGCCGCCTTCGAACAGAGCCTGCAATCCGTGACCGCCGGATTCAGCGCCAAGTTCGGCGCCGAGACGATCCGCCAGATCAAGTCCATCCGCTGACGCTTTCGAGGCTCCCGCTCATGTTCACGCTCCGCCTCGACCGCCTCTCGGTCTCTCAGCGCATCCTGGCCGGCTTCGCCGTGGTGCTGCTGCTCCTCACCGTCTCCGCCCTGACGACCTTCCGCAGCGTCAGCGTGCTCAACGCGGAGATCGAGAGCACCCGCTCCCGCATGCAGGCCGCCGAGGAGGCCAGCGCTTTCGAACTGCTCCTCAACGGGGTGCGGCGCCTGGTGCTCAACTACATGCGCACGGAACAGGGCGACATGCTGAGCGACCTGAAGACCGGTCTCGGCGCCCTGAGGGCTGACAGCGGCGGCCAACCCTCGGGCAGCCAGGATGCGGCGATCAGAAGTCGGGCCCTCGACTACGTCACCGGCACCGACGCACTCGTCGGCGCGATGCAGAAGCGGAAAGCCGCCCTCGGGGATCTGGTCAAGCTCGGTGCAGCGCTCTCCAACGCCGGTTACGCGATGGCGCAGCTCGCCGCGCAGGAACCGGGTCTCGCCGCCGCGACCTTCCGCGCCGACCGGGCCCTTCAGGCCGGCATGAGCGCGGTCTATCTTTTCCGCTCCAGCAACAATCCGGCGGATGCCAGCACGGCCACGGTCGAGTTCGGCCGCTACACCCGGGAACTCCTGGCCCTGTCCCGGCTCGACGAAGCCGGCCTGCTTCAAGCCTCGCTCAAAGTCGCGAACGGGAAGGTCGCAGCCTTCAAGGCGGCCCTCGACGGTGTCCTGCAGGGCGCCGGCGAGGTCGAGGTGGCGTATCAGAACCTGAAGCAGACGGGCGACGCGTTGATCGGCCTGGGCAAGGAGACCCGTGAGCGGGCGGTCCGGGAACAGCAGCAGATCATGGCGGTGATGACCGCGGATGCCAGCCAGCTGAGCCAGCTTGTCATCGGGATCGGTGGCGTGGCCCTGGTGATCGGCGGGCTCCTCGCATGGCGTGTCGGCCGCGGCGTGTCCGGGCCGGTGGCGGCCATGACCGGCGCGATGCAGCGCCTGGCCGCCGGAGACCATGGCGTGGCTGTTCCGGGTTCCCACCGGTCCGACGAGCTCGGTGCCATGGCGCGGGCCGTCCAGGTCTTCAAGGACGCACTCATCGCCAAGGAGCAGGCTGACGCCGCGGCAGCCGAGGAGGCGGATGCGAAGATGCGACGCGCTGACCATCTCGACGCCCTGACGAAGGCGTTCGAGGCGAATGTCTCCGTTCTCACGCAGGGTCTGGCCGGTGCTTCCACCGAGATGGAGGCCACGGCCCAGGGCATGGCAGGCACCGCGGAGCAGACGACCCGGCAATCCGGCACGGCGATGCGGGCCGCCGAACACACCTCGGCGAATGTACAGACCGTCGCTGCGGCCACGGAGGAAATGTCCGCATCCATCCAGGAAATCACGCAGCAGGCCGGTCAGTCGGCCCGCATCGCGCAGCAGGCAGCTGATGAGGCTCGCCGCACGGACGGACTGGTCCGGCAACTCGCCAGTGCCGCCGAGCGGATCGAGACCGTCGTCGCGATGATCAACAAGATCGCCGGGCACACGAACCTCCTGGCCCTGAATGCCACCATCGAGGCGGCTCGGGCAGGCGAGGCCGGACGGGGCTTTGCCGTGGTCGCGTCCGAGGTGAAGGAACTTGCCGGTCAAACCACGCGCGCGACGGAGGAGATCGCGGGGCAGATTGCGTCCATCCAGGGCGTCACCCAGGCCTCCGTCGCGGCCATCCAGGCCATCGGCAGCACGATCGGGCAGATGGCGGCGGCCTCGAACGCCATCGCGGCTGCCATGGAGCAGCAGGGCGCCGCGACCCAGGAGATTGCCCGAAACGTGCAGCAGGCGGCGAACGGGACCGGCCAGGTCGTCGGTAGCATCAACGATGTGCGCCTGGGCGCCGACTCGACGGGCAGTGCCGCGGCGCAGGTGCTCGGCGCCGCGCAGGAACTCTCCCATCATTCGGAGAGCCTCCGTCACGAGGTCGGAACGTTCCTGATGGCGGTGAAGGCGGCCTGAGGGCCCCCGAAGGCGTCGAACGTTCGAAAGCGTCGCATCGGACCGGCTCTTTCGAACGCGACGATCGGTTCAACGCGAACTTGTGAAGGGCGAACACCGCTCGGATGTGGACCGCCGACCCGAGCGGCGGGTTTCCCTGCAACTCCTGAAACAAGGCGGTGCCGTGCCCGATTGGCTGGAACACACGATCTGGTGGCAGGTCTTCCCGCTCGGCCTCGTCGGAGCCGAATCCGAGACCGTCGAGGGCGCTCCCGTCGTGCATCGCCTGGGCCATGTCCAGGCCTGGCTCGACTATGCCGTCGAGCTCGGCGCCACGGGGCTGGCCCTCGGACCGGTCTTCGCCGCCTCGACCCATGGCTACGACACGATCGACCCCTTCCGGGTCGATCCGCGGCTCGGCGACGAGGCGGATCTCGTCGCCTTGATCGAGGCCGCCCATGCGCGGGGCCTGCGCGTGCTCCTCGACGGCGTCTTCAACCATGTCGGACGCGACCATCCCGCCTTCGCCGAGGTTCTGGCGCAGGGTCCGCAGGCATCCAGGGCCGCGTGGTTCCGGCTGTCCTGGCCCCGGGGCACCGATCCGGGCACGGAGCCGGACTACGCCTGCTTCGAGGGACACCGGCAGCTCGTGACGTTGAACCACGACGCACCCGCCGTGGCCGATTACGTCGTCTCCGTCATGACGCATTGGCTCGCCCTGGGGGTGGATGGCTGGCGCCTCGATGCGGCCTACGCCGTGCCCCGGCGCTTCTGGTCCGACGTCCTGGCGCGTGTGCGGTCGGTCCATCCGGACGCCTACCTCGTCGGCGAGGTCATCCACGGGGATTACGCCGCCATCGTGCGCGACACCGGCCTGGATGCGGTGACCCAGTACGAGCTCTGGAAAGCCATCTGGAGCGCCCTCAACGATCGCAACCTGTTCGAACTGGCCCATGCGCTCGACCGCCACAACGGCTTCCTCGACGCCTTCGTGCCGCTGACCTTCGTGGGCAACCACGACGTCACGCGGATCGCGAGCCGCCTCGCCGACGAGCGCCACCTCCCCCAGGCCCTCGCGATCCTGCTGGTCTGCGGCGGCACACCCTCGATTTATGCGGGCGACGAGCAGGCCTTCCGCGGCGTGAAGGAGGAGCGTGTCGGCGGGGACGATGCGATCCGGCCGGCTTTCCCGGACACGCCCGCCGGGCTCGCCCCCTATGGCTGGCCGATCTACCGTCTGCACCAGACCCTGATCGCCCTGCGGCACCGGCATCCCTGGCTGCACCGCGCCCGCACGCGGACGCTCCACCTGACCAACGAACACCTCGTGCTCGCGGTGGGTGACGGAACCCAGCACCTCCTCCTCGCCCTGAACCTCGCCGAGGCCGGCCTGCTCCTGCCGGCGCCGAATGCGCGCATCGTCGAGGCCGGGGAGGCGTCGCTGGCAGCGCCCGGAACGCCGGATGCGCGGGTGAGCCTCGGCCCCCAGGGCTGGGCCGTCCTGGCGATTTGATTTTTGCCGTTCGACAGCCTGGCGCCGCCCAGGACCGGGGGGAACGTGTCGTGAGCACAAAAGGAATCCCTCTCGACCCAGAGGGATTTCCCGAGGACATCGCGTCCTTCGCGAGGATGACGGTTCGCCGCCAGCGTCAGCGTTCGGCGCGGTCAGCCGCTCGAAGGCGCGTGTCGCGCGACAGCATGCGAAGCTCCCTGTGCGCGCTGGTCGCCCCGACGTCAGCCATGCCGCGTCCGCCCTCGAACAGGCCCGTGACGGCCGCGTGTCGGAGTTCGTGGAGGCGATGGTCGTTGCTGCCCACGCGCTCGCGCAGGCGCATCCAGGTCTGGTCAGGGCCACCCGCGCGCATCGGGAAGAGGCGTTCCGTCGGAGGGGAACGTTCGGTTCGCAGTGTCAGTAGGGCGCTCACGGCACGCGGCGCCAGCGGAACGTGACGCGTGTCGCCGTCCTTGGTCAGAGCGCGGGGTGCAACGCGTTGAACCAGGTCTACGTCGCACCAACGGAGCGACAGACGTTCACCTCGGCGCTTCGCCGTCGCGATGGCGACGAGGCTCAGCGACTGGAAGCCGGGTGTGCGTAGGACAACGGCACAGAGGCGCCGAAGAGCAATCCATCGGACGAGGACGGATCGGTTCGGGGCAGCGGTTATGCCTGATCGGACCTTCGTAGCGGCGTTCGATAGGAAGACGACGTGCTTCGCTGCAGCCAAGCTCAGGCCAGCAGGCCTCGGTGCGAGCGAGTGCCCCTGCTGAATAAACCCGTTGTACGCAAGAGGCTTCGGAGTAGGATCAGGAGAAGATCGGTTCTGCGATAGCCTCAATCAGCCACTCGATAATTGTCCGACGTCAGCACCTGTGGGACAGATTGAGGGTCTTCACGAACGGAGGATGGCTGGTTCATCGTAGCCCCTGAGGAGCGAAGATGAAGCAGACATCGTCTTCACGAACGGAGGATGGCTGGTTCATCGTAGCCCCTGAGGAGCGAAGATGAAGCAGACATC
>NZ_LMNE01000024.1:0-31345 GCF_001423285.1 Methylobacterium sp. Leaf111 | reverse complement strand
CGTCAGGTCAAACCGCGCCATCCTCGGTCCTCCATATGGAAAACCAACGACGCACCGACCAAACCGTGCCACCCGTTATGGGTTCACGACCTAGGGCGGTCCGGGTCGCGGATCGGCGGCGACGGCACCGATCCGAAGACGCATTCCGCGCCGGAGGGTGTCCGGCGCGGGGGGCCTGGATCAGGCGCGCTGATCGATCGGGGTGTATTCCCGCTTGTCGGGACCGATGTAGAGCTGCCGCGGCCGGCCGATCTTCTGCGAGGGATCCTCGATCATCTCGGCCCACTGGGCGATCCAGCCGGTGGTGCGGGCCAGGGCGAACAGCACCGTGAACATCGAGGTCGGGAAGCCCATCGCCTTGAGGGTAATGCCCGAGTAGAAATCGATGTTCGGATAGAGCTTCTTCTCGATGAAGTAGTCGTCCTTCAGGGCAATCTGCTCCAGCTGCACGGCGACTTCGAGCAGCGGATCGTCCTTGATCCCGAGCTGACCCAGCACCTCGTGGGTGGTCTTCTGCATGATGCGCGCGCGCGGATCGTAGTTCTTGTAGACGCGGTGGCCGAAGCCCATCAGGCGGAAGGGATCGTTCTTGTCCTTGGCCTTGGCCACGTACTTGGCCACGTTCTCCGGATGCCCAATCTCCTCGAGCATCTTCAGGGCCGCCTCGTTGGCGCCCCCGTGGGCGGGTCCCCACAGGCAGGCGATGCCGGCCGCGATGCAGGCGAAGGGATTGGCCCCCGAGGAGCCCGCGAGACGCACGGTCGAGGTCGAGGCGTTCTGCTCGTGATCGGCGTGGAGGATGAAGATCCGGTCGAGCGCGCGCGCGAAGATCGGATTGACCTTGAACTCCTCGCACGGAACCGCGAAGCACATCCGCAGGAAGTTCGAGGTGTAGTCGAGATCGTTCTTCGGATAAACGAAGGGCTGTCCGATCGAATATTTGTAGGCCATCGCCGCCAGGGTGGGCATCTTGGCGATCATCCGCATCGACGCGACCATGCGCTGCTGGTCGTCCGAGATGTCGGTGGAGTCGTGATAGAAGGCCGAGAGGGCACCGACGCAGGCGACCATGATCGCCATCGGGTGCGCGTCGCGGCGGAACCCCTGGAAGAAGCGGTTCATCTGGTCATGCACCATGGTGTGGCGCGTGATCCGGTAGTCGAAATCCGCCTTCTGGGCCGGGGTCGGCAGCTCGCCGAACAGCATGAGGTAGCAGGTTTCGAGGAAGTCGCCGTGCTCGGCGATCTGTTCGATGGGATAGCCACGATAGAGGAGAATGCCCGCATCGCCGTCAATGTAGGTGATCTTCGACTCGCAGGAGGCGGTGGAGGTGAAGCCGGGATCGAAGGTGAACTTGCCCGTCTTCGCGTAGAGCTTGCCGATATCGATCACGTCCGGCCCGATGGTGCCGGTCTTGATCGGAAGTTCGACGTGGTTGTCGCCCACGGTGATCGTGCTGGAGGCGCTCATGGAGACCTGGACCCTTTCGTGGCAACGGGGCGGCGTCGGCCCGCGTGGCGATGCAATCGACCACCCGGGTCCGGGGTGCAAATGCGGCGCATGCTGCACTTGCTCACACGAGCATGGGGGTAGCGGATCGGCGGACCGTCATCAACCGACGGCCCGGCTCACCTCGACGTCGAAGCGAAATCCGGGCCGATTTGTCATTCTTCCACTCGGAGCACTCGGACGAACCGGTATTTTGCTGCAGTGCGATGGTCAGCCGGTCTGGTCGCGGAGCCGGCCGAGACACTCCTCCCGGCCGAGCACGGCCATGACGTCGAAGACCGGCGGCGAGGTGGCGCGGCCGGTGAGCGCCGCCCGGAGGGGCTGCGCGATCTGGCCGAGCTTCAAGCCGTTCGCCTCCGCAAACTGCCGGACCGCGCCCTCGGTGGCGGCGGCGGTCCAATCGGGCAACCCCTCGAGGGCCGGCAGGAGGGCGGCCAGGCGATTCCGGGCCTCGTCGCCGAGCAGACCCTTGGCCTTCTCGTCGGGCACGAGGGGCCGGGCCGCGGTGAGGTAGTAGGCGCTGTCCAGGAGTTCGACGAGGGTCTTGGCCCGCTCCTTCAGGCCCGGCATCGCGGCGGTGAGCGTCTCCCGCAGAGCCGGACTCATGGGCACCGCGATCCCCCGTGCCGGGCCGAGCGCCGGCAGCACCTCGTCGATCGCCGCGACGAGGTCCGCATCGGCCGCGCCACGGATGTAGAGGCCGTTGAGGTTTTCCAGCTTGGCGAAGTCGAAGCGCGCGGGCGACCGCCCGATGGCCTTGAGGTCGAAGGCGGCGATCATCTCCTCGGTGGAGAAGACCTCCTGGTCACCGTGGCTCCAGCCGAGGCGCACGAGGTAGTTGCGCAGGGCGCTCGGCAGGTAGCCGAGGTCGCGGTAGGCATCGACGCCGAGGGCCCCGTGCCGCTTTGACAGCTTGGCGCCGTCCGCGCCGTGGATCAGCGGGATATGCGCCATGGCGGGGGCCTCCCAGCCGAGGGCATCGGAGATCTGGCGCTGGCGCGCCGCATTGGTCAGGTGGTCGTCGCCGCGGATGACCTGGGTGACGCCCATGTCGTGATCGTCCACCACGACGGCGAGCATGTAGGTCGGGTTGCCGTCCGAACGCAGCAGGACGAGGTCGTCGAGATCCTTGTTCTGCCAGACGACCCGGCCCTGCACGCCGTCCTCGACCACGGTCTCGCCGTCGGTCGGGGCGCGCAGGCGAATCACCGGCTTGACGCCGGCGGGCGCCTCGGACGGGTCGCGGTCGCGCCAGCGGCCGTCGTAGCGCAGGGGCCGCCCCTCTGCGCGGGCCGCCTCGCGCATCGCCGTCAGTTCGTCGGGCGTCGCGTAGCAGCGATAGGCGTGGCCGGAGGCCAGCAGGCTCTCGGCGGCTTCGCGGTGACGGGCGGCGCGGGCGTATTGGTAGATGACGTCCCCGTCCCAATCGAGCCCGAGCCAGCGCATGCCGTCCAGGATCGCGTCGATGGCGCCCTGCGTCGAGCGTTCGCGATCGGTGTCCTCGATGCGCAGCAGCATGCGGCCGCCGAAGCGGCGGGCATAGAGCCAGTTGAACAGGGCCGTGCGAGCCCCGCCGATGTGAAGGTAGCCCGTGGGCGAGGGCGCGAAACGCGTGACGACGGCTGACGACATCAATCTGGACTTGAATGGCTCGTGATTCGGGCGGGAAGCGGATCGACCGGCCCGGAACCGCGCGTGTAGCATGCGCGCGGGCACGCGTTAAGGAATCGTCCTGTTCCCAGGATCGCAGGGCGCATCGCCGGCTCCCGGTCACGGGCGCAACCCGGGAGGTCTCGCAATGGCGCAGGCGCGTGCGGCGGCGGCGATGGGGCGCATCACGCGCCACCTCGCCGCGCGTCGCCCGGGCGCCGGGCCGATCCGCGACTGGTTCCGGGCGGGATGGACCCGCGAGATCGAGCAGCGCCGTCTTTTCGCCTGGCTCGCCGTCGCGTTCGGATGCGGCATCCTCGCGTTCTTCCTCGGTACGCAGGGGACGCCGTCGCTCCTGGCGCCGCTCGCGGCCGCCGCCTTGCTCGCCGCGACGACGCCCCTCCTCGTGGCGCGCCCGTTCGGCCTGGCCCTGGTGCTCGCCGCCGTCGCCGCCCTCCTGGGCTTCGCGGCGGCCGCCGCGCGGGTCCGCTCGGTCGACGGGCCGATCCTCGCCCGCACCACGATCGGTCCGCTGGTGGGCACCATCGAAGGGCTGGACGAGCGGGAGGAGGGGGCGCGCCTGATCCTCCGCGTCGAGAGCTTCGGCACCCTCGGCGCCGAGGTCCGCCCGGTCCGGGTGCGGGTCTCCTACCGCAAGGCGAATACCCTGAAGCCGGGCGACCGCATCGCCGCGACCGCGCGCCTGCTTCCGCCGCCGGAAGCCGCCCGCCCCGGAGGCTACGACTTCGCCCGGGATGCCTTCTTCCGTGAGATCGGCGCGGTGGGCTCCCTCGTCGGCAAGGTCGACCTGCGGCCGCCGGCCGAGAGCGCGGACTGGCAGATCCGTCTCGCGGCCGCCGTCGACGCGGCCCGCAACGCCCTGACGCGCCGCATCACCGACGCCAACGGCGGACAGGCCGGGGCGGTGGCGGCGGCCCTGGTGACGGGCAAGCGCGGCCTGATCAGCCCCGAGACCAACGACATCCTGCGCGCCGCCGGCATCTACCACGTCGTCTCGATCTCGGGCCTTCACATGGTCCTGGCGGCCGGCGTGGTGTTCTGGCTCGTGCGGGCGCTCCTGGCCCTCGTTCCGTTCGCGGCGCTGCACTGGCCGATCAAGAAGATCGCCGCTGCCGTCGCCATGGTGAGCGTGACGGCCTACTGCGTCTTCTCCGGCTGGGACATCGCAGCCGAGCGCTCGCTGATCATGACCCTCGTGATGCTCGGCGCGATCCTGGTCGACCGCCCGGCGCTCAGCATGCGAAACCTGGCCCTCGCCGCCCTGATCGCCCTGGCCCGCGAGCCGGACGGCCTCCTCGGCCCGAGCTTCCAGATGTCGTTCGCGGCGGTGGCCGGCCTGATCGCCTGCGCGCCGCTGATCGCCGGACGCGGGCGGCAGCGCGACGGTGCCGGCCTGCTCCCCCGGATCTTCGCCCTGGCGTCCGCGGCGGTCCTGGGCACCCTGGCCACGACGCTCGTGGCCCAGATCGCCACCGCGCCCTTCGCCACCTACCACTTCCAGACGGTGCAGCCCTTCGGGCTGGTGGGCAATGCGCTCACCCTGCCGCTGGTCTCCCTGGCGGTGATGCCGTCAGCGGTTCTGGGCATCCTCGCCTATCCGTTCGCGCTGGATCAGCCGGTCTGGTGGGCCATGGGCCTGGCGGTGCGGGGGATGCTGACCATCTCGACCTGGATCGCGGGCTTCGGCAACGCCGTCGTCGTGGTCCCGGCCTTCGGCACGGGGGCCCTCGGCCTCCTGGCCGCTGCCCTGATCGTCCTGACGCTCCCGGCCTCGTCGCTGCGCTGGCTCGGCCTCATTCCGGCAGCGATCGGCATCGCCTGTGCGGCTGCCCCGGATCGCTACGACATCTACGTCGATCGGGAGGGGGCGGGCGCCGCCATCCGCCAGCGCAACGGGCGGCTCGCCACCCTTGGCCGGCCGCCCCCCTTCGTGCTCGCGCAATGGCTCAAGGCCGATGGAGACGACCGACGGGTGCAGGACGTAACGGGGTTCGAGGGCGCGCGCTGCGATCGCCTGGGCTGTACCCTGACCACACCCGACGGCCGCGTGCTCGCCCTGACCACCGACAAGGGTGCCCTCGGAGAGGACTGCGCCAGGGCCGACATCCTGATCACCCGGCAATCCGCGCCCGGGGGCTGCGCCGCATCGATCGTCATCGACCGGGATTTCCTGGAATCGCACGGTGCGACCGCGATTCACCTCACCCGCGATGGGCCGTCCCTCGCCTCCGCGAAGCATCCCGGGGATGTCGTGCCCTGGCGTGCGACGCCTCTGCGCAAGCCGGTGGACCCGCCGGGAACGTCCTTGCCATCTTCGACACCGCCGGCGTCGGTCTTACCGGAAATCCCCGATCGCACCCGCGATCCGTCGGATCCGTCCGGCGATGAACCGGACGGGGACCCCCTTCAGTAGCGGCGCACCAGACTGACGAGACGTCCCTGGATCTGCACCCGATCCGGCCCGAGGACCCGCGTCTCGTAGGCCGGATTCGCCGCTTCCAGGGCGATGGACGATCCACGCCGGCGCAGGCGCTTCAGGGTCGCCTCCTCGTCGTCGATGAGGGCCACGATGATGTCGCCCGTATTGGCGGTGTCCTGCTTGCGGATGACCACCAGGTCGCCGTCGAGGATCCCGGCATCGACCATCGAATCGCCGCGCACCTCCAGGGCGTAATGCTCGCCGCCGGCCAGGAAATCCGGCGACATCGTCACCGAATGGCTCTGTTCCTGGATGGCCGAGATGGGCGTACCGGCCGCGATCCGACCCATCACCGGGATGGTCACGGCCCGACCGCTCTCGTCGGTGGCCTGCGTGGTCGGCAGTCGGGACACCGATGCGCCGGCCGGCAAGCCCTTGCCCTTGCCCTTGCCGCCTTCGACCACGCTCGGCGTGAAGCGGCGAACCTCGGAGGCCGGAGCGGCGCGCGGGGCGCCCGCATTCCCCCCGAGGCTCTCCGGCATCCGGATCACCTCGATGGCCCGCGCCCTGTTGGGCAGCCGGCGCAGGAAGCCGCGCTCCTCCAGGGCCGTGATCAGGCGGTGAATGCCCGACTTCGACTTCAGGTCGAGGGCATCCTTCATCTCGTCGAACGACGGGGGAACGCCGCTCTCGCGCATCCGAAGCTGGATGAACTGGAGCAGGTCCAGCTGCTTACGCGTCAACATGCGGGACACTCTTCGTTAGCGCCACGGATCGCGGCGGGTGGCACTAGAAACAAACCACGAACACGTTAAACGTTCCGTAAGTGTTCTGCAAGGGTTCCCATCTCAAGCCTCTCGGGCCCGATCCGTTCGATCCCCTCGGCAAGGGCGGATCCGGGCGTCGCCCGAGCGCCACGCCGGCCTGCCGCTGCGGCCATCGCTGCGACCGAGTGGTGCCCCGATCCGACGAACGAGTTGGACGGCCGGCGTCTAGACCGGTCGGCAGGGCGCCCGGGCGCAGCGCCCTCGGGTCGATGGCCCGGCGACGATCGGTTCTCTGCCGTCCTCTGCCGGCGTCGCCGACGTCGCCGACGGCGGGTCTTCAGCTAGCGCTGCCCGGTGCGCCCTGCCTTGGGCCGGTCACCCGAACCGTTGCCGCCCGTCTCGGTGGGATTGCGGGGATCCTGCCAGAAGGTATCGAACAGGCGCTGCATCGCGCGGGCGTTCTCCTGCTGCACCTCCAGGCCCGTCTGGAACATCTGCTGCATCACGTCGAAGGGCGCTTCCGTGGCCGACCTGTCCGGCCCGGCGGACTCCGGCCGGGGCGAAGCCGCGAGCCACGTCGACGCCGCACGCGGCCGTGCCTGGGGCGAGGGCGTCGCGGGCTTCGGGGCCTTGGCGCCGGAGTTCAGGAACGCCTGCATCATCTCCGACCAGGCATTGGGCGGGAAGCCGAAGGGGTTCGCCTCGGCGCGCGGGACCGGCGCCGCGGCAGGCGCTTGGTTGATCATGACGTGGACGATCCCCGCCACCACCATGCCGGCCATGATCGGCAGCATCTGCTTCAAGGCCGGCATCGCCACGCCGCTGACGGCAGCGGCCTGCTGCAGAACGGCCTGACTCAGATGGGGCGAGCCGAAGAGTTGCTGGACCAGCATGTCCATCTGCGGCGTCGCGCTCGACGCCTTCGGCGCGGCGGGGCCGACGAGATTGAAGAGGTGGGCGAAGCCGGTCGGATCCTGGGCGACGTTCCGCTGCAGCCCCATCGTGAGGGCCGGAAGCAGGGCTTCCATCGCGCGCAGGCTCTGCTCCGGCGACAAACCGAACTGCCGTCCGAAACCCTGCGCGTTGGGGCCCGCCTGCGCCTGAAGGATGTCGAACAGATTGAACATGGCGGCCTCGCGGACGAACTGCGGCTTTCCCGGTCATCGACCCGGGCGCGCCGCGCGAATTCTGTCGCATCCGGTCGGTACTGACCAGCCCGGGCGCCTCACGACGGCCCGATTCCCCGTCGACGGGGGCCCGTATCAACCCGTTTCTTGCCCCGGACCCGCGATGCGCTTCCCTTCGCCCCTGATCGAGGCGCGCCTGGTGCGTCGCTACAACCGCTTTCTCGCCGACCTGCAGCTTGCCGACGGGTCCGTGATCACGGCCCATTGCCCCAACCCGGGGGCGATGCTGGGACTTGCGGTGCCGGGCGCGCGGGCCCTGTTGTCCGACGTCCGGAGCCCGACGCGCAAGCTCCCCTTTTCCTGGGAACTGGTGGAGGCGGATCTGCCCGGCGGCCGGCAATGGGTCGGCATCAACACGATGCGGCCGAACGCCCTGGTGGCGGAGGCCTTCGCCGCCGGCGGCCTGCCGTGCCTCGCCGGCTACACGGGCCTGCGCCCCGAAGTCCGCTACGCCCGGGCCAGCCGGGTCGACTTCCTCGCCACCGGGGAGGGGATGCCGCCCTGCCATGTCGAGGTGAAGAACTGTCACCTGATGCGCAGCCCCGGCCTCGCGGAATTTCCCGATTGCGTCGCCGCCCGCAGCGCCCGCCACATGACGGACCTCGCGGCCGTCGTCGAGGCCGGGGGCCGTGCCATGGTCATCATCGTGGTGCAGATGTGGGCGGATCGCTTCGATGCCGCGCGGGACCTCGATCCTGCCTTCGACCGGGCGCTTCAGGCCGCTCGGGCGGCCGGCGTCGCCGTCCACGCCCATCGCTGCCGCATCGACCCGGTCGGCATCGCCGTGGCCGACGCCATCCCGGTGCTGTAGGGCGCGCGTCCCAGAAGAACCGCGCGGGCCCGTCAGTCGGCCCGCTCGAAGATCAGGTTGAGGCGGGTGCGAGCGATCCGGCGATAGCCGTGCTGCTCGAGCAAGGCGGGCAGGTCGATCTGCCACTGGTCGGTGCCGTTCTCGACGATGAGCAGCCGCGGGTGGAGGCTCGCGGGGGCGGCCCGCAGGAAGGGTTCGAGGATCAGGTCCTCGGCGCCCTCGACGTCGAGCTTCATGGCGTCGATGCGCGCGATGCCCTCGCCGAGGGCGAGATCGAGCAGGGGCACGGCCGGCACACGAATCTGCGCGCCCTCGTTCGTCCCGACGATCTTCAGGCTCGATTCCCCCCGGTTGCGGGGATCCACGAACAGGGTGAGTTCCCCCGCCTTGTCGGCGACCGCGCAGGCCACCGCCTTGACCGTTCCAAACGGATTCTGAGCGATGTTGTAGGTCAGGCGGTCGAACACGTCCGGCTGCGGCTCGACGGCCAGGATCCGGGCGCGCGGCCCCGCGAAGGCCGCCACGAACAGCGCGTAGGCACCGATATTCGCGCCGATATCCAGGAAGGTGCAGCCGGGCTGAAGCTTCGCCCGGAGAAGTGCGCGCTCCTCCGGATCGAAGAACTGCGGCGTGAAGAGCACCTTCTTCTCGCAGTTGTTGTTGTAGGGGTAGAGCCGCATGCGGGCGCCGTAGCGTTCGACGTCCAGAGGGGCGCCGCGCAGCAGCCCGATCGCCACGCGGCGCAGGAACAGGGCGAGGCGTCGCCCGGCCCAGCTCGCGTAGGAGATCCGGCCCGTCTGCCGAGCGATGCGCGCGACGAGGCCTGTGGGAGCGTAAGTGCCGTAGGGCTGCGTGTCTTTCATCGTGCGTGCTGATGCCAGCGCACGGACGCGGCGGCAAGCGACGCCGCCGCGGGAGGATGGAAAGGTCCCGGACATTCCGGGCCGATCAGCCCGCAGCGCCCCCTCCGGGCGAATGCGGTCGGCCGCAGATCAGACCTGACCGTCGCGCCACTTCGGAAGCAGAGGACAATCGTCGAGACCGAATCTGGTGCTCAGACCTGTTCCATTGCGGCAACACCACGAACGAAACCCAGTTCGAGCGGCCTCAATTGCCCGAAAAATAGGCGTCTGCACAAAGGATAGCTTTGCCGTAAACGGGAACCTTTGAGAACGTCGCCGTAACGCAGATCCTCCCGCAGAGTTCCCATCGCCATGCAGCGCTCGCTTCTCGCCCTTTCCGCCGTCCTGCTGTCCTCGGTCTGCGCCTTCGCGGCCGACATGCCGGCGAAGGTGCTGGCGGTCCCTGCCCCGCCCGCGCCGTGCAAGGCCGAGATCACCTTCCCGGCCTATGGCGGCGTCATCAAGCAGAACCCGAACCCGTCCTGCCTGACACTCGGCGCCTTCGGCGACGTCTATGTCGGCGGTGCGGTCACCGGCTACTTCTACACCCAGCCCAACCAGTACACGTTCTCGCCCGCTCCGCTGCCGAGTGACCGGGCCGGCCGCGTGGACGTCTCGAACCTGATGGGCTTCATCCAGAAGGCCGACGGCCCGTTCCAGTTCTACGCCGCCTTCGGCGCCTACTCGATCCCCGGCCTCGGCCTGCCGATCTACGGCACCTTCGACCAGACGGACCTGCTGTATTCCCCGGCGCCGATCGTGTTCGGAAAGTACGTGATCAACGACAACTGGTCGATCCAGGGCGGTCGGATGCCGACCCTGATCGGCTCCGAGCTGCCGTTCACCTTCCAGAACCTGAACATCTCCCGCGGCCTCCTCTTCGGCCAGGAGAACGTGATCAACCAGGGTGTGCAGGTGAACTACTCGGATGGTCCGTGGGCGGCCTCGTTCGCCGCGACCGACGGCTTCTATTCCGGCGAGATCAACTGGGTCACGGGTGCGATCACCTACAAGATCGACCCCGCCAACACGGTGGGCATCAACGGCGGCACGCACTTCTCCAGCTACACCAATTTCGACTTCGCGGACCCGTTCGGTCGTCGCGGCCTTCGCTTCCAGTACGCCACGCCCGTCTCGCTGCAGAACAGCAGCATCATCAGTGCCAACTACACCTATGCGGACGGTCCCTGGATCGTGACGCCGTACGTCCAGTACACCAACGTGGAGCAGAACGCCGTCCTCGGCCTCGCCGGTGCCGAAACTATCGGCGGCGCCCTCCTCGCCAGCTACGCCTTCACGGACAACTTCGCCCTCGCGGGCCGCGTGGAGTACATCAGCCAGAGCGGCAATCGCAACAATCCGTTCGGTCAGACCTCGGTGCTCTACGGCGCCGGCAGCTCGGCCTTCTCCTTCACCGTGACCCCGACCTTCACCTTCGATCGCTACTTCGTCCGTGGCGAGTTCTCGACCGTGCAGCTCTACGACATCACGCCCGGCCTCGGCTTCGGCCGCAGCGGCCTGAAGACCTCGCAGGAGCGCTACATGCTGGAGACCGGCATCACCTTCTGATCCGATCGGACGATCCGGTTCGGCGAAACGCGGCGGCAGGGCAACCTGCCGCCGCTTTCATGTGCGCCCATGCGCCACCGGTGGGCTTCCGTCCGCGCGCCCGACGGTTCAAGGAGGCGGGACCATGCCCCGATCGATAAGGCCCGAGCCCATGCAGCGCTTCGATTCCGACGGTGTTTCCCTCGCCTACATCGACGTCCCCGCCGTCGGCGGGTCGGGCGACCCGGTCCTGCTGATCCACGGCTTCGCCTCGAACCATGCGGTGAACTGGGTCAACACGCTCTGGGTCCGGGCCCTGACCCAGGCCGGCTACCGCACCATCGCCCTCGACAACCGGGGGCACGGCGAGAGCCAGAAGCTCTACGATCCGGAGGTCTACGGCGCGGACCTCATGGCCCAGGACGCGCGCCGCCTCCTCGACCATCTCGGGATCCCCAAAGCCGATGTCATGGGCTACTCGATGGGCGCGCGCATCGCCGCGTTCCTGGCCCTCGATGCGCCGGAGCGCGTCCGTTCGCTGCTGCTCGGCGGTCTCGGCCTGCATCTGATCGAAGGCAAGGGCCTGCCGGACGGGATCGCCGAGGCCTTGGAGGCGGAGCCCGGCGCACCGGCCCCGAACCCGACGGCCGCCGCGTTCCGCACCTTCGCCGAGCAGACGAAGAGCGACCTGCGGGCCCTGGCCGCGTGTATGCGCGGCTCGCGCCAGACCCTGTCGCGCGCCGAAGTCGCCGAGATCTCGTCACCGACCCTGGTGACGACCGGCACCCTCGACACCGTCTCGGGCTCGGGTCCGGCGCTGGCGGCGCTGTTTCCGAACGGCACCGCCGTCGAACTTCCGAACCGCGACCACAGCACGGCCGTGGGCGACCGCGGTCACCGCACGGGCGTAATCGATTTCCTGGCCCAGCGGCCCTGAGAGGGCACCACCGCGCCTCAGGTCTTCAGGCGGTAGCCGGTCCGGAAGATCCAGGTCACGCCGGCGAGGCACAGGATCAGGAAGATCAACGCCATGGTGAGGCTGACGCCGACGCCGACATCCGAGGTGCCGAAGAAGGACCAGCGGAAGCCGCTGATCAGGTAGACCACCGGGTTGGCGAGGCTCACCGCACGCCAGAATGGCGGCAGCATCTCGATGGCGTAGAAGCTGCCGCCGAGGAAGGTCAGCGGCGTCACGATGAGGAGGGGCACCAGCTGCAGCTTCTCGAAGCCGTCGGCCCAGAGGCCGATCAGGAAGCCGAACAGGCTGAAGGTGACCGCCGTCAGGAGCAGGAACAGCACCATCACGAAGGGATGTTCGATCCGCAGGGGCACGAACAGGGCGGCGGTGGCCAGGATGATGAGGCCGATGAGGATCGATTTCGAAGCCGCCGCGCCGACATAGCCGAGCACGATCTCGAGCGGCGAGACGGGCGCCGAGAGGATCTCGTAGATCGTGCCGGCGAAGCGCGGGAAGTAGATGCCGAACGAAGCATTGGCGATGCTCTGCGTCAGGAGCGAGAGCATCATCAGGCCGGGCACGATGAAGGCGCCGTAGGCGACCCCGTCCACCGAGGCGACCCGCGAGCCGATGGCCGCTCCGAAGACCACGAAGTAGAGCGAGGTGGCGATGACCGGCGCCACGATGCTCTGCAGCGCCGTGCGCCAGAAGCGCGCCATCTCGAAGCCGTAGATGGCGCGGACCGCGTACCAGTTCATGCGCGTTCCTTCACGAGGTCGACGAAGATCTCCTCCAGCGAGGACTGGCTGGTCTGGAGGTCGCGGAAGCGGATGCCGGCGGCGGCGAGGTCGGCCAGCAGCGCCGTGATGCCGGTGCGCTCGCCCTTCGTGTCGTAGGTGTAGACCAGATCCTGTCCGCCCGGCTTGAGGGTGAGATCGTGCCGCGCCAGGGCCGGGGGCAGGGCGGCGAGCGGCTCCTGCAGGTTCAGGGTCATTTGCTTCTTGCCCAGCTTGCGCATCAGCTCGGCCTTCTCCTCCACCAGGATGATCTGGCCCTTGCGGATCACGCCGATGCGGTCGGCCATCTCCTCGGCCTCGTCGATGTAGTGCGTGGTGAGGATGATGGTGACGCCCGTGTCGCGCAGAGAGCGCACCAAGCGCCACATGTCGCGGCGCAGTTCCACGTCGACGCCGGCGGTGGGTTCGTCGAGGAAGAGAATGCGCGGCTCATGGCTCAGGGCCTTGGCGATGAGCACCCGCCGCTTCATCCCGCCCGACAGGGTCATGATCCGCGCGTCGCGCTTCTCCCACAGGGAGAGGTCGCGCAGGACCCGCTCGATATGCGCCGGATCCGGCTTGAGGCCGTAGAGCCCGCGGCTGAAGCTCGTCGTCGCCCAAACCGTCTCGAAGGCGTCGGTGGTGAGCTCCTGCGGCACGAGGCCGATCATGCGGCGGGCCTGGCGATAGTCCCGGGCGATGTCGTGCCCACCCGCGAGGATGCGGCCGGCGCTCGCCGTGACGATGCCGCATACGATGCTGATCAGCGTCGTCTTGCCGGCCCCGTTCGGACCGAGAAGCGCGAAGATCTCGCCCTCGGCGATGTCGAGGTTGATGCCGTCGAGGGCTTTGAGGCCTGAGGCGTAGACCTTGGACAGGTTCTGGATCGCAATGATCGGCTGCATCGAAACTCCGCTGCGGCGTGGCGCCGGCGCGATCGGGGCGGCCTTCTAGCACGCCGCCGGCGTGGGACGGCGCCGAAAACGAAAAAGCCGCCTCGCGGCGGCTTTCCCTGGTGTCGCAGAGGGAAGGATCAAGCCCGCAGGCGGGTCCGAACCTCGCCGAGGCTCTGGCGGACGAGGCCTTCGGCCGTCTCACCCTGCATGCGCTCGCGCAGGATGACCTCCGAAACCTTCACCGCGGCGTCGGCAGCGGCGGCCCGAACCTGGGCGGTCGCCTGGACCTCGGCCTGCGCGATCTTGGTCTCGGCCGACTTGGTACGACGGGCGATGAAGTCGTTCAGGCGGGCATGGCCCTCGTCGGCGATCCGCTGGGCCTCCTCGCGGGCGGACGCCACGATGGCCTCGGCCTCGCGCTCGGCCTCGGCGCGGCGCTTCTTGTAATCGGCGAGGACGCCGGCGGCCTCCTCACGCAGGCGACGCGCCTCGTCGAGTTCGTGGCGGACGCGCCTGGCCCTGCCGTCCAGCCCCTTGGTGATCTGGTTGAAGCCACCGACCTTCCAGACCACGGCCATGAACAGGACGAAGGCGACTGCGACCCAGAATTCGGCTTCCAACAACATGCTCGTCGTCCCAACTCGATGGTGTCCGGCGGTCCGGCGGGGTCTTCGCCCCTCGGGTCCTGCCGGTCAGGTATGGTTTGGCGTCCGCCTCAGTGCGGGAAGGAGACGCTGTCGAGGGCCTTGGCGAGGGCGGCCTCGTCGGGGCTGCGGCCCGTCAGGCGCTCGACGATGGCCGAGGCCGTCTCGCCGGCGATGCCGCGAACGTTGCCCATGGCCTCGGCGGTGCGGGTGCGAAGCGTCGCCTCGGAGGCGGCGATGCGGGCGTTCAGCTCGGCCTCGAGCGCCTTCCGCTTGGTCTCGGCTTCCTGCGAGAGGGCCGTGCGGGTCTCGAGGGCGATGGCCTGCGCCTTGGCCTGCGCATCGCTCAGGGATTTCTCGTAGGCGGCTCCGGCGGCATCCGCCTCGGCCTTCAGGCGCTGCGCCTCGTCGAGATCGCCCGACAGACGCACGGCGCGGTCGTGCAGGATGGCCTGGATGCGCGGCAGCGCGATCTTGTCCATCAGGTAGTAAAGCAGCCCGAAGGCGAGGGCGAGCCAGATGAGCTGGGACGCGAAGGTGTGGCTCTCGAAGGGCGGGAAACCGCCGCCATGTTCGGCGGCCGGCGTCGCGACGAAGCCTTCATGCGTTGCGGTCGAATGGGCCGGCTGAGCCATGACGTCCTTCGCGTAAATTCAAGGAGTGGGGACCGGACGCCTCCGCCATCCCTGCGGGAGGCGGCGTCCGGTCCGGTATCGGTTCGAGATCCGTGACGAGCGTGTCTTAGACGGCGAACAGGAGCAGCAGCGCGACGAGCAGCGAGAAGATGCCGAGCGCTTCCGTGAGGGCGAAGCCGAGGAGCAGGTTGCCGCGCTGGCCGTCGGCGGCCGAAGGGTTGCGGAGCGCACCGGCGTAGAACTGGCCGAAGAGGTTGCCGAGGCCGATGGCGGCGCCCGCCATCCCGAGACAGGCGAGGCCGGCACCGATGTACTTGGCAGCTAAGGGATCCATCAAATTGCTCCTGGTGTCCGTGTCGTCGTTGCGTGGAGAGAAATCCGGCCGCGATCGCGAACCGGGGACGGAAGGGGGTGTCCCGGCCCTCGGCCGGGATGACCCGGCTCAGTGGCCGGGATGCAGGGCGTCGCTGAGATAGATCGAGGCGAGCGTCGCGAAGACGTAGGCCTGCAGACCGGCGACGAGGAACTCGAGAGCCGTGACGGCGACGCTGAGGGCCAGGGGCAGCGGCGAGATGGCCCCCCAAGCGCCGGCGGCGAGCAGCGCCGGGACGAAGCCCGCGAAGATCTTGAGCGCGATGTGACCGGCCAGCACGTTGGCGAAGAGACGAACCGCGAGGCTGATCGGACGCGAGATGAAGGACACGATCTCGATCGCGACGATCATCGGCAGGAGCCAGCCGGGCACGCCCGACGGAACGAACACCTTCAGGAACTTCGTGCCGTGGGCCATGAAGCCGTACACGATGACGGTGCCGATCACGAGGAAGGCCAGCGCGAAGGTGACGATGATGTGGCTGGTCACCGCGAAGGCGTAGGGGATCATGCCGAGCATGTTCAGCACGAGCACGAACATGAAGAGCGAGAAGATCAGCGGCATGAAGCGCTCGGAGCCGTGACCGGCGGATTGGCGCAGGGTCGAGCCGATGAACTCGTAGAAGATCTCGGCCATGGACTGCATGCGGCCCGGCACCACCGAGCGGCGGGCGGTGGCCACGACGGTGATCAGCGCGATGATCCCGACGGCGGCGAACATGTAGAGCGCGGACTGGGTGAACGCGATCTCCTGGTTGCCGATATGACCGAAGGAGACCAGCGGCTTGAGCTCGAACTGGTGGATCGGATCCATCTTTACGGCCATTGCCGCTCCCGCCCTTCTGACTCTCGGCCGGCCAGACGGCCCGCCACCACCGGTGCCGCGCGAGCGGCATGATTTCAATTCGGTTCGCCGCGTGCGCGGCGCTTCCCCGAGAACCGCTAGCGGTCCTCTTCCTTGGTCGGCACCTTGGGAAGAGACCCCGAGGCGCGCATGACGTTGTAGACGCCGGTGACGAACCCCAGCATCAGCAGGACGATCAGTCCCCAGGGTTTCGTCCCGAGGTAATGATCGAACATCCAACCGAGAATGCCCCCGGCGAGGACGCCCGCGATGAACTCGGTCGAGAGCCGCATCGCCTGGCCGAGAGGAGAGGGCCCGGCCGAAGGACCGGGACGCGTCGAATGACCGGGAGGGGCACTCGGCCGCTTCCGCTCAATCTGCGTCTCAAGACGTTTGAGCCTCTGAGAGAGGTCCGCGTCCAGTGCTTTCTTCCGCCCGTCCCCGCCTTCGTCCGCAGTTTCGTTGCCGCTCACGGCGAGAACTCACATTGGCGAGAGCGGAGGGAACCGGCGGAACGCCTCCTTCAAGCGGGGCGCACCATAGTTTCGCCCACCTTGGGTGTCAAGGCGCCCTCGACCTTACGTAAGATATTGTCGCACCACGAGAAATCGCGGTTTTGCCGATCCGCCCCCCGGTGTTCTCGCACCGGGCCAACGACAGCGGGCGAGGCCCTCGCCGCGACGGACCCGCTTCGGGGATCTCACGCGCCCAGGAGGGGCTTGATCACCTTCTCCATGCCCTCGATGGTCATCTCGCCCTTGAAGCGCTCGCCGTTGATGAAGAACGTTGGGGTCGAATCGACCTTGAAGGTGTCCATGCCCTTCTGCTTCACTGCGTTGACGGCGCCGTAGAGCTTCTGGTCCTTCAGGCAGGCCTCGAACTTCTCCTTCGAGAAGCCGGCCTGGCGCAGCATCTGCTCCATGGCATCCACCGGCGATTGCGGCTTCTGGACGTAGGCCCAGGCCTGCTGCTGGTCGAAGAGCAGGTCTGTGATGGGATAGTACTTCGCATCGCCGTCGCAGCGGGCCAGCATGAAGGCCGCCGTCGCCAGCGGGTCGAGGGGGAACTCGCGGAGGGTGAAGCGCACCTTGCCGGTGTCGATGTAGCGCTCCTTGAGGGCCGGCCAGGTGTTCCTGTGGAAGGCGGCGCAGTGCGAGCAGGTCATCGAGGCATACTCGATGATCGTCACCTTGGCGTCCTTCGGGCCGAGCCAGACGTCACCGAGCGGACCGGGCTCCATTAGGGTCGACAGGTTCGCGTCCTCCGCCGCGGCCGGGAGGGTGAACCGGGGCAGGAGGATCGCCGCGCCGACGGCAAGGCCGGTGGCTTTCAGGGCATCGCGTCGGGTGATCATGATCGGGAGGGCTCCGGTCGCGGACCTAATCTTCTCGTCAGCGATGCGGTAGAATCCTGCAGGCGTCCTGACAAGGCTGCGCGGCGCGCCTAGCGCTTGTGTGTTGTCGCCACCACCGCCGTTCCGAGGCGGTCGAGGGCGTCTCGCAGGGCGTCGTACTCGATCGCCTGGACCGCAAGCGCCACTTCGCCGCGGCGGACGGGATCCACCACCGGCGGCGCGGGGCGACGCCCGATCCGGTCGACCCGTCCCTGGCGCATCACGATCTTGCCGACGCAGGCCCAGCCGTAATGGGCATTGATGCGCTGGATCACCACCGGCGCGAGGTGCTGCAATTCGAGGGCGAACACGCCTTCGACCCGGACCACGAGGGTGCCGGGATCGGGGCGCCCCTCCTCCTCGCGCCGACGCCGGCGCGGCCATTCGAGCTTCGAGGGCTGGCAGTACCGCGCGAGCCGCTCCCCGACGATCTCGGGCCAGGCGGCCAGAATGTCGGTGGAGGCGAACCCTTGCGCCGCGAAGGCGGGGCCGATGCAGCCCTCCAGCAGCTCGGCGAGGGGTTTGACACGCGCCATGCGCAGGGTTTCCGTAGTGTCCGACCGGGACGAGATCGAGGCTCCGATATCGCCCGCAATGGTTAGCATGCCGTTCCGTCCGGCCGAAGCGGGGCGCCGCCCCCCCCGCCCGACGACACGTTCAGGCAGGTCGGCCCTGGAGAAGTCGGCCTTGGACGCACCCGGCCGGCGGTCTATGGACGGGCTTCCCCCTCACGCGCCGGTGCCCGTGTCCCACACCCCAGTTCCAGCCCCCGAGGCCGCGGATCTCCTGACCTGGTACGACCGGCACCGCCGCGTCCTGCCCTGGCGGGCGCTGCCGGGCGAGACGCCCGATCCGTACCGGGTCTGGCTCTCGGAGGTGATGCTGCAGCAGACCACGATCGCGGCCGTCAAACCCTATTTCGCGAAGTTCCTGGCGCGCTTCCCCACCGTCGACGACCTTGCGGCGGCGCCCGAGGAGGCGGTGATGTCGGCCTGGGCCGGGCTCGGGTACTACTCCCGGGCCCGCAACCTGCACGCCTGCGCCCGGGCGGTGGCGGCGGCCGGGCGTTTTCCCGACACGGCCGCGTCCCTGCGCAAGCTGCCGGGCATCGGCGCCTACACGGCGGGCGCCGTCGCGGCGATCGCGTTCGACCGTCAGGAAGCGGCGGTGGACGGCAATGTCGAGCGGGTGATGACCCGGCTCTTCGCCGTCGAGACCACCCTGCCGGCGGCCCGCCCCGAGATCCGGGCGCTGACCCAGGCCCTCGTGCCCGCGGACCGGCCCGGCGACTTCGCCCAGGCGGTGATGGATCTCGGCGCCACGCTGTGCACGCCCAAGCGCCCGGCCTGCGCCCTCTGCCCCTGGATGGCCCCCTGCCGCGCCCGGGCCCTCGGCCTTCAGGAGACCTTCCCCAGGAAGGTGAAGGCCGTGAAGGGCACCCTGCGCCGGGGTGCGGCCTTCGTGGCGATCCGCAGCGGCGACGAGGCGGTCCTGCTGCGCACCCGGCCGCCGGAAGGATTGCTGGGCTCCATGGCCGAACCACCGATGAGCCCCTGGGAGCCCGACTACGATCCGGCCCAGGCCCTCCTGGACGCGCCGCTCGACGCGCGCTGGCGGCGGCTGCCGGGCCTCGTCCGACACGGCTTCACGCATTTCCCCCTGGAGCTGACGGTGTTCGTCGCCAAGGTGGCGCTCAGCACGCCGCCGCCGCCGGGCCTGCGCTTCACGCCGCGCCGCGACCTCGACGAGGAACCGCTGCCGGGCGTGATGAAGAAGGTCCTGGCACACGCCTTCGATCCGAAGCCGGAGGCCGCGGAGCCGCTGGCGGAAAGGGCTGCCAAGCGCGGCAGACCGAAGGCGATGCGGAGCCTCACGGATACGCCGCTCTTCGTCGAGCCCGAGCCGGAGGCACCCGCTGCGTCGCCGCGCTTCCGCCCGGTGCCCAAGCCCGCCCCGCGCCCGGCGCCGGCCCCGATTCCCGACGGGTCGATCGACGAGTTCGAAGGCCCGGCCGAGGCGGCACCCCCGGCCACCCCCCGCAGACGGGGACGACCGCGGTCGCGCTGACCGGCGCCCCTCAGGCGGCCGAGCCCATGGCGGAGCGCATCTGGGCGCGGAAGACGTCGATGAGCACCGGCTTGCCGTTCCGGGTCGCATGCCAGAAATCCCAGCCGTTGCAGGCCGGAAAGCCCTGCACCAGGGCGCCGATCTTGTGGATCGAGCCGGTGGCCGGTCCGGCCATCAGGGTGCCGTCGGGACGCACGATGGCGCTGTGCCGGCCGCGCGCGTCGGTCAGGGTCTCGCCGGCGCGGATATGCCCGGCCTCGATGACGCTGAGGAAGGCGACGCGGGGCTCGGCGCGCTTGCTCGGAGCCACCAGCAGGGCGGCCTGCGACAGGGGTTCGACGGCGTCGATGCGGGCGCGGGCCGCCTCGGCGTAGACCGTCTCGCGCTCGATGCCGATGAAGTGCCGGCCGAGGCGCCTGGCGACCGCACCGGTGGTGCCGGTCCCGAAGAACGGGTCGAGCACCACGTCGCCGGGATTCGTCGCCGACAGGAGCGTGCGGGCAAGCAGTGCCTCCGGCTTCTGCGTCGGATGGACCTTCTGCCCGTCGGCGCCCTTCAGGCGCTCGTCGCCGGTGCAGAGCGGGATGAACCAGTCGGACCGCATCTGGACGTCGTCATTGCCGCCCTTCAGCGCCTCGTAGTGGAAGGTGTAGCCCTTCGACTCCGCGGAGCGGGAGGCCCAGATCAGGGTCTCGTGCGCGTTGGTGAAGCGCTTGCCGCGGAAGTTCGGCATCGGGTTGGCCTTGCGCCAGACGATGTCGTTGAGGATCCAGAAGCCGAGATCCTGCAGCGTGGCGCCGACCCGGAAGATGTTGTGGTACGAGCCGATGACCCACAGGGTGGCGTTCGGCTTCATCACCCGGCGCGCGGCCGCCAGCCATTCGCGGGTGAAGGCATCGTAGGCGGCGAAGGTCGAGAACTTGTCCCAGTCGTCGTCGACCGCGTCGACCCGGCTCTGGTCGGGACGCAGGAGCGCGCCGTCCCCGAGCTGAAGATTGTAGGGCGGATCGGCAAAGACGCAGTCGACGCTGGACGCCGGAAGGGCGTTCATCGCAGCGATGCAGTCTCCGACGAGAATCTCGTCGAGGGGGAGACGGTCTTCGAGAGGAAAACGCTTGGCGGCGGGTACGAGACCCATCCGCGGCGCCGACACGGGCCGCCCGGTACGCGAGACACTTTTCCGGGCGACGGTGTCGGCAACCGCGGTACGCAGGGAAGCCATGGCAAACACCGGTTACGCGACTGACCGGCAGACCTTGGCCCCGTTAACGTAAAGGGCGGGTTGCCGGGACGAAGACAAGGCGTCTCGATTTGGGGCTGCAATTTTTGCCGGGTTGGTCGTTCGAAGAGCCACGAGGCTATTGCGACAGCATCGCCGCTCGAACGAGCAGGTCTCGAAAGATCTGGGAGAGACCGGCCGCAGCCGTCCCAGCGGACCCTGTGGCGGCCCAGCCGGTGCCGCGATCGGCACCGGGTCCACCCGGCCTGGACCTCACAGCTCCGCGGAAAGAGAAAATTCGTCTCCGGCGCCCCTCGCGACCCCGTCGCAGACCAGGGTTTCACTGAGCGCAACGCTGATTTCGTTTTTCCGCATCCCACCGTTGCGCAGCGACGCCGGCTGCAACGCGGTCTCGGCGACTTCACTGGTGTTCCAGCATTGCCGTTTCGTCATCGCAAAGCCCGCGGATATTCGACAATATGGCCACACACAACCAGTGATGAATAAACCGTTATAGCCTCAATTCCGGCCCCGGCCGCCACATTTGTCCGGTCTCATTTTGGCCCTGTTCCGCTTCATTTTGCCGGCCATCCGAAACAACAAAGGGAATGCGGATGACCATCAAGCCTGTTCGTGGGGCCGCTGCCATCATCGGGACCGTCGTAACACTTGCCGCCGTTCAGCCAGCCAGCGCCCAGAGCGGTGCCGCCTCCTGGTACGCGAGCGGCCATCGGACGGCGAATGGCGAGCGCTTCAATCCGAACGGGATGACCGCCGCCCATCGCACGTTGCCGTTCGGCACCCGGGTCCGGGTCGAGAACAAGCGCAATGGCCGTTCGGTGGTGGTGCGCATCAACGATCGTGGCCCGTTCATCCGAGGCCGGATCATCGATCTCGCCAAGGGCTCGGCCCGCGCCCTCGGCATGGGCGGCACGACCTACGTCGCCCTAAGCGTGGTGAACTGAGCTTATCGGGCCGGTCGGCGTTGTGAGAGGGACCGGCCGGCCCCATCTGGTCGGTGAAACCGAGAGCTCAGACCCTTATGGCAAAGCCGCTGATCGTCGAAATCCCCCATGAACTCGGCCTGGCCGAAGCCCGTCGGCGCATCGCGGACGGGATCACCCAGGCCGACGGGTTGTTCGCCAAGGCGGGTGTCGCCGTCGAGAAGATGGCCTGGACCGACGACCGCCTCGACTTCGCGATGGCTGCCCTCGGCCAGAAGGTCGACGGGCAGGTGGATGTTCGCCCCGAGACCGTGCGGGTCGAGGTCCGGCTGCCGCTGTTGCTGGCCCTGTTCGCGCAGCAGATCCAGAAGAAACTCGGCAACGAGGGCAACCTGCTCCTGACCAAGAAATGACGAGTGCCGCCGGCATCGCGCCCGGAACCTCCCTCGGCGACGGACTGTTCCACCGGTCCGCTCCCCGAGGCTCTTGAGAGGCGCAACCGATGTCGAACCCCGGCCCGATCCCCGAAGTCCCGGTGCCCGAGACGCCCTACGAGGCGCCTCAGACCCCGCCCCCCGGCCCGGACACCCCCGGGACCGACGTGCCGGGGACGACCCCCACCGAAGCGCCCGACGTGACGCCCACCGAAATCCCGGTCAACGATCCGGATATCGGCCCGGCCATCGCCCCCGATCCGATGCCGACGGGCCCCGCCAACCCGACGATGTGAGCGGGGCACGACCGCGGGTTTGCAAGGGCATTCCGATTCCGGGTTTGTTCGAAGGCGCGGTCGCTGCCATAAGCCGGCCCCATGGCCGCTCCCCCGCTCCTCACCCTCCAAGACGTCGCGCTCACCTTCGGCGGCACGCCGCTGATCGAGCGCGCCGAGCTCGCGATCTCCCCCGGCGAACGCACCTGCCTCGTGGGTCGCAACGGCTCGGGCAAGTCCACTTTGATGAAGATCGCGGCGGGGCTCGTGGAGCCCGACCGGGGCGTGCGCTTCGTCCAGCCCGGCACCACGATCCGCTATCTGGCGCAGGAACCCGACTTCTCCGGCTTCGAGACGACCCTCGATTTCGTCGAATCCGGCCTGACCCACGGGGATGACGCCTACCGGGCCCGCTACCTGCTCGAGAGCCTGGGCATGACCGGTGCCGAGAACCCGAAGAGCCTCTCGGGCGGGGAGGGGCGGCGGGTCGCCCTGGCCCAGGCCCTGGCGCCGGAACCCGACATCCTGCTCCTCGACGAGCCCACCAACCACCTCGACCTGCCGGCCATCGAGTGGCTCGAATCCGAGCTGAAGAGCGTGCGCGGCGCCCTCGTGCTGATCAGCCACGACCGGCGCTTCCTGTCCGCCCTGTCGAAGACCACGATCTGGCTCGACCGCGGAGTCACCCGCCGGATCGAGCAGGGCTTCTCCACCTTCGAGGCCTGGCGCGACGCCTTCTTCGAGGAGGAGGAGCGCGACCGGCACAAGCTCGAGCGCAAGATCGCCGACGAGGAGCACTGGCTGCGCTACGGCGTCACCGCCCGGAGGAAGCGCAACGTGCGTCGCCTCGGCAACCTTCATGCCCTGCGCAAGGAGCGGCGCGAGGATCGCCGGCCCGTCGGCACCGCGACCATGACGTCGACGGAGGCTGAGAGCTCCGGCGCCCTGGTGATCGAGGCCAAGCACGCGGCCAAGGCCTACGGCGCCCGCAAGATCGTCGACGATCTCTCGCTTCGGGTGATGCGCGGCGACCGCCTCGGCATCGTCGGGGCCAACGGCGCCGGCAAGACCACGCTAATCAACCTGCTCACGGGGCAGCTCCCGCCCGAGTCCGGCACGGTGGCGCTCGGCACCAACCTCAAGATGATGCTCCTCGACCAGGCCCGTGCGGTGCTGGAGCCGACCATGACGGTGACGGAGGTGCTCACCGGCGGCAGCGGCGATTCGGTGAACGTCGGCGGCGTCAGCCGCCACGTCATCGGCTACCTGAAGGATTTCCTGTTCGCGCCCGAGCAGGCCCGGACCCCGGTGAGCGTCCTCTCGGGCGGCGAGCGCAACCGCCTGCTCATCGCCCGCGCCCTGGCCCAGCCCGCCAACCTCCTCGTCCTCGACGAGCCCACCAACGATCTCGACCTCGAAACCCTCGACCTCCTGCAGGAAATGCTGGCGGATTATTCCGGCACCCTGATCCTGGTGAGCCACGACCGCGACTTCCTCGACCGGGTCGTCGGGAGCGTGCTGGTCAGCGAAGGGGAGGGCCGCTGGGTCGAATATGCCGGCGGCTACACCGACATGATCGCCCAGCGCGGGGAGGGCGTGCAGGCCCGGGCGGCCGCCGGGCGGACCGAGAAGGCGGAGGCCCGCGCCGACGCGAAGGATCGCGCCAAGGGCGGCGATGCGGGAGCCCCGGCCGGCAAGCCCAAACTCGGCTTCAAGGACCAGCACGAGTTGAAGACCCTGCCGGACCGGATGAAGAAGCTCGAATCCGATATTGCCAAGCTGCGCGAGGTCCTGGCCGATCCGGGACTCTACGCGCGGGACCCGGCCCGCTTCGCGAAGGCGTCCGATCTGCTCGGCGTCGCCGAGACCGAATTGGCCAAGGCCGAAGACCGCTGGCTCGAACTGGAGATGCTGCGCGACGCCTGAGCGACTCTCATGCGGCGCCCCGGCCTTCATGATGCCGTGAACGCCGTGTGAAGTGCCGCCCTGGCGTTCGCTCCCGCGCGCCTGCCACCGGGGTCCGACGTGTCCGCCGCTTACGCACTCCGTGACCGATCCCGCCGCCTCGGCTGGGCTGCCGGCCTGCCCGGCCTCGCCCTGATCCTCGGCTTGTCCGCCGCCTGGTTCACGCCGCGCCTCGAGTCGCAACTCGGCGAAAAGGCCGATGCGGTGGCTCGGGCGACGGCGACGCCCGGTGCCGAGCCGTGGCTGCGCGTGTCGGTCGAGGGGCGAGACCTCGTGGTCACCGGCGAGGCGCCGGATGCCGCGACCCGCGATGCGGCGTATCAGCGGCTCGCTGCCCTCGACGGTGTCCGGCGAATCGTCGGCCCCGTGGGCGTGGTCGAGCCGGCTTCGCCCTTCCTGTGGATCGCGACCAAGGGCAAGGACGGGGTCGACGTGACCGGCGTGCGGCCAACCGAAATCGGCCCGAGCGCCCTGGCCGAGCAACTCTCCCCCGCCCTCGACCCCGGAACCGCCCTGCACGACCGCGCCCGCGCCGCCCTCGGCGCGCCACCGGACTTCGCCGCGGCGGCCGCCTATGCGCTGGCGCGGCTGCGTGCCCTCGCGCCCGGCGGCCGGGTGATGCTGGAGGACATGCGCCTCTCGGTCGTGGGCGAGGCGGCCTCCATCGCCGACGACGAAGCCTTGCGGACGGCCCTGGCCGATCTGCCGACCGGCTATGGTCTCGGCCGGGTCGAGATTCGGCCGGCGGTCGTGCCGGATTTCCGCTTCGTCGCGTCTCGGGAGCCGGGGGGCACCCTGACGCTCTCGGGCCACGTGGTCTCGGACGCGGCGCGCGCCGAGATCCGGGCGCAGGCGGCACAGGCCTCGGAGACGGGGCGGATCGAGGACCGGATGCGCAGGGCGCGTGGCCTTCCGCCCGGGGTCGATGCAGCCGCGATGGCGCGTTTCGCCCTGAACCTCGCCGCATTGCTGCAGGAGGGGAGCGTTACCGTCGCCGATGCGCGGATCGCGCTCGAGGGCGTCGCCCTCGACGCCCAGGCGATCCCCGAGATCGAGGGATTGTTGCGCGAGGGGATGCCCGCCGGGCTGAGCCGGGGCGGCGCGACCCTGAGCACCCGACCGCTCTCGCCCTATCAAATCCTGCTCCGGCGCGACGCGGAAACCGTAACGCTGTCCGGCCACCTGCCGGATGCCGAGGCGCGCGAGGCCCTGCTCGGGACCTTTCGTCCACGGCTGTTCCGCGAGCGCCTGATCGACCGCACCCGCCTCGGCGAAGGGGCCCCGCCCGAGCTCGCCCGGGTGCTGCGCGCGACCGCCACGGCCCTCACCCTGCTGGGGCGGGGCGAGGCCCGGTTCGCCGATCGCGCGATAACCCTGACGGGCGAGAGCCTGTATGCGCAGGGTGGCCGGCGCGTTTCCGAAGACCTGTCGGCCGCGATGCCGCCGGGCTGGACCGCGGAGATCTCGGTGACGACCCCCGACGCAGCGTCGGCCTGGACACCGGAGCGCTGCGTCGCTGCGCTCGGGACCAAGCTCATGGGCCAAGCCCTCATATTCCCGCCCGGAAGCGCGATTCTGACGCCGGCCTTCTACCCCCTCCTCGATGGGATTGCGGCCCTGGGCAAGACCTGCCCAACCCTGCGCCTGGTGGTCACGGGCCATCTCGATCCGAGCGGCGCCACCGCGGCACCGAAGCCTGTCGTCGAGACCGCGGTGGACAGCACGGCGTCGCTCGACGCGAGCAAGGATGCCGGCAGAGCACCGAGCAAGGCACCGGCCGGATCCTCCGGCTCGCGTGCCTCGGATAAGGCGCCCGGCAAGTCCAATCCGAAGGACAAGGCCGTCAGGACCGAGGCGAAGCCGGCGGCCCAACCGGAGCCCGCCCCCGATCTCGTGCAGGGCCGTGCCCTCGCGATCGTGGAGTATCTGCTCCAGGCCGGCCTTCGTTTCGAACAGGTCGCTGCCGCCCCGGCCGGCTCGCCGCGTCCGGCTGGCCAGGGCGTCGGGATCGAGTCACGGTCATGACGATCCGACGGAGGCGAACGGCGTGACGATCCTGGCAACCCTGCTCTGGCCCCTCGCGGCCGCCAGCGCCCTCCTCGGCGGCGCCATCGGCGCGCTGACGGGCCTGCCGCGGACACCGACTGCGCGCCGGAGCGCCGGCCTTCTCGTCCTGGCAGCGGGTCTGGCCGGCGGCCTCGCCGCCGGAGGCTTCCTTTCGGGACGGGCAGGCTTCTGGCTGGAGGCCGGGGCGCTCGGACTCGGGTCCTACCTGATCGGAGCGATCCTGGCGGCCGGGGTCACAGACCGGATGGGCACCCGATCGTGAGACGACGAATCCCGTCGGCGTCGCGCCGGCCTGTGGCATCCGCAACACAATCGACTCGAAACTGCGTCCGTTGCCCGACCATCGAGGAGACTTTCCGGACGGTCTGTCGTTGGTCTCGACGCGCTTCTCCGAACGGACATGGGACCGGCGAATCAGAGACCTGATGATCGAATCTTCAGCACGTCCCCGACCTGTGGACCTCACGTCCTGCGATCGGGAACCGATCCACATCCTCGGCGCGGTTCAGCCCTTCGGTTTCCTCATCGCGGTCTCCCCGGACTGGATCGTGGTCCGGGCCTCCGAGAATGCCGCCGGGTGGTTGGGGCAGGCGGAAGCCGATGTGCTCGGCCTTCCCCTCGCCGACCTGATCGACGCGGAGGCGATCCACCTGATCCGCGGTCACCTTCAGGCCCTGCGCGGGCCCGATGCCATCGACCGGATTTTCGGCACCGTCCTGCAGGCCGGAGGTGCCCCCTTCGACATCGCGCTGCACATCTCGGACGGCATCATCGTCATCGAGGCCGAGCCGAGCGTCAGCGAGCACCTCAACGCCGGCAATCTCGTGCGCAGCATGGTCGGACGCCTGCAGCAGACGGTGGGTTTCGACCCGTTCTGCCGGGAGGCCGTGCGCCAGATGCGGGCGCTCACCGGCTTCGATCGCGTCATGGTCTACCGCTTCGACCCGGACGGTTCGGGGGTGGTGATCGCCGAATCCGCACGCTCCAGCCTCGCCCCCTATCTCGGACTGCATTACCCGGCCTCGGACATCCCGAAACAGGCGCGCGCCCTCTACGAGCGCAACTGGCTGCGCATCATCGCGGATGTCGATGCCGAACCTGTCGCCGTGCTGCCGCAGCGCGATCCCCACGGCCGACCCCTCGACCTGTCGATGAGCACCCTGCGCACGGTGTCGCCGATCCACCTCGAATACCTGCGCAACATGGGGGTGGCGGCCTCCCTGTCGGTGTCGATCCTGCGGGGCGGCAAGCTCTGGGGCCTGTTCGCCTGCCATCACACCGAGGCCCGCCACATCTCGCTGGAGCGCCGAACCGGCGCCGAACTGTTCGGGCAGATGTTCTCGCTGATCCTGGAAAGCCGGGAGCGCGAGGCGGAGGCCGCCTACGAAGGCAGTTCCCGGGCGCTGCACGACCGACTGATGGGTGCGCTCGCCTCGGGCGGAACGAGCCTCGAGAACATCACCGATTTCCTCGACGACATCGCGGGAATCGTCACGTGCGACGGCATCGGCGTCTGGGTCAACGGCGAGATCACCCTGCGGGGGGCGACCCCGACGGCGGAGGAATTCACCGGTCTCGTGCGCTTCCTCAACCGGACGGCCGCGAGCCGGGCCTTCGCCACCCAGGAGATCGGCGCGGTCCATCCCCCGGCCGCCGACTACCCCGAGCGGGCCGCGGGACTCCTGGCGATCCCGATCTCGCGGGCGCCGCGGGATTTCCTGGTGTTCTTCCGTCGCGAGATCGCCCGCACCGTCACCTGGGCCGGCAATCCGGAGAAGCCGGCGAGCCTCGGACCGAACGGTCTGCGCCTCACGCCCCGCAAGAGCTTCGAGGCCTGGACCGAGGTGGTCCGGGGGCAGGCCGCCCCCTGGAGCGCGGTGGACCTGCGCATCGCCGAGGCCCTGCGCATCACGCTGCTCGAGGTCATCCTGCGCCTCACCGATTCCGCCGAGAAGGAGCGCAAGACCGCGCAGGAGCGCCAGGAGCTCCTGATCGCCGAGCTGAACCATCGGGTGCGCAACATCCTCAACCTGATCCGGGGCATCGTCGCCCAAAGTCGCTCGGGGTCCGACAGCGTCGAGGATTTCGCCGGCGTCGTGGGGGCGCGCATCCAGGCCCTGGCCCGGGCGCACGACCAGATCACCACCACGAACTGGGGACCGGGTTCCCTGCGCGACCTCATCACCCTGGAGGCGGAGGCCTATCTCGACCAGCAGGCGGGCCGGGTCCGTCTGGACGGCACCGATGTCCTCCTGGATCCCCAGGCGTTCTCGACGCTTGCCCTGGTCATCCACGAGTTGATGACGAACTCGGCGAAGTACGGCGCCCTGTCGGAGGGGGTCGGACAGGTGGACGTGGCCTGGGAGCGCGATGCCTCGCAGTGCCTCGTGATCCATTGGCGCGAGAGCGGCGGCCCGCCGGTGAAGCCGCCGAGCCGCCGCGGCTTCGGCACCACGCTGATCGAGCGCTCGATTCCCTACGAGCTGAAGGGCGAGGCGGAGATCACCTACGAACTGACCGGCCTGCGCGGCCGCTTCGCCGTGCCGGCGCGCTACGTGCGGGCCGCACCGACCGTCGCCACCCCCCTGTCGCGGGAGCGCGACCGGACGCCCGAACTCGATGCCGCGGCGTTGTCCGGGACCGTCCTGGTGGTCGAGGACAACATGATCATCGCTCTGGAGGCCGAGGAGATCCTGTCCACCCTCGGGGCGAGCGCGGTCGACATGGCGGGATCCGTGCACGAAGCCCTGCGGCAGATCGAGGCGGCGCATCCGAGCTTTGCCCTCCTCGACGTCAATCTCGGCGCCGAGACGAGCCTGCCGGTCGCCCGACGCCTGATCGCGGCCGGCGTGCCCTTCGTCTTCGCGACGGGCTACGGCGAGAGCTTCCGAATCCCGTCCGAGCTCGGCGCCGTGCCGATGATCAAGAAGCCCTACACCGCGGATACCCTACGCCGGGCCCTGGCGAGCACGCCCCCCCGGGACTAGCCCGGCGCCTTCGCCGCCTCGAACAGCGCGAAGGCACGTTGCGCACCACGGATCGCGGCGGCGTGATCCGCGACCGGGCGCGTCCCGAGCCAAGTCGCGAAACTCGGCCAGAGGCGGAGCCCCGCGCCGTGCCGGAGGAAGCGGGCGTTCCCGTGGACCAGCGGGTCCGGGCTCGCCAGGACCTGACGGAGCAGAACCTGGCCGCCGAGGCGCGAACCTTCCAGAACGTAGAGGAGACCGGGCGCCTCGGCGCTCGACAAGGTGGGGGGCAGGGGGGCGGGCGCGACCTCCGGAGGGGAAATCGCCAGCCCGGACAGGTCGGCCTGCAGGACCGTGGACCGGCGGCGGGCCGCCCAGTCCGGCGGCAGGTCGGCGGCATCGGCCCCGTCGAGCCAGGTCTCGATCTGCGCGAAGGGGTCACGCATCGCCGACAGGAAGCGCACATAATCGGCTCGCCGACTCAGGTCGTAGGCGACGAACCCCGCATCGAGGCGCCGATGGGCCGCATCGGTCTCGGCGCGCAGGGCGAAGCGAAGATCGCGCGGTGCGTCCGCACCACCCCGCCGCGGCTCCGGATCTCCCGCGTCGACGGACCCCCTGGCCGTCCCATCCATACCGCGTTTCCCTGTTATTTGGCCCCGTCGCCGTTCTTAGCCGATCTCGGGCCCCCGCCAAGGACTTATCACAGGGTACCTGCACGACCCCGGCTCGCTCTCGCGGCCCGGTCCGCAACGCTGAAGGCCCAGGATCGACCATGTGGCTCCTCTACGGTTTCGTCCTCCTGGCCGGCATCGCGAACGCAGTGCAGTCGGGCGTGAACGCGACGCTCTCCAAGAACCTGGCGCAGCCCTTCGCCGCAGGCATCGTCGTCTCGCTGGCCGGGGGCGCGACCCTCCTCGCCCTCGGCCTGGTCCTCGGTCGTTTCGCCTTTCCGAGCCTCGGCGACATGCGGGCCGTGCCGCTCTGGGCCTGGTTCGGCGGCGTGGTCGGGGCGCTCCTCATCCTGTCGCAGCTGTTCGCCGCGCAGCAGATCGGGGCCGCGCCCTATCTGGGGCTTCTCATCACCGCCGGCGTCATCACCTCCATCCTGCTCGACCATTTCGGCTGGATCGGGTTCGAGCAGCATCCCCTCACCCTCTGGCGCGCCCTCGGGGGCGTGCTGATGATTGGCGGTATCGCCCTGGTGGCGCTGTTCTGAACCGACGGACGCTTGTCATCGGCGCGTGGAACCGCGATGCCTGCCGCGGCGTCGATGCCGCGCCCCGCAACGATCCCGTCCGTGTCCAGAGCCCCCAATGAACATTTTCCAGGACATCGTCAGCCGCTTCAGCCAGACCGTGACGGCCTATGCCGGCGATACCGTCCTCATGCAGGCGATGGTCTCCGCCGCCGCCAACGTGATGGTCGCGGACGGGGAGATCGCCAGCGCGGAATTCGATACGGCGCTGGCCGGCCTGCAGGCCAATCCCATCCTCGAGAAGGGCTACGACCGGCTGATGCTCGAGAGCGAACTCTACGACGGGATCGCCCGTGCCCGGACCCGGGCGGGGCGGGCCGAGAACCTGCGCCGCGTCGCCGCCATCGAGGGCCGGGGGCAGGAGGAGCGCGAAGCGACATTCCTGATCGCGGCGGACGTGGCCGACCTCGACGGCATCGCCGACGTGGAGGCGCAGGCCCTCGAGGAAATCGCCACCGCGCTGGGCCTGGACCGGGCCGCGTTGCTGGCCGCATCCCCTGTCCGACGCCCAGTTCCGTAGCATGCCGGAGCGCCTTGTCCCGCAAAGCCCTTGATCAAAGGACGGCAAGCCTCTAAGCGGGCCCCCGTCTTTCGCCCGGCTCGACAACGCGTCGAGCGACAGCCCGGGCGACCGCTCGTGTGAGCTTGCCGCAGGAAAGAGACGATGGCCAAAGAGAAATTCGCGCGTACGAAGCCGCACTGCAACATTGGCACGATCGGTCACGTGGATCACGGCAAGACGTCGTTGACGGCGGCGATCACGAAGGTTCTGGCCGAGACGGGCAACCCCTGCTCTACGGCCATTCCACCGGGCTCTC
>NZ_LMNE01000023.1:60109-297284 GCF_001423285.1 Methylobacterium sp. Leaf111 | reverse complement strand
TGTCCGACGTCAGCACCTGTGGGACAGATTGAGGGTCTTCACGAACGGAGGATGGCTGGTTCATCGTAGCCCCTGAGGAGCGAAGATGAAGCAGACATCTGGGCCGGCCAAGAAACCGGCAGAGGCGGTGATCAAGGACATCCGTCGGGCCACACGTCGGCAGTTCTCCTCCGAGGAGAAGATCCGCGTGGTGCTGGAAGGCTTGCGTGGCGAGGACAGCATCGCCGAGTTGTGCCGACGCGAGGGGATCGCCGCCTCAATGTACTACGGCTGGTCCAAGGAGTTCCTGGAGGCGGGCAAGAAGCGCCTGTCGGGGGACACGGCTCGTGCGGCCACCACGGACGAGGTGCGGGATCTGCGGCGCGAGGCGGGGGCGCTGAAGGAGGTCGTAGCTGATCTATGACCGGGGCTGGGGGCGACGAGGCATGAGGTACCCGGCCTCTGAGAAGCTGGAGATCATCCGGCTCGTTGAGCAATCCCACCTGCCGGTGCGTGCCACCCTGGACAAGCTCGGCATCACGCGCTCGACGTTTTACCGCTGGTACGACGCCTACCAGCGCGGCGGCCCCGAGGCGCTGAAGGACCATCCCTCGCAGCCGAGCCGGGTCTGGAACCGTCTACCTGCGGAGATCCGCGAGCAGATCGTAGCCCTGGCTCTGGAGCAGCCTGAACTCAGTCCGCGTGAGCTGGCGGTGCGCTTCACCGACGAGCGCCGCTACTTCGTCTCGGAAGCCACTGTCTACCGGCTCCTCAAGGCTCAGGACCTGATCACCAGCCCGGCCTATATCGTCATCAAGGCTGCCGCCGAGTTCCGCGACAAGACCACCGCGCCCAACCAGCTTTGGCAGACGGACTTCACCTACCTGAAGGTCGTTGGCTGGGGTTGGTACTACCTGTCGACCGTATTGGACGACTTCTCACGCTACATCGTGGCGTGGAAGCTGTGCACGACGATGCAGGCCAGCGACGTCACCGCCACGCTCGACCTGGCGCTGGGTGCAGCTGGGCTCGATCAGGCGCGGGTGATGCAGCGGCCACGCCTACTCTCCGACAACGGGCCGAGCTACGTCGCCAGCGACCTGGCCGACTGGCTCGCCAGCCGAGGCATGACCCACATCCGCGGCGCGCCATGCCATCCTCAAACGCAGGGCAAGATCGAGCGTTGGCATCAGACGCTCAAGAACCGCATCCTACTGGAACACGCCTACTTGCCCGGTGAGCTGGAGACGCAGATTGCCGACTTCGTCGAACACTACAACCATGCCCGAGCTCATGAGAGCCTGAGCAACCTCACACCCGCCGACGTCTACTTCGGACGCGGCGAAGGGATCCTGGCCGAGCGGGAACGCATCAAGCGCCAGACCCTGATGGATCGCCGCTTGCGCCATCACGCGCAGGCTGCCTAACCTCTCACCCCAGATGGACCAGAGCCTCCGCTCCTGAACACCGCTGAATGTCCCAAATCATCTGACGACAGACAATGTAGCCCATCAGGGTGAAGCCGCCGGCGTTGCCCTGATGGATCGCCGCTTGCGCCATCACGCGCAGGCTGCCTAACCTCTCACCCCAGATGGACCAGAGCCTCCGCTCCTGAACACCGCTGAATGTCCCAAATCATCTGACGACAGACAGGGTTTGGTCCTTCACCTCGCCGCGGCGGCCCTCTAGCCAAAGCGAAACAGCCTCGCCGACGCTGATCACCTCACGCACTGGGACGTAGGTGCGCGTCTCAACAGCCGCATGGATCGCGTTGCGCTTGGTTATGGCCTCTTTCTGACGCTCGAAGAAGAGCTGGACGCGCTGACCGGTCTTGGGGTCGGTGTAATTCAAGACCCAGCGAGTGTTGATGACGACCTCGCCGGAGCGAAGCTTACGACGCCGATCCCGCTTTGTGAGGCTGATGTTAAAAGAATTGGTCATCACCAGCACTCCAGGGAACGTAATCAAAAGAAAAACATGCGGTTACGAGCGGAACAATTGTCCACCGCATAGAGCAGTTAACGCGAATAAAATGGAACCGCACATGGGCCAGGCCCGGAACGGCTTAAGCAGAATTGCTTCTGTAACCGCGAAAGGAACCACGATGTGTGGGTCACGTATTCAGCAGCCCGCATATACAAGGGCTTGTATTTCACGCTTCATCGAAATACAGCCGGTTGATTGTTCAGCCTCGTGGTCCAATGCTTGTGAAGCGGTAGGTCCGTCCGATCAGGACGCAGGACAGGACGGACAACAATATGAAAGGGGAGAGGGGGAGGGTAGGTGCGCGCGCTAATGCCCAGACAGTACCCCCTCCCCCCATCCTTATCTGTCAGTACGTCCCGTCCTGCGTCCTGGTCACAGTCAGTCGATCAGTACCGAGGCCCAACCCCGTTTGTTGGGTCTGTCCCGAAATCTCCATCCGGCTCCTCTGTCGGGTCTGGCAGAATGTCGAACGTTAGTCCGATGGCCCGAGCTTTTTTCCTGATGTTGGCGAAGTAAATTGGGTTCTTTGGCGAGAAGGCGCCGTCCAATTTGCGGATGGCGTGTGTCCACGCGTCGCCAGCCCACTTCGTGTCCCTAAAGATCCTCTCGATCCCCGGTGCGCCTCGTAAAAGGAAGAACCCTGGATCGTCGTTGCGAACTCTCATCATGATGTCCAGCGACGCTATGATACGCGCACTCATGCGTTTATCGTCGATGCCGTCGGTAATCAGGTCACGATGTTCGCGGGCCAACCACTGGCCCAGTGACGATCCAGAAATCAGATGTGCGAACAGATGATGAAGGGCCTCTCCAGCATCATCACGATCGACTTCTTCGGCATGGTCCGCAGTCGTTGAAGCAAACTCTGAGGCCTCAAGCTTGGCCTCTTCGGATACGGGAACACGCCCGTGAAGGGCAACGAAAGCCGCACCAAGGAGCGTGGCGATGTTCGTCCTGAGACGGGCGTCAAGTCCAGGCATCTCCGCTTCGAACGCCTCCCTTGCCGGATCGACAAGCAGGGCCTTCGACGCCATGTACCCGCACCATTTCGGCCCAGCATTCGCAAAATGCGAAAGCTCAGCTGTGATATGACGCGCCGCTTCTTGATCGTTTTCGTGCATGACGAGTTCGAGCAATAGGATGCGGCTCGCATCGGCCGGGGACAGACCTGCCGGATTGATACCGCTGAAGAAAAAGGTCGTGCGCAGGCTAAACTGCATCGCCTTTCCCTCAGGCGTACCCCGAAGGACTGGCGTCGTCCCGGAGGACGCACTACGAGCCAACATCACGATGGCCTGCTGCCGCCCCCGCTTCTGATCACTCTCGAACTCGTCAATAATGACTGGAAGGCTGTCAGGCCCTACCGCTTGGCGGATACCAGCCTCCGAGCTGTCGCCGGTAGTTGATAAGGCTAAGGGTGTGAGCAGTGACGTTGCGAGGCCATGGAGCGTGCTTTTCCCAGCCTTCGGCGGTCCATAAACGAAGCAGTGTGGCCGCCAAGCCAAGACGCCACAGATGGGCGCAATGGCAAGCCAGCCCAGCAGAAGCGTCGCGTTCTTCGGGTCTCGGAACCTGAAGCGGTCAAGCAACTGGGACAAGCGAGCCGTATCAAAACTCGGATCTGCGGGTAACGGTATCGGCTCGAAACAGAGGTACTGGTTTTTCAGCCCCTCCCGCAACGTCCCGCCAAGGTTGATAACCACTTCGCCGTCCTCAACCCATATGCCGCGACCACGGATCCGAGTGGGATTGAACGGGCCCACCTCTTTGCACGCAGCGATGATAGCCTCGCCGGCTGCCGTCGAACTGAAAGATTTCTCAGTCGCGAATTGGTGCTTCCAGAAGCTGGACGGGGCTACCCCCTGCAGCCACTGACTGGAGAGCAGTTGTTGAGCGCTCGCAGGTATGATGATGTTGCGAACCGGATCACGGAGCGCGAAATTCCCATCACGGGTGTAGCCAAGCGGGATAGGCCCCTCTTGACCTGGATCGTACCGACGCGGACCGCTGCCGAGTTGAACGGGTGACGTGATCTTTCCGTGATGGGGACAAGCCTGACAGCCCGTATATCCAAGATCAGACTCGATGGACGCACAAGTCCGAGGCATAGAGTTTTTGATCGCCCGCTCGATTTTAGACTGAGCTTCCCTGCGGTCGTATCGGTCGTAGCTTTCACTGTAGGCGTGAAAGGTCTCTTCCGGATCCTGGCAGCACGCAGTGATGCTTGCTGCGGCGAACCAGTCTGGTTCTGAGCAGGAAACAGCTCCATCACCAGTGACATCGAAGTACCAAGAGCAATCGCGACGGATGGCTTCGTGTCTCGCCAGAGCAAGTCCATTACTCGGCCGGCGCCTTCGCTTCATCGGAGCGGGAGCGGGAGTTGCGAAGTCGGCAAGCGTCGCAACTGTATAGCGGCGAGTCGGGTCGAAAACTTGAAGAACGACCGGCCGCTTGCTCCCTCCTTTGTGATTGAAGGTCCCGGGCAGACGAAATGCCCTGGTAATATCGCCAACGCTGTCGATTTCGGCCCCGGCTTCGCGAAAAATCGCCTGCATGGCCCGATTGAAGTTAAGCGAAATGGCCTTCGCGAGCTGACGGTCCTCTTCAGTCGTGATGATGATCGGCTGGTCGAAGAACCAGTGCCAATGCTCTCCATTTCCGGTTGCGACAACCGCGGAAGGAGCGTGCAGTAAGCGTTCCCGGATCATTCTTGCCGCTTCAGCATCTGCGACATACGTTTTTCCGTTATCCTTCTTGGACGCAAAGTCTACGTCGATAATAAGCCCCGACACCTGCGCGACAGTATCAATCGCGCCCCTCTTCGCGCCACCAACCCGTGTGCTCTGGGTACCTATCACCCCGTAAAGGTCGACTGTATCTCTCCTCCGCTCGATCATAGTTGCCAGCGCAGCCCATTCCTTAGCTTCAAAGGAATCTGTATTACGGGTAGGCAGCTGAAAAAGAAGCTGAAAGCCCACAAAGGCATCGCCGTGCAGAGCCTTTAGAAAGCCGACGGCTTTGTTTGACGTAGTCATCGGGGCGGTGCTCATAACGCACCTACCTTCCGGCCGGCTTCAACGACGGCGATTAACTCAGACAAACGAATGCGCTTTTTGGAGTTGCCGAAGCTATAAGTCAGAACGCCACCCGAATTTACCAGCCGCAAAAGCAGCCAGTAATGTACTCCGAGCTGCACCGAAGCTTGTTTGATGGTTAGGAACGGCTCGATTGTTATACCACCGATGTCGGACATCGCATCCTCGTTTCAACGAGGGCGTGGCGTGTCAAAGAGGTGGTTCACACATCCAGACGCACCTCGCCCCTGGATTGACCAAGTTCGAAGTGCGAATCGATGGCGGAGCGATGTGCGCTGCGTCCTTGATTCTCGCGGGTGAACAGAAACCGCCGACTCACTATGGTTAGATTCTCGCAAAGCCGCCCGAAGACGGCTTTTTACGGGCAAAAGCTGTATGATCAGCGCCTGTTCGCGCCTCGGATACAACCCCATCGAGTCACATTGAATTCGCGCAATGATATTGCATCGCGTGGCGGCCAGATGTCAATTCCACATCGGTGAAATACAGAAAGCTACGTATTATACCGCAGAGGCGAACGTGACTAAGTATGCCCCCCCCAACATATAGGCTCCTTCAAACGCCAACCGATGCTAGCACGGCTTATCCTACTCAACTTTGAGAGTATGCTTGTCAGTTTAAGGCATTATGGACGGCCGATGCTTTGCTGCTTAGCCGTACAGCGGTCGCAGAGTCACTGCAAAAATTGGGGCTAAGCTTCTTGGACGATCATAGTGGTGAAGAACGATCGATGATCAAAGTCGGCCTGACTGGAGGCAGACTGGCTTTCAAACTAAATTAGGATGATTAGCGAGCCGTAGGACGAACTCGTGCTTCGGCATCGGTCGCCCAAGATGGTAACCCTGGAACAGATCGACGCCAAACGACGAGACAAGTTCGATTTGGTGAGCTTCCTCGACGCCCTCCACAATCGTCCTTTGGTCGCAACTTCCCACCAAATCAATGATGTTTTTCAGCAGCTTCGCTCCTCTCGGCGTGTCGCAACTCTGAACGAAAAAACGATCTATCTTGACCATGTCAAAGCGCAGTTCGCTCAGACAGGTTAGGCCGGCAAACCCGGTTCCAAAATCGTCGAGCCAGACGCGGATCCCGATCGCGGACAGCCGCTCCATTAGCTGTGCGACCCGAGGGTTTCCGCTGATTTGCCCTCCCTCGGTGATTTCGAGGGCTAAGCGGGAGGGCGCGATCGCGGCAGCGCGCACAATCGCCTCAACAGCGTTGACGAAATTCGAATCCTCGATTTGCCGCGAGGAGACGTTGACGCTGACAACTGGAAGTGAAGGTTCCGAGGCGAGGAGGTCACAAGCCTCGCGCAGCATCCATTCGCCGAGCTCCATTATGACGCCCGTCCGCTCAGCCACAGGGATAAAGGATTCTGGCGAGACGGCCCGCCCCTCTGGATCCTTGATGCGCATCAGTGCTTCGGCGCCCCAAATGAGGCCCGACGTCACATCAATGATGGGCTGAAAGACTGCCGAGATGCGCCGGTCCGTGATGGCCGAACGTAGCATCTCGGCTGTGAGTGCGTCGCCTACATCGGACTCGAGCATCCGGCGATCAAAGGTCCGGACGCAGTTGCGCCCCTCTTCCTTCGCCACATAGAGCGCAAGATCGGCCGCAGTGATCATTCGCTCGGGCTTGTCGCTCGCAACATCCCCGGAAAATGCTGCGCCAATGCTCACCGTAATGCCCGAGAGGTGATCGCGGCGCGCCGTATGAGTAATCTGCAGGCTCTCGACCACCCGCCGGATCTCTTCGGCGAACGCGGCGACTTGCTCCATGGAGTCAGCTTGAAAAAGAGCCGCGAACTCTTCGCCACCGAAGCGCCCAAGGGTGTATCGCAGTGGCTCAGTTACACCGCACATGGCCTGACTGACGCCGGCCAAGCAGCGATCACCCTGCTGATGCCCATAGCGATCGTTGTACGATTTAAAGTAATCGACATCGATCAAGACAACGCCGAACGCTCTACCAGAGTCCTTACCGTCGAGCCAGAGCTTACGTAAGGAGTCATCAATGGCTCGGCGGTTCGCTAGCCCGGTGAGAGCGTCTGTGGTCGAGAGCCGAATCAACTCGTCTCCGCGCTTCACAATCTCCTGCTGTCGCAGTTCCGCCCGGCTAGCATTCAAGTGTACGCGATAGCGCTCGCGGTTGTATTTGAAGTTCAGGAAAGCAGTCAGAAGAAAGCTGAATAGGTATAGCGACCCGAAGCAGACAATGTAAGTCGTATCGCCGACAAACGCTATCGCCCAGTACAAAAAGATCGCCGCGATCAACCCGGATGAGAGTAGCGCAAACTCAAAGCTTAGATTGAAAAACAGATTGGCAACCAGCATGAATATAAGGCCGTACCCTGCATAGTACAGCGTCGCCGTCATCTCCGCGCTCTGAGCAGCCAAGAACAGCCACGCGGCAAAGCCTAAAACAATTCCGATCGCACATTGGAATTCGAGGATGCGCGTACCGACGCCGCGCCGCACCTGTATCCCGATCGCCATCACGTAGATTACACCGATCGCCAAGCGGATCGGCAGGAGGTAGGGAAGCATGTCGTGGATCAGGAGGGCATCCATTGCTCCGAACGCGACATACAGTAGACCTACAAACTGGCACGCTCTGCTGAGTTCGGTGCTCAAGGCCTTTGCGTGCTGAACCTCGAAGGCCGCATTGAGCTCGGGTGAGCGGCGCTCAAACCAACGCTTGCCGAGCTCTCGATCAAGGAGGTCTAGCGGTTCGTTCGTCATCGTTTTGGCGCCTCCCCGCTGGGTGGTACCAGCGCCAATTTCCTAAATCCCTAATAGAATGAGCATGGGCGCTTTCACTTAATCGGCGCTCTCCAATTGGTGGAAGCGCTCCACAGCGTTTTGCCGTTGCGTCTGACGCAGTCTGAGAGAATGCGAACCCCTTACCTGACCAGCGTGACCGCGTCGGAAATCCGAGCCGGATCAGTCTCAATCTGCGTTAGGGGGCAGCAGCCGTAGCCCCTCCTCCGCATTTTTGGGTGCGCTCAGGCCACACGGTCAAACAAAAGATAATGATGGGAAGATTTACGCAGCTGCTGCTCTTGGACCAGCCTTAACCTCTCGTTAACCCTAATCTTCGCATCCCCGGATCCTCCGGACGTTGGTGCGCAAGGGCGTTAGAGATATGGCCAGCGGCGGACTTTCACTTTTACGCGAACGTGATCTCCTCAGCACCTTTAGATCTCTTGACGACAGTCCAAGATCATTTTTCGAAAATCAGCAGGCGGTTACTCTACCGCAAGCTCTCTATCCTGTCGTTTCTGACGACGTTAATCGCGCATTAACAAATGTTGTCAGCCTCGCCTTGCCCGAAGACTATACTGCGATGACGGATACGCTCATCGATCTTCTTAGCCTTCTGAAGGAAACGTTTAGCGATAAAACTTGGCGCGAAGCTGTTCTCCCCGCTGCACGCTCACATGCTGTCGCAAGTCTAATACACGAATGCCCCTTCACCAGGCATTCTTTCTCAAGGCCGCGTGGATACCCCGGCGATGCTGGACTGATTGACTTCGTCTATCGACATCCAGCGGCAAGAGCGGCGCAGGAGGCTGCCACGGAGGCCGGACGCACGGTCATGGCTTTCACCGTGAACGTGACGGCCTGTGAGGCAGTCCGTCATCGTCGCTCCATCCTTGCCGCAAAGATCGACGAGGTAGCCACACGCCGCGAGATGCCTTCGATCCTGTCCGTAGCGAGTGGGCATCTTCGTGAAGCGGAGCTAAGCATCGCCCTCAAAGCGGGGAGAATCGGACGCCTACTTGCCCTAGATCAGGACGCGGAAAGCTTAGCTGTCGTTGATGGGTACCAGGGCTCTGTCTCGCACACGATCGAAGCGCGACAGGCCACCGTCCGGCAGATCTTGGCGGGAAAGACGGGCTTGGGGCGATTTGACCTGATCTATGCCGCCGGCCTGTATGATTACCTTGATGCGAGAGTGGCGGCACGTCTCACAAGCGTCCTATTCGATCATCTTCACGAGGGTGGCCAACTCCTGATCCCGAATTTCCTCTGGGGCGTCCGCGAGGAAGCCTACATGGAGGTTTTCATGGATTGGTACTTACTCTACCGCACCCCATCCGAGATCGAGAGCTTCGCGCAAGGGATCGCCCCGGAGACAATCCGAAGCAAGCGCTATACGGAGGATGCCGCGGGCACGATCGGTTATCTAGAAATCGAAAAGGTATAGTTTAGCTTCCGCGTCCGAATAGGCGTTTGAGAAGCCTGTACGAATTGTTTGGACCGGATCCGCAACTTCCTCCTCTTTTGGAGGAGCTTCTGGTCCCAACAGCCTCATACTCGTCACGAAACATCTTCGCTGGTTGCAGCTGCGGTTACAGTCATGTGGCTGCATACTGCTTCATAAGGATCGACATGATTCGAGGATACCGCGCATACCCAGGCCGCAACACGTTCCCCGGGTAGCCGTAAAATTATGTCGAACAGCGTTGCGCAGAGTGTACTCGCGTCAATTGCAACAACATCCGGATTCATCTGCTTGTAAGCGGTAGGTCGCGAGTTCAAGTCCCGCAACCGGCACCATACGTTCTCGCTCCGCGCGGGCCTCGATCATGAATCTCTCGGACTGACAAACATCGGCTTCCGAGAGCCGTGGTTAGCTTGGGGTTACAAAGCGGCGCTCGGCGCGATCCGCATCGAACGGCTTTCAAGCTCCGGTTCTGCAAGAGCGTTTCGTGGCAGCGTCGCGCGCATCCCGGTCGTTCAACTGGTCTTTTTGGCGGATCAAAACCGGACAGTCACATGGACTCGACCGGCTGGCTTTGGGCCGGGTCAGCTGAGAGTGCCAGGCACCATCGGTTTGATGGCGACGTCCCCCTTGCGGGCGAACTGCCGACACCAGCGTCACGCACCGGCCAAACCAACCTCGAAGCACCCGGCCACTCTGTGCTCGGACCAACCATCAGGAACCCCTCGGAGCCCGACCACCCGAATACGTTTTGGCCCCTCGGGTTCCTAACGGGTATTGGGGCCGTCTCCATCGAGTAAAGCGGCGGCGAGAGAGCGTGGACGCCGTTCAGATTGGGCCTGCTACGAGGGACGTGCAGCCTATCTGAACGGGTAGGTCCGCAGGGAGATACCCAATGCTCAAGACGCTCACGCTCGGTGCTGGCCTGATGGCTGCCAGTTTGTTTCTGGCAGCGACACCGTCCTCGGCAGCACCGCTCGGTGTCGCGGCGATGACTGAGCCTGCGGCCGCGGTAGAGACCGTCCAGTACGGCTACGGAGGCTATGGCGGCCGCGGATACGGTCGCCGCGGTTATGGTGATGGATACGGTCGCCATGGCTACGGCGGTGGTCGCCACTTCGGACATCGCTTCGGTGGTCGAGAGTTCGGCTTCGGTCGAGGACGCGGTCACGGCTACGGTCACGATCGGGGTTACGGCCGGCGCAGCTATTACTAAACAGTCCCGGCGCCCCTTGTGATCGAGGGGCGCCGCTCTTTGCGCGGCCGGCATGCGTAGCCCAGACTGCGCGGTCTTCGCTGTCTACGGCCCGCACAGACATGGCCTCGTGTTGGACAAGGCCTTCCCGGGCCTGGGCCTGCGCGGCGTCCCCATCTCCCGGCTCCGTCCGTGAGTCGGGTTCGTTCTCGCCGTCCTGATATGCGATGCGGTCTCTCACGGGGCGTCAACGCGCCCGCTCGTGATGGATTGGAATTCTAAAGAAATCATCTGGGCCGGCTGCACGTCTGCGAGCGAGCGGATCAATGGAAGCCGGCGTCTAAACGCTTGCGCTTCGTTCAGGCGAGACGACGCTCATAATCGGCACGCACCTCGAGTCGGGAATCCGTGCTATCTTCGCGTTCAGCTCCGCATTTGCCGCCAAGCTGATCAAAGGCTTGTTATGCGACTGGAGCGAAACGATAGTGGCGACTGGATGCTGGATCCGAACCAGCTGCATTCCCGGCTTATGATCAATCCCCGTTTGATGCGCCAGAAGATGCGGCTCGGGCAAGTGACCAGCCGCATCGAGAAAGGCATCGAGGAGCACGTCGGCACTTGGCGGGTCACGCTTCGCGTCGCAGCCTCGGTGTGGGAGGGCATCTTCGATGATGCCGGGATGCTGATGAGCGAACGAATGGTTTAAGTCTCTTCGATCGACGTGCTCTTCAGGTTTGAGCACGACATCTGCAGCCGCTTCCCAGAAAGACCCTCTCAAGGTCGGCTCGGCTCACCATCCCTCAAAGTGGAGACGCGGCGCAACCCGTCTCCTTAGAAGCTTAACGTCGACCCCGAATCGGGAGCGTACGGCGCCTACGCAAGAAAATACGCTTCGATACAGCGTAAGCCCATGCAATGCCTGCGAGCATCACGGTCATACAGCCGAGCAGAGCCTCGTTTGGGTGCGGTCCTGGCGAGCCACATGCTGCCTCACGTCCCTGCGCATAGGAAACCATGATACATGAGGGGCGTGCCCTGCGAGGGCATCGAACGTCTCCGCACGATGACGGAGCAGGAGATCATCAATGGCCGACGAGAACCGCTCCGAACAGGATCAGTTCTTCGCGCTGGAGGCGGCCGAGCAGGTCGAGTTCGACGGCGAAGGCCCGTTCATGTTCCCCCTCTGCGAAGCCAAGGCCGGCATCTTGATGGGCGAGGACGTCGGAATCCTCATCCTGAAGACAGTCGATGGAGATCGTTTCGGCATACCTCTGGGACACGAGGCGCTGTCGACCCTCTACCAGGTCATCGGTGAGGCACTGCGTGGTTTGAAGCCAGACTCCGAGGTCATGCAGTGACCGGCCCCCACTCTGAATAGACCGACTGGGGAAGCGCGCTCAGCCATCGGCGCCTCTCAAATTCAGCTGCGGAGATGGTTATGAGCGAGCAGAAGCCGTTTCGACCCTCGGTGGCGAAAGAGGCGCGATCGGACGCCTCCGAGGGCGACGTACTCCTCCTTTTGATGATGCCGAAGCCGGACCTGATGATGGGAGAGCGCATGGCAATCGTCATCCTCACCACCGTAGAGGATCAGAGGGTGGGCATCCCGATGGGCCACCAGGGCGTGTCCGACCTGTATGAAATTCTCGGCGAAGCGCTGCGTATGCTGCAGGCGCCTGAGGGTGGATCGGTGCAGTGATCGCACATCCTCTGCGCCCCTATCCCGATCTCGTGGAGCTCGAGCTCCATCAGGGCCGTCGGGCTTGAGCCATGCGCACTTTCCACGCTCCGATCTTGGTTCGTGCAGTCGGCATGTTACGATCAACCGGACAGCATCACAAACCCGCAAGCAAAGGCGATAAAATCGAGTCTAAAGCGGACTTCCATCAACCGCTGAAACGGATAGCCAACCCGAAGGCATCCAGGGACCAGGGTTATTGACCAAGCGCTTTCAACGGACTTGCTTTCAACGGACTTGCGGCTGGAGAGGGCGTCACAAAGAAATCCAGCCGGAATAGGATCAGCTCCGTTCCGTCGGTAACTTCCATCCGCCATTCCCGACCAAGGCTTTCGAGTCTTGCGCCTTCCTCCAGAAGGACGCCCGCATACCGGATAGCCTCTCGTCGTGCGAACCTAGCGTCCGGCAACTCGACACCCTTTTTGTCGAGAAGGACGATGCCGTCATAGACGTTGAAGTGATAGCGAGGCATGCGCCTCCCCCAGCTGTCGCAAGGCGGGAGCGCGCGTCTCTCTCCGTCGCCGACGCCCCGATATCGTGGCCGGCAATGGGATAGCGTACCAGGCGGAGCACTAGCGCACACACGACGGCTCGCGCAGGCGTAGGTGCGGACACCAGGTCCGCGAAAGATTTTTAAGGGTATCCCGTGAAACTCACGCTCTACATCGCCGGAGCGCTGCACATCGCGTTCGGCAGCTTCTTCCTGCTCGCCTCTTCGGGAGCACCGGCATCTGAAGGGGGCGCCTACCTCGGCCCAGCCCTGGGAGGGACGATCGGCGGATTTGTGATGCTCGCGCTTGGTCGAGCAATCCAGCTCTTGAAGCGGATCGAGCGGAACGGCAGGCCGCTGCCGTAAGTGCCAGCGGAAGCGGATCGCCCGTCATACCTCGGTGGGGTCGAGACCAGACGATGCATTCCCACAGACGATGGCCGCGGGAGAGGGCATCGGTGCCCGCTCTTCGCGTCCGTGATGCACACCGGCATCAGAGAAATATTCCCGCAATCGCGTTTCGGAATAGCGAAGCCCTCATTCGTCACCCGGGATCAAATCATGTCTCAGCGCAGGCTTTGATCTTGAAAAACCATGCGCAGACTGATCGGGCACGAGCTGGAATACGTGATATGAGTGTGCGCCTGTCCAGTTCGATGATGCCGTGGCCGACATCGCACGCGTCACCGATGGCGTCGACACGCCGGAAAGTCGGGACCGGGATTAGGTCTGTGAATCTTGGCATGACGCGTCGGACCTGACGCAGCAACTTGAGGGGCGGCACCGGCCATGATCGAATTCTTTGACCAAGCCGGGCGAGAGGCCGTCTTCTGCCACGATGGACACTCGCTCTATCTCTGGAGCGGCAAGGCTGTGGCCTTCATCCACGATGACAAAGTTTATGCCTATGACGGGCGCTTCATCGGATGGGCTGACCGAGGCTGGATATCGGATGAACAGGGAGCGTGTCTCCTGTTCGAGCGGGACGCCATCGGTGGCCCACAAAAACCAAGCCGTCAGACAAAGACGACGCCCGGGCCAAGAGGCCCGAAGCCGCCGCGCGGCGAACGGCTTCCCACGCCATCGGGCCGGGCCAATCTCAAGGGTTGGTCAGATCGTGTATTCTCGGACCTGATCTGAGGGTCGGAAACGATAGACCCCTTTGAGGCTTCGAAGACGGGCACCATCGGAGGGATGCCACAGCCAACGGACATCCTTGATCCGCGCCCGGATCAACGACCATCCTGCCGAAACGCAAGCCTCTGATATCCTGGCAGCAAGCGCGAGGCGTGCCGACGGAGCGGGCCGGACGGGTGCCCGTCACCGCCGCCCCGTACGCGTTCTGGGGGGCATCAGCCCCGGTCGTGAGCCCTGGGGCCGTGAGGGGCGAGAAGCTTGCAGAAAGTCCGGCGAGAGGGTTGCAATCGGTGGACGCCGCGCGGGTCGCTCGCCTTACCGCGATCGCTCCCATGGTTCGTTCGCGCTCCCGGGTTCCGCCATTGCGGAACCGGGGCCGTGCCGCCCGGCTCACCGCACGACGCTGCGCCGGGCGCGCGGCGACCGGCACAGAGGCGCGCCGTCCGCTCCGGCGCCGGGCTCACCGGGTCTTCGTCACAGGGTCCTTGCCACTCGGTCCTCGACGATCGTCACCGGGCCATGCGGTCGGCCCGCCCCGGCCGTTCGCCCGCCGTCGGGTCAGGCCGCCGCGCGTTGCGGCGCGAGGGCGCTGCGGCTCTTGCCCAGGGCCTTGGCGGCATAGAGCGCCTCGTCGGCCGCGGAGAGCAGGCCCGCCAGGTCGGTGCCGTGCTCGGGCGCCAGCGCGATCCCGATGCTGACCCCGACCTGCACCGTCCGCGCGCGATCCAGGGGGAAGGGAACGGAGATCTGCGCCACGATCCGGTCGCTGAACGCGATCAGCGCGGCGGGCGCCGGGACATCGGTGAGGACGACGAACTCGTCGCCGCCGATGCGCGCGACCATATCCTGCGGTCGCGCGCTGGACCGCAGGCGCTCCGCGACGGCCTGGAGCAGCTGATCGCCCGCGGCGTGGCCATGCGTGTCGTTGATGGCCTTGAAGCCATCGAGGTCGAGATACAGCAGGGCCGTGAGACCATCGCGCCGCGCTGCGATCGCGTCCGCCAGCCCGGCCCGGTTCAGAAGGCCGGTCAGGCTGTCGTGCCGGGCCCGGAACGCATGGTCGCGCTCGGCCTGCATGGTGGCAACCAACATCCGGTTCAGGCGAAACCCGGCCGCGCTCATGCTGGCGAGGTAGAACGGGATCTGCAGGAACGTGATGAGGAGGAGCGGCTCCCCGGTGAAGGGCGCGGCGAGGCAGCAGGAGCCGAGCGTCAGAACGATCATCGCCCCGGCGAGCCGCGGCGCGCCGAAGTTGCGGAACGAGATGCCCCCGACCATCGCCGCCGCGGAGAGGCAGGCCAGGGTCGCCACGACCCAGTCCCCGCTGGTCAGGCTGATGAAGGTCCCGTAGCCGACGCTGGCAGCCCAGGCGAGACCGAGCAGGATATAGAGGTCGGTCGGCGTCTTGCGGCGCGCGGCGGCGGCCCGCTGCGCGATGACGAGCACCAAGAGGCGGGTGAGGCAGATGCCGCACTCCAGCACACACCAGAGCAGGAACGGCCTCTGCGGAATCCGCGAGGCCACGAGCGCCGAGACCGCCAGAGTGTTCAGGACGCCCCCGGCGAAGATCGGCAGCGTCCCGAACAGGCTCGCGACCAGGGCCTTGCGGATCTCGTCGGGGACCTCGTGGCCTGCATCGGTCAGCCACCGTGTCACGCGCCAGCGGGGCAGGCTGAACAGCCGTGGATCGTTCTGCATCGCTCTACCTGGACCGGGCGGAAGACGCCCCTGGGCGCGTAAGGATCCCGATAGGTCCCGAACGCGCCGCATCCTGATCGATCACCCGCCTTGGGTTAACATTCACACAACCGGACGCCTGGGGGTTCAGCCCCTGGGCGGTTGCACCCCATCCACCGGCGGCCGACCAAGGCGGGCTGCGGGGCGGTCCGGCGCCTACGCCGCGCGGGCGCCGCCCTCCGGGTAGGCGACCGTCTGGCGACGGGAGGGCCGGCCGATCAGGTAGCCCTGGACCGCGTCGCAGCCGATCGCCCGGAGGAGATCGAGTTGCTCGCGGCTCTCCACGCCCTCCGCCAGGGTCGGGATGTTCATGTCGCGGCCCATCTGCGTCACCGCTTTGATGACCGCCAGGGATTGCCGGTCGTCCAGCGCCGCGGCGACGAAGCTGCGATCGATCTTGATCCGGTCGAGGGGAAGATCGCGCAGGTGGGCAAGGGAGGAGTAGCCCGTCCCGAAATCGTCCATCGCGATCTTGACGCCGACCCGGCGCAGAGCGTCCAGGGTATGGGCGATCTGCCGCCCGTCCTCGACAAGCGCCGTCTCCGTGAGTTCGAGTTCGAGCCGGCTCGCAGGCAGGCCGCTCGCGGCCAGGGCTTCGGCGACATGCGTCAGCAGGAGGGGCGAACGGAGCTGGACCGCGGACACGTTGACGGCCAGATGCTGCGCGTCCGGCCAGTTCGCAGCCTCCCGGCAGGCCTGTTCCAGCACCCATTGTCCGATCGGAACGATCAGCCCGGTCTCCTCGGCGAGGGGGATGAACTCATCCGGCGAGACCAGTCCGCGATGCGGATGGTTCCAGCGGATCAGGGCTTCACAGGAGACGATCCGGTCGGTCGTGAGCGACAGGATCGGCTGATAGACGAGATAGAACTGCCGCAGGGCGAGCGCCCCGCGCAGATCGTTCTCGAGATGGCCGCGGGCGGCGATCGCCTCGATCATGCCGGGCTGGTAGCCGACCGCCACCCCGCGGCCCCGGCGCTTGGCTTCGTACAGGGCGATATCGGCCCGCTGCATCAGGTCGCTGGGACTGGTGCTGTCGTCGAGGCCGCACACGCCGATGCTGCAGCCGACGACCACGGTCATGCTCGCGAGGATGTAGGGCTTCTCGATCTCCGCCACGATCCGGTCTGCCAGGGCCTTGGCCGAGGCCGTATCGCCCGCCGTGAGGATCGCGAGTTCGTCGCCGCCGTGCCGGGCGATGAAGTCCGCCTCGCCGATGAGCGCGCGCAGCCGGCCCGCCACCGCGACGAGCAACTGGTCACCGACCGCATGGCCGAAGGTGTCGTTGACGAATTTGAACCGATCGAGATCGAGCAGGAGCAGGGTGGATCGAGCCCCCGTCTGATGCACGGCGAGCATCCGCTCGTTGAGCGCGCGCCGGTTGCACAGACCCGTCAGGGGGTCGTGATAGGCTAGTTGCGAGATCTCCGCCTGGGCACGCCGGTCCCGGGTCACGTCGTCGTAGGTCAGGACGGCGCCGTCGGCGACGGGCTGGCAGGCGATCGACAGGATCCGGCCGTCGTCGAAGAGGTGCTCGACCCGGGTCTCCTCGTCCTTGCCCATCCAGAGCCAATGGTTGCCCGCCACACGGGCGGTGCGCTCGGCATCCCATCCGTTGGAATCACCCGTGGCCTTGAGAAAGTCCTCGAGGTGCATCCCGACCCGGACGGCGTCCGGAGCCAGATCGAGCATGCCGAGGAGGCGCTGGTTGTAGAGTTCGATGGATCCCTGGGACGAAATCTTCAGGATGCCGTTGGACATGTTCTGGAGCGCCGTCGCCAGGACGTTCAGGTGGGCCTGTTCCTGGGCCTCGAAGCGCCGGGTCGCCGCCAGGGCGACGAAGGCACCCGTGATGAGGATCGCCGCACCGGCGGCGGTCAGGATGCTCAGCGCCACCTGGACGTTCGGGCCGAGCGTCGCGGTGGGTTGCCCCTCCAGCACCGTCCCGGCCAGGGAGGTGAAGTGTGTTCCACACACCGCCAGGACGATGAGCGCGCAGGCGATCGCATCGAAGGGCCGGCGCTCGGGGAGGAGGCGCGCCCCCGCCATCACCCCCGCCCCCAGCAGGTAGGCCAGGGCGTTGGCCGTGTCCGACTGGCTTTGGGTGCAGCCTTCGAGGGCGGACATGCCGGTGATGTGCATCGCGCCGATGCCGAGCCCCGCCACGGCACCCAGGAGGCCCCGGGCCGGGCGACCCTTCGGCAGGGCCGAGAGCGCGAAGGGCACGCCCACCGCCACCACGGCGATCAGGGCGGACGCGATCGTGGTCCCGGAATGGAAGCCCAGGATGACGTCGGTCCGATATCCGAGCATGCCCAGGAAGTGCGTGGTCCAGACTCCGAGCCCGGCGGCGAGGGCCGTGCCCACCAGCCATCGTCCGCGTCGGGTCGCCGGCGCGGCCTCGGCCTTCCGGAGCAGGTGCACCGTCAGCCAGGCACTCAGGGTGCAGATCGTCGCTGCAGCCAGGACGGAGACGACGGCCTGGCTTTCCAGAAGCGTTGCGAGGGTGAGCATCATGGGATGCATTTAGCCCGGGAGACCTTATGTCTTCGTCAAAAGCTTCAGTGAACGCCGCGTTACTCTTGCTTGATGTCATCATGGTCGTCCGCGGCTTTTATCGCGGATTGAAGGCGGCAGACTCAGACACGACTTTGTGATTGGGATACTATAGCCTAGTTGTAGAGGACCCCGCCCTTCCCGTTCCTCGATCATCGTCGAGCTCCTGGTTGCCGTGAAGGCCGGCCCGACCGGCGCGCCTCGGGTCTGGAGGGACTGCCGGTTCTCCCGTGCATCCCGCCCCGGCATCTGCTAGAACGAAGGAAGAACATGTGTTGGGGCGGCCACCGGCTCGGTATCGATCCGGGCACGGGCGCTCGGCCCCTCTCCCACGCCGGGTGAAAGGGCCGGAGGGCGCGGACGCTCGGCGCGTTCCGTTTGCCCGGCGAACCCAGCAGGGCGCGGACCGCCCACTCGATCACCGGGGGCGATGGGGTGGCCGGCACGAGGCGGGATCCACACGGGCCGGTCCTCATCACGGATGATACGAGAAGAGGATCCGATCATGGCATTCAAGGCGAAATCGGCGGCCGAGACCAAGGCCGCGGATCTGGCATCCGCCCTCATCCGCATCGCCGACCGCGAGGGCGCGCCCTTGAGCATCGGCGTCGATCAGCTTCGACAGAGCCATCCGCGCCTGACGCCTCTGGCGATCGGGCAGACGTTCCGAAAGCACCGGGACGGTCTCGAGGCCGCCTTGCGCGAGCGCGGCTATGCCCTCGTCGACTATGCCGACCAGGGGCCGGGCCGCGGCATGGCGTTCGACATCGACGTCGACGTCGGCTGAGGCGGCCCCCGGTGGCTTGCCCCCCGGGCATGAAGAACCCGCCGCGGCCGGAGCCGGGCGGGTCGGTCGGGACTTGTCAAGAACAGGCCTTGCCGAAGGCCGTCAGGCGTCAGCGGCCGCCGGCGCTGCTGTTGGGGACGGCCTGCTCGGGCTTGCCGGCATTTCCACCCGCGGCCGAGTCCGTCGTCGCCGTCTCGGCACCGGTCGCACCCCGGGAGACGGACACGCTCGGGTCGTTGCCCGTGGTGTTCGGCTGACCCTGGACCACGGTGCCGCGCGGCTGGCCGGGGGCGGCGCCAGGGGCCGTGGCGGGCTGGGCCAGGGCGGACAGGCTGAAGAGGGAGGCGCTGAGGGCGAGGGCGGCAGTTCTGATCATGGGGTGTCCTGATGGCGAGATTACCAGGGCAACAGCCGGTCCGTCTTCGTCGTTCCCATCGGAACCTGTCGATCGGAACTTGCCAATCGGAACTTGCCAATCAAAACCCGCCGCGGCCGGAGCCGGGCGGGCGCGGTGAGACCTAACGGTTGATCGGGCGTCGACCTCAACGGAGGAATTCGACACGAATCGTGGACGATTCGCAGCAACAATCCAGCAACAGGAACCGAAAAACGCGTCGGAGCTTTCGCAGAACCGGGGAAGGCATTCGACGGACGCCCCCCCGCGGATGCCGGCACCGAGCAGGACGTGCGTCGCACCGGCAGCATCCCCGCGATGGATTGGCGTTCCGACCATTGGCGGTCAGGGTCGGCTCGCACGGCCGGGATCTTCGCTGGCGCATGCGAAGATCGCCTTACTCGGGCCCCTGTCCTTTCGTGACCTGTCCCGGATAACTATCGGACGCCGGCGCTGCGCAGACCTTCGCGCGGCATCGCAGGTCTTGCAGACCCGTCCGATCGCCTCGTCGCGACGGGCGTTGCCGCGTTCATCGATAGAGTCGCGCGCCCATCCTGCGCGGGGCGGACGAGCCGGCCGGTCGGTCGATCGGCCCAATGCCCGTCACGCCGGACGATTCCTGACGATGTCCCAGGGCGAACCCAGAAAAAACACCCGCCACGGCGTGAACCGCGCGGGTGTCAAGGTAACAGCCCCCGGGTTTCGGGAGGCATGAGATAGACGAACGGCCGAGCCGGAATCATCCGATGGTTGCGCGAACTCCGTGGGCCGGATGGCGCCTCTCCGGGCGACGCGCCGACGCGGGGTGCCTGCTGTCGGGCATGCGCGGGCGGCAGGGCCGCGACCTTGGATTGCCGTCGTCACGCCCTATCCGGTGGACGGCGGCCGGGCGTGTCGCCCTTGAACCGGGGCGGCGCCGGGCTGCCCCGCTACTGGTTGCCGATCGAAGGGCCGCCCGCCGCACCACCGGTCCCGGGCGGCCCGCTGGTTGGCGTGCCGCCGATGTTCAGGCCCGGGCTGCTTCCGGGAATGGAATTGGGGCTCGGATTGCCCACGACGTTCGGTGCGGGGCGACCCACGGCGTCGCTGGCCCGCGGCGCGGCGCCCGGGGCCATGGACGGCGTGGTGACCCCGGTATTTCCCGCTCCGCCGGTGGGCGCGAGCGGTTCCGCCGAGGCCGGATGCGTCAGGGGGGAGGCGGACAGGGCAATTGCCAAGGCGGCGAGGGTCAGAAGGGTGCGGGTCATCGGTCCGTCCATGCAGCTACGATCGATCGGCGACCGCCGGTCGCCCCGGAGGTTCAGCCCACCAGCCAATGGGCGGCGAGCATCACGATCGATCCCGCCACCGCAAACCCGAGCAGGGTCACGCTGCTGACCTGATCCACCTGGTCGACGGTGTTTCCGACGCGGTGTTCGCGGTTCATCGACGTGCTGTGCGGCCCGGTCCGATTGGCGTCGACGTTGCGGACATCGTTCGTGGTCTGGCGGGGTGTGGCATCGAGATGGGTCAGGGTGGTCATCGAAAAAATCCTGTGAGGGCGAATGATCGCGTCGTGGACGCGGTCCGGTGCGGGCTTCGGCTCAGGAAAACGAGCCGAAGCCCTCGAAGTCGGAAGCCGGCGAGACACGGGCGCCGGACGGCCTGGACGGTGGGCCGGCCACAGGCCCGCCGTGCTCGTCGTGAAGCCGCTCGAGGCGCTGGGTCGGGGCGGCGGAACCGGAGTTCTGACCCGCCTCGGTCGATGGCCCCGACAGGGCGCGATGGTCGGGCGTGATATGGTTGCGCATGCGGGGAACCCCGTTGGTATGCCACGACTGTCTGAATGTGAGCAGAGAATGTCTCGCAGCGACGGGCGTTCCTTGCCGACGCCCAAGCAAGGAGTCGCAGGCCGCGGCCCGTGCCGAGCCCTTGAACTCGGCGCATCCTCGCCCCGGATCGCCGCCAAGGATGCGCATTCCCGGGCGGGGACGCCGGTGACGCGAGCGACGGACCCTGGAGCCGCTCGTGGCGGCGCCGCGGATCCGGGTTCGCCGACGCACGTCGATCGCGATGCCTCGCTGCCGTCGCTGTACCGGGACTGCTCGGGATGGTGTCCCGTGGCCATCCGCGACACCCGAAACCGCCCGTGACCCTGGCCCCCGTCGCCCCCTCGGGGCAGCGCTTTCCCGCGGCCGGCCATCATGGCGCCACGAACCCGGCCGAAGCAGCCTGAACGCCACGTCAGGGATGGAACCATGCGCTCCGCTACCGGCCGCCTCTGGACGGTTCTGAAGGCCACGTTGGGAATCGGTCTACTGGCGGCCCTGTCGCTGTACTCGGCCAGCGTGGTCGACCAGAGGGGACTGAATCCCTTCGCCGCCGCCTTGGCCGAGCCGGCGACGACGGGAACGGTGAAGGCGAGCCTGGCGCGCTAGCGGAGATCACCCGCCCCTGCCGGGCCTACATGTTCTCGCCGGCATCCGGACTGACGCCGAGTTGCTCGGCCTCGACGGTGGTGTAGCCCTCCAGCCAGTCCGCGCTCTCCTGCGATCCGGCCGGATAGGGATTGGCGGAGACCGGGAGCCCATCGGTCCGGGCGGTACTGCCTTCCAGCCAGATCTTGTTCGAAGCCACGACGGTCATGAGCACACCTCCCGATGCCATGAAACGGTCCATCGGTCGGATGGTTCGAGGGAGCCCGGTGGGGGCCGAGCCCGTCACCATCCCACGCGACCGAGGGCGGGAAGCTTGAGGGCCGGACGCCGCAGATCGAGTCCCGCCACGGCACCGAGCAGGTTCACCTCGAGGCCCTCGACCCAAGCCACCGTCAGCCCGAGATAGCCGCCGAGGTTGAGCCGCAGGCCGGTTCGCGACGGCGTCAGGCCGATCCAGCGGCCGTCGTAGGGGAAGTCCTTGCCGATCGCGGTGGCCGGCAGGCTCGCCGCCATCTCGGGCACCGCGCTCATCACGGCGGCCACGAAGGTGTTCGAGTTCGGACCCGGCCAGACCGTGTAATCGCCCGGCTGCGCGTAGCGGTAGGTCCGGATCGTCTCCCGGATGCGCGGGATCATCGCCTCCGCGGTGGGACCGTCGGCGGCCACGATGGTGTCGGGAACGCTTCCGAACCAGCGCCCGTCGGGCACGAAGCGGTCGATCCAGATCGGCTGGCCCCAGGCCGTGTAGTCGAAGCGCTGATAGGCGGAGGCCCCCGCCTCCTTGACGACGATCCAGCTGTGGGTGGCGAGGATGCCGCGCCAACTCACCGTCCGCGCCGAGAAGATCCGGACGATCGCCTCGGGCTGGGTCGCGGCCGGCGGCAGGAGGCCGGTGCTGGACCGGTCGGCGGAGCGCCAGTCCCCGCGGGTCTGGCGGGCATAGAGGGCGGCGGAGATCGCGATGGGCGCGAGATAGAGGAGGACGAAGGCGAGAGCGGCGATCTTGAGCAAGGCGGTTCCGAACGGCGGGAGGACCATGCGCATATGGGGCGCCGGGCCGACGGCGGGAGGGCCACCGCGCACCGCGAGACCCCGGGGGGCCTGCGCGCGGAGGCCCCCGCCCCGGCGCGGACAGGGCTTCCTTAACCACTCGCGCGCTATCCCGGAGATGTGTCGTCCTTCGGTTAACTTGACGGTCCTGCCCGATGAGCCACCACTCGGAAACGCTCGTGATCGGGGCGGGACCCGCCGGCCTGACCGCCGCCTATCTGCTGACGAAGGCCGGGCGTTCGGTGACGGTCCTGGAGAAGGATCCGGCCCAGGTCGGCGGCATCAGTCGCACGGTCGCGCATAACGGCTACCTGTTCGATATCGGCGGTCACCGCTTCTTCTCGAAATCGAAGGCCGTGGTGGATCTCTGGGACGAGCTGCTGCCGGACGACTTCATCGAGCGGCCGCGCCTGTCGCGGATCTTCTACAAGGGCAAGTACTACGCCTATCCGCTCAAGGCCTTCGAGGCCCTGCGCAACCTCGGGATCCTGGAGAGCACCGCCTGCGTCGCCTCCTACCTCTATGCCCGCGCCCGTCCGATCGCGGAGCCGAAGAGCTTCCACGACTGGGTCCGCAACCGCTTCGGCGAACGTCTGTTCTCGATCTTCTTCAAGACCTACACGGAGAAGGTCTGGGGCATGTCCTGCGACGCCATCTCGGCGGACTGGGCGGCCCAGCGCATCAACGGACTCGATCTCGGGGCTGCGATCCGCGACGCGCTGGTTCGCTCCCTCGGCCTGCGCAGGGCGCCGCGCGCCGGCGAGCCCGTGATCAAGACGCTGATCGAGTCCTTCCGCTATCCCCGCAAGGGGCCGGGCATGATGTGGGAGGCGGCCGCCGCGAAGGTGGCGGCCCAGGGCGGAACGCTGCGCCTCGACCGGGGCGTGGACGGCCTGCACTACGAGGTCCGGACCGGCCTCTGGACCGTGACGGCCAAGGCCGCCGACGGCACCCGCGAGATCTTCACGGCGCGCAACGTCATCTCCTCGGCGCCGCTGCGCGAACTCGTCGGATCGCTCTCGCCCGCGCCGATCAGCACCTTCCAGGCCCGCGCCCTGCAGTACCGGGACTTCCTCACCGTGGCGCTGATCGCGCGTTCGGACCGGAATTTCCCCGACAACTGGATCTACATCCACGATCCGTCCGTGCAGGTCGGGCGCGTGCAGAACTTCCGCTCGTGGTCGCCCGAGATGGTGCCGGACGCGGCGCATACCTGCCTCGGCCTGGAGTATTTCTGCTTCGAGGGCGACGGGCTCTGGGCGCAGTCCGATGCCGACCTCATCGCGCTGGCCAAGCGCGAGATCGGCCAGATCGGGCTGATCCGCTCCGAGGACGTGGTCGACGCCTGCGTCGTGCGTCAGCCCAAGGCCTATCCGGTCTACGACGAGGACTACAAGGCCCACGTCGCCACCATCCGGCGGGACCTCGAACAGGCCTATCCGAGCCTGCACCTCGTCGGGCGCAACGGCATGCACAAGTACAACAACCAGGACCACGCGATGATGACCGCGATGCTCACGGTGGAGAACATCCTCGCCGGGGAGCGCCGCTACGATCCGTGGTGCGTGAACGAGGATGCGGAATACACCGAGGCGGGCGTCTCGGGCGCACAGGACGCCCTGACGAGCGAGCGCATGGTGCCGCGCCGGGCAGCCTGACGATGCGCGCGGCGTCCGGGACCTCCGACCCCCTGGTGGCCGTCCCGGATACCGTCCCCATGCCCGGAGCCGTTCCGCGCTGGGCGGCGGTCCTGCGCCGCTCGGCTTGGCCGGCGCTCGGCATGGGAGGTCTCTATCTCCTGCTGCATCCCTACGAGGGGATCGACGGCGATGCCCGCATCTACGTGGGGCGGGCCCTCGCCGACCTCGATCCGGACGGGGTCGGACGCGACCTCATGTTCACCTATGATGGGCAGTCGCGCTTCAGCCTGTTCCCCGTCGCCTTACGGGCGCTGGTGGGGGCGCTGGGGCCCGGTCCGGCGGCCCTGGCCGTCAGCCTCGTCGGGCTGATCGCCTGGTTCTGCGCCGCCTCGGCCCTGGCCGCGGCCCTGGGCGCCGGCCGGCGGCGCTGGGTCGTCCTCGCGGCGATGGCGGTCCTGCCCGCCTCTTACGGCTATCCCGGCATCTTCCGCGTCGGCGAGGCGCTGGCGACGCCCCGGACCCTCGCGGAGGCGGCGGTCCTCGCCGGTCTCGCGGCGAGCCTGTCCGGCCGCCGCGCAGGGGCCCTGGCCTTCATGGCCCTGGGAGGCCTCGTCCACCCGATCATGGGGCTGGCCGGCCTGGCGGTGCTCGTCCTCGCCCTGGTGGCGGAGAACCGGCGCTGGCTGCTGGTCCTGGTCCCGGGTCTCCTCGCCATCCTGGTGGCCGCCCGCCTCGGCGTGCCGCTGTTCGCGCGCCTGCTGCAGCCCGTCGATCCCGCCTTCCTCGAGATCCTGCGCCAGCGCTGTGCCGACCTCTTCCCCACGCTCTGGCCGAGCCAGGCCTGGGGTCCGCCCCTCGTGCAGGCCGCCACGATCCTCGTCGCCGCGACCCGCGTTCCGATCCGGGCTCGGAGGCTCCTCCTGGCCGCGCTTCTGGCGGGCGCCGGCGGGGTGGCGGCCACCACGGTGTTCGAGGAGCAATGGTCGTCGCTCCTGGTGATCCAGGTCCAGCCCTGGCGCTTCCTCTGGGTAACCTCCGTCCTCGGCGCCGCCGCCCTGGGCCTGTGCGCCAGCATCCTCCCGCGTGGGACGCCGGGCGACCGGATCACCCTCGCCCTCCTGGGGCTCGCCTGGGTGTTCTCCACCGACCTGCCCATCGCGGCGGCCGCCGGCCTCCTCGCCGTCGGGGTCCACGCGGCACTCCGCCGGGACCGGCTAGCGCCGTCGCGCGGCCTGATGCGCGCGACCCTGGGTCTGGTCGGCCTCCTCGTCGCCGGCCGCCTCCTCCTCGAAACGCTCGCCCTCGGCTGGCTCGCCGCGAACCGGACCGAGGGCGCCCATCTCGGCCTTAGCCTGATCCGAAGTTTCCCGATCGTGCCGTCGCTCGCCTTCGGGGCCGGCCTCGCGTGGCTCGCCGCTGAGCGGTCCCGGGTCGCTCGGCCGGTCCTGGCCGTGGCGCTAGTCATCGCCCTCCTGGGCCTCTGGGACGAGCGGGCGCGGGCGTTCCGGCGGATCGAGGACCGCACCCTGCTGCCCGGTCTCGTCGAGGCCATCGCGCGCCGGCCGGGCGAGGTGCTCTGGCTGGACGGGCGGGCCGAGACCTGGCTGACGCTGGGCCGCCCGAGCTGGATCACCAACCTTCAGGGCGCCAGCATCGTCTTCTCGCGCCCTCTGGCGATGCTGTGGTCCGAGCGGATCGACCGGCTCATCGCCCTCGGCCTCGCCACCGAGGCCCAGCGCAGGCCGTTCGCGCCTCCGGTGCCCCCGCGGGCCGACGACCTACCGGCCGGTGCGGTCGCGACGCTCTGTGCGGCTGCGGACGGGCCCGCCTGGATCGTGGTGCCCCTGCGGGAGGGCCAGGCGCCGCCGGACGGAGCGCGCGTCTTCCCGCTCGCGGAACCCTATGTGAGACCGATGGCGACGGTCGAGGGCATGGGCTGGCAGCGCGTGACCGCCTACGGGCTGCTCACCTGCCGCGCCTGAGTCCGATCCCACGCCGCGGCTCAATCCCCGCGAAGGAGCACGAGGACCGTGAGCACGGCGATCGGGATGACGAGGCAGCCGAACGAGACGGCGGCGACGCCGAAGGCCCCCGCGAGGGCGCCGACGGCGAAGGCCAGCACCGCGGGCAGCATCCGGCGCATCCGCCCCCGCGCAGCCCCGTCCGGCGGCACGGCGCCCCGCGCCCAGTCGACAAGGTCTATCACCGCCTGGGTGACGTTGACCGTCATCACCGTGGTGGCGGCGAGATGCGCGAGGCCGAGGCGTCCGATGGCGTTCTGGACTCCCATCGCCGCGACGCCGAGCATCCCGACCGTCACCGCCGCCGCGCCATCGGGGGAGCCGAGGGGCGAGAGGGCGAGACCGACGACGCAGAAGGCGGCCAGCAAGGCGATCTCGAGGGCCAGCAGCCAGCGCAGGGGCGCCCGGCCGCGGCGCTCCAGGGCCAGGGCGAGGAGCCGGGTGGCCGCGACCGCCCCCACGAAGGCCGGCAGGGCGAGGAGCTTGGCGACCACGCCGGTCGAGGTCGAGACGAGTTCGGCCCCCAGCAGCACGAAGTTGCCGGTCACGTGGGCGGTGAACAGGCCCGTCAGGGCGATGAAGGCGGCCGCGTCGACGAAGCCGGCCACGAAGGCGAGACCGATCCCGGCGGCGAGGTCCGTGTCGATGCGGAGGGGGCCCGACCCGCGCGTGCGGGAACGCTCGTTCGAAGAGGAGATCGGTGCCATCCGGTGCGTCTGCTGAGGATCCAGGGTGGAGGGATGTCGAATCGGCCGCCCCCCCATGCGCCGCCGGTTCTCGCCGAACCCGCGGCGAAACGGAAGCATCGGGGTACGGGATCATGGTCGGAGGATTTGAGCCTGCGTGCTTCGACCCGTGACCCTCCTCGCGGAACGGGGTGGAATCCTTCGGAGAGGCCAAAGAAAGCTTGCGACGACCGCAGGAGTCCCTGAACCGCTGGCGGGGCCGTTCGTTGTGTCGGCATGACCCATGCTGCAACTGATCCCGCCCCCGCCGAGTCCCGAATCGCGGACGCGCGCCACCGTGAACTCGCGACCGAGCACCTCCTGTTCGGAACGATCCGGTTCCTGGCCCAGGAACATCCGGACCTGCTCAAGAGCCTGGAGGCGAGCGTCGACCACCTCTGGGACAAGGCCGACGACGACACCCGGGACGACGAGGCCGTGCGCGAGGTCGCACGCCGCTTCCTCAAGAGCCTGCGGGCCGAGCGCTGATCCTCCGGCCGCGCGGCCCCGGCCCGAACGTCCGTGCCACGCGTCCGTTCTCAGCGCGACAGGAGGTCCCCATGGCGCACAATGCGATGATGGCCACAGCCATCCGACGCACCACGCTCTCCGCCACCCTCGTTCTGGGCACCCTCGTTCTGGGCCTCGGCGGCGGCGCGCTGGCCCGGGGCGGCAGCGGCGGCGGCGACGGCCTGTCGCCCTACGCCGCCCTGAGCGGCAACGACCGCTCGGCCGGCGTGAACAACGGCAACTACCGCGATCCCGCCCTCGACCCGTATCTGGGCGCCTACGAGGGCCGCTACGATCGGCCGGTTCGCGCGCGCCCTCGCCCGAGCCGGCAGCCCTATGACGGCACGCCGTACTGACACGGCACGCCCTGACGACCGGTGCGGAGGGAGCGGCGCCGAGGGGGTCCGAGGCTCTCCGTTCCGAGAGGATCGGATCGGAAGGGTCCGTCTGCGGCACGCTCCCATGGGACGAGCGGCGCCAGACCCGGAATCCGCCGGCGCCCATGCCCTGCCGGAGGTAGAGCGGGTCCGGTCCGATCGGAATGGGAAACGCGCCGGTTGGCGGCAGGCGGCCGTATCTGCGGGCGACGATCGACTCGCGCGCTTTCGCCTCCTCGTCCATGCGGACACAGGCGCGGGCGGGCCGACGCATTCCGTCCGCGGCGGACGCAACCGATCCCGGGCCGGGAACTTGCGTTCTCGCCGCGACGGCCGCGCCTCGGCCACCAGGAGTGCCCCATGGATACCCCCGCCCTGCCGCCATCCGCGTTCGACGCCCCCGCCATCCTTCTGTCGGGGACGGTCGACCAGGAGATGTACCGGGATTTCCGCCGCCAGCTCGACGCGGTCGGCGACCGAACCCTCGTGGTGGTCGAGCTGACGACGCTCGGCGGCGATCCCGAGGTCGCCCGAATGATGGGCGAGGACATCCGCTTCAAGACCGGCCTCCTGACGGATCGCCGGTTCGTCTTCCTCGGTAAGGCCGCGATCTACTCGGCCGGGACCACCTTCATGAGCTTCTTCGCCCGGTCGAACCGCTATCTCACCCGGGGCACGCGGCTGATGATCCACGAGCGCAAGCTCGACAAGCAGGTGGTCCTCAACGGACCGCTCACGACCTGCATCGCCAGCGTGAAGGCCGCCCTGCACGAGATCGAGTGCTCCATCGCGATCCAGAACGAGGGCTTCGCCAACCTCATCCGGGGCTCGCAGGTGACCCTGGACACGGTGCTGCAGCGGGCTCCCGAGAACTGGTACATCGAGGCGAGCGAGGCGCAGGAACTGCGCCTGATCGAGGGGATCCTCTGAGCGGCCAAAGCCGCTCGGCCCGTCAGCCCGTCCCGTCGACTGGTAGGCGCTCCGGTGCGGCCTCCTCGGCGCGATCCGCCGGGAAGGCGGTGCGCAGGAGCGCCACCTGCCGGCTCAGCGCCCGCTCGCCAGCCTCGCGGCCACATTTCTCCACGTGGACCCCGCGGTTGACGACCTGAAGGTTCGGGGCGCCCCAGAAGCCGAGCAGCGTCGGCCAGGGATCGTCCCGGTGCTCCCGCCAGACGCGGTAGAGGGGCACGCGATGGTCGACCTCGGCGGTCTTGAACAACCGCTTGCCCGAGGCGGCGCAGCGGTGGCGCTGATGCGCCTTCAGAACCTTCACCTGGTCGCTGGGCGCCACCCAGAGCTTCCAGGCGGCGACACAGGCCGCGTGCCAGCGCGCATTCTTGTTCGGGACGCCCGCCCCCCAGAGATCCCGGTGCCAACCGAAGCGGAAGACCGGCTGCCCGCAGATGCAGCAATGGCCCTTGCCGCGCGCATGGGCCGGCTCCCGGAAGGGCGAGGGCGGCATCCGGAAGGTGGCGGCGAGGCCGGATCCTTTCTCGGTGCCGAGACGCCAGGTCCAGCCCTCGGGATGGCCCGAGCGTGTGGCGAGGGCCCGCGCCAGCCGGTCCGCGCGCAGGAGATGCGCACGCCAGTAGCTCTCCACCGCGAGGCGCGGCGTCGGCGGGATCAGCGGGCGCGACAGGGCGTGCCGCAGGACGGGGGCCGGGAAGATGCCCGGCAGGGCGCGGTCGAGGCGCGCGCGCGCGGCGACGTTCCGCTCGGCCCGCCACTCCGATGCGGCGCTCACGCCTGAACGAGGCTGTCGTCGGCGGGCGCGGGCGTGGCGACCGGCGCCGGGCGTCCCGCGACCGCATCCGCGAGGCGGTTCAGGCGTCTACCCAGATCGATGACCTCGTTCAAGGCAATGGATTTCTCGCCATTCTTGACGGCACGGGTGATATCGCTGAGTTGCAGCTTGGAAATACGAAGCAACTCGGCGGCAAGCTGGTCTCTGGTCATCGTGCGGATCGCGGAGTTTGGTGGGCGGCGGGGTTCGCGAGAGTTAGGGCGTAAGGGTTACCGAGGCGTTGCTGTGCGGGGGCGGCGGCCCCGGAGAAGGTCTTATCCCGGTCGCCGATCGCAGCGCGTCCGATTGCGTGCGTGTCGGGCGCGGCGGCGGCCTCGACGGCCTCGACGATGGTATGTCGTGATCCGCCATCGTGGAAACTGAGGCAGAACGCTTTATTGTCCTGGGCCGACGGCGCTGGCACCAAGAAGCCTTTGCCGCCGCGCCGGCAGCGCGCTCAACTGGGATGGCGCGCCCTCATACTGATCTCTTGCATCGATCACAGAACCGTGAGTTGTCTCGCGCGTTCGGAACGCCCATCCCGGGGGGTGTGAGAATGGGTCGATTGGGATTTGTCCGATGGGCCCTCTGATCCATCCGGTCGGGTTCAGTCAGACGTGTCGCTTCCGTCGTTTGCCTTTTCCACCCAGGAGGTCGGTGCGGAGTTCGCATTCGAGGCGTATCGCGACCTCTATGCCGGCGGCGCCGATGTCGCACGGATCGGCCCGGATTTCTCCGCGCAGGTGCAGGCCTACCGGCTGGATCGGATGATCCTGTTCAAGCGCCAGCTGAACGGGCTTCAGCACAGCCGATCCCCGCAGCGGGTGCGCCGGGACGGCTTCGACCATATCACGCTCCACCTGCTCCTCGATGGCGACCTCCTGGCTGGCCCGCCCGGGCACGAGCGCCGCGTCCGACCGGGGGAGATCCTGGTCTGCGACAATACGCTGCCGCACCAGAGCCGGGCGCACCGCGTGCGGCAGATCTCGACGCCGGTGGCGCGCGAGCTCATCGAGCCCCTGGTCCCCGACCTGCGCAAATTCCATGGGGCGATCCTTCCGGAGACCGTGGGCGGCCTCGTGGCCGATTTCATCGTGTCCCTGACCCGCCGCTCGGAGACCCTCGACGGTTCGGTGGTCTCGCGGTCGAGCGCGGTCCTCGGCATGCTGCTGGCCGCCGCGCTGCGCGGCCATGCCGCCCCCACCGAGGCGATCGTCTGGGCCGCCGTCCACGATGGCCCCGACGACGCCGCCCGCCGCCGCGAGGCCGAGGCCCACGTGGAGCGGCACCTCGCGGATCGCGACCTCAGCGCCGAGACCATCGCGGCGGAACTCGGGATCTCGCGGAGTCGCCTCTACCGGGCCTTCCTGCCGGATGGCGGGGTCGCGCGCTTCGTGCAGCAGCGCCGCCTGGAACGGGTGCGCGATGCCCTCCGGCGCCAGGGCGAAACGCGCTCGATCGCCACCCTCGCCTACGCCTACGGTTTTGCCAGCGAGCAGCATTTCAACCGCGCCTTCCGGACGGCGTTCGGCCGCCCGCCCGGACAGTTCCGGACCCATATCCAGCAGCTGCGCGGCGACCCGCATGCCCGGGGCGATCGATCCTGGCCCCTCGCGGCCTGGCACAGCGAGCTCTACTGATGCCCCTCGACTCCGGCGTGCGTCGGCCTCCTCGCGCGTCGCGGACCGCCCCTCGCGCGTCGCGGACCGTATGAGCGAGACCGCCGGACGGCGCCCGCTCACGGCTCCGGCACGCAGGGTCCTGGGGTTCGGCCCCCTGGTCCTGCTCATCCTCGCGCAGCTTTCGGCGGCCAGCGACCGCTTCCTGATCACCCTCGTGACGACCCCGGTGAAGCAGGACCTCGCCCTCAGCGACGCCCAGCTCGGCCTGCTCCACGGCTCGGCCTTCGTCATCCTGTACGCGCTGACCATGCCGCTTTTCGGCAGCTTGGCGGATCGGGGGCACCAGCGGACGATCCTGCTCGCCAGCATCGGCCTCTGGACCTTGGCGACCCTCGGATTCGGACTCGCGGGCTCCTTCGCGGTGCTGTTCCTCAGCCGGTTCGTCCTCGGACTGGGACAGGCCGGTCTCGCGCCGGCCTCGCTGTCGCTCATCGCCCACGGCTCCGAGCAGGGCCGCATGGCCCGGAACGTGTCGCTGTACACGGCGGGAGGCAGCCTCGGGCAGAGCTTCGCCCTGCTCGCCGGCGGTGCGGTCCTGGCCTGGCTCGTCCTGCGCGGCGGCCTGGCGTTTCCCGGCCTCGACCCGCTGCCGCCCTGGCGCGCCCTGTTCCTGCTCGCCTGCCTGCCCAACCTCGTGCTGATCCTCGGCGCGGTGGCCGTCCGGCTGCCGCGGGCGCCACCCGCCGCCAGGGCGGGGCTGAACCCCGCCTGGGCGTGGATCCTGCGGCGGCGGCGGATCTACCTGCCCCACTTCGCGGCCGCGGCCTGCGCCGTCCTGATGGGTCGGACCCTGGCCGCCTGGGGGCCGACCCTCTACGTGCGAAACCACGGCATGAGCCCCGCGGAGAGCGGCGTGGTTCTGGGCGGCCTGCTGCTGATCGGCGGTCCGCTCGGCCATCTGTCCGCAGGCCTGCTCCTGGACCGGGTGGCGCGGGCGCGCCGGCGTGCGGCCGCCTCGCGCCTGCTCGGTCTCGGCCTGATGGCGGCCCTGCCGCCCGCGATCGTGATGGCGGTGGCCGCCGACCGGACGCTCTCGCTCGCCGCCTTCACCCTCCTCACGGCCGTGATCGGGTTCACCGCCCCCCCCGCCGTGACGGGGGTGCAGCTCCTCACGCCCGTCAGCCTCCGCGGGCGGGTCAGCGCCCTCTTCATCGCCGCCGTGACCCTGACGGCCTCGGGCACCGGGCCGCCCCTCCTGGGGTTCCTGGCCGACACCGTCTTCGGCGCCGAACACCTTGGACGGGCCCTGATGGTGCTGTACGGCCTCGTGGGCGTCCCCGGGATCCTCCTGGCCTTTCGGGCGGCCCGGATGGGCCGTCCACTCACCGGCGCAGGGCGCTGAGCCAGGACGAGACCGGATCGAGGACGTCGCTGGCGACGGAGGCGGCCCAGGCGCGCGCCCGCTCGGTCAGGGCGGGACGTCGGGCCGGCTCGCCCGCGCGCGCCTCGCGCGATCCGGCATCGACCTCCGTCATCGCCGCGGCCACGAAGGCATCTTCCTGGGCCTGGCAGGCATCGAGGGCGTTGCGCTGGGAGCCGGCGCGGCTCTGCGTCCGCGGCTGCTGCGCGAACGCGTCCCGCACGCAGGCGTGCCAGGTCTGTTCGAGGGCGGCGAGCCCGGCCTCGGACCGGCTAGGCACCTGCGCCGTCGCCGCCTGTGGCGCGAGGCTGATCAGCAGGAAGGCGGCGCGGACGGTCATCGACATGGAGGGGAGTATGACCGTCCGGCCCGTCGCGGCCTAGAACAAAAGCGCAACACCCGGGGAGCCGCGATCGTCCGTCCGCCGGATTGCCCCCCGGCCGGGACCGAACGCCGGGCCGCCCGCGCCGGGCGCTTCGGATCCGTCCGGGTCGATCGCGCGATCAGACCACGATCGCGAAATCCTGATACTGGAGAAGCGGGTTGTTGGAGAAGGTGGCCACCTGTTGGGCGGCCGCACTCCCGATGCCGTCCGCGTCCCAGCTCAGCGTGTGCGACCCCGAATTGAAGACGAACTCCGCGTGCGCCTTCGTGGCGAGACCGGTGGCGCTCGTCTCGAACCAGTCGCTCGCGAGCGTGCCGACGGGAAGCCCGTAGTCGGAGGCGTGCACCTGGATCTTGTCGCCCTGCGCCCGCGAGAAGTCGCGCACGAGGTCGATGCCCTGACCGGCCTTGCTGAAGAGGAAGGCGTCGGCGCCGAGCCCGCCCGTCAGGATATCGTTTCCGGCCTTGCCCTCCAGGATATCGGCGCCGTCGCCGCCGGCGAGCGTGTTCGCCGCGCTGTTTCCGGTCAGGACGTTCGCCAGGGCATTGCCCGTTCCGTTGATGGCGTTCGTCCCCGTCAGGACGAGCTTCTCGACATTCGCCGCCAGCGTGTAGGTCACCGCGCTCTGAACGGTGTCGATCCCCGCATTCACGGCCTCGATGATCCGGTCTCCGGAGTTGTCGACGATGTAGGTGTCGTTGCCGCTGAGGCCTTGCAGCGTGTCGGCGCCGGCCCCGGCATTGATCGTATCCGCGCCGTCCGTTCCGAAGATCCAATCGCTCGCGGTCGTTCCGACCGGCGCCGACGCGAGGACGATGGAGACGTTGTGCTGTCCCAGTCCGGTCAGGGTCAGATCCAGGTTGACGCCGGAGAGGCTCGCGCCATCCGTTCCGGTGATTTGCACCATCTGCCCGACATGGGACTTCAGCTGGATGATGTCGTGGCCCTCACCGACGACCGAGTAACTGAGGTTGGTGCCGTCGCCGGTCACGCTGAGGAGGTCGGACCGGTCCGCAAGGGTCGTCAGGTGGGTGACGTCGTCCGGCGTGCCGTCGAGGGCGATCTTGAAGGTCCCGCCCGCCTTCGGCACGAAGACGCTGTTGCTGTCGTAGGCGTACCAGCCGGCCACGTTCTTGATCGTATGGCCGCTGCCGATATCGAGGGCGAACTTGCCGAGATCTCCGGCCGCGGTGGTCGCCGACGCGGTGAGGACGTTCGCGGCCGCATCGAAGCTGTAGCTGACGTCGGACTTCTCGAGGGTCGCGGTGCGCTGGGCCAGATCGTTCAGGGTCACGAATTCCGAGCCCGCCTGCGCGGCCCGTGCGATGAAATCCGTGAACATCTGCTGGGTGTAGCCGGCATCCGTCGTATCGGTCAGCCAATTCGTCGGACCGTAATCGTGCCAGGGCCAGACCACGACCGGCAGGTCGGAATGCGCCGTCAGCGTCGCCCACTCCTTGGCCCACGCTGCGGAGGCCTGCGCGGCGGTGAGGTGCTGGTAGCCCACGAGGGTGAAGTCGAAGGAGGTATTGGGCGCGATGTAGACCGATTTCATATCGGTGGCCGTCGGGCTGAGATAGCCGATCGCCCCCGGATACCCGGCGCCGATCAGGGAGGCGCCGCCCGAGATGTAGGGATAGTACTGCGCGATCTGCCGCGCGGTGGCGAGATTTTCTCCCGCCCCGGGAACGGCGGCACCGATATTGGTCAAACCGAGCTGCTGCTCGATGATCGCGCGGGATTGCTGGAATTCGGTCTGGAATTGGGCCGCGGTGAGGAGGTTGGTGTTCTCGGGATGCGTCAGGGAATGCGAGCCGATCTCGTTCCCCATCGCCAACATCTGGTTGTAGTACTTCTTCGAGTAGGTCCAGTCCGTGACCTCGCCCTCGGCCGGATTGTTGCCGACATCGATGTAGTACGATCCGACGAAGTTGTAGGCCTGCTTCCACTGCGTCAGGATCGGCAGGAGCTTGTCGTAGATGCCCGATCCGGAGGCCGGCCGGACATCATCGGTGTACATGGCCTGATCCATGTCCACGCGGGCGGCGACGATCGCCTTGTTCCGGCTCATGTGGAGGCTGACATCCGGCCCCGTCGCCGGCGCCATGGTCCAATCCAGGGCGTGGGCCAGCATGTTGTTGTCGGCGAGCATGCCGTCCGTGGCGAAGTGAACGTTCTTGCCCCCGGTCTGCGTCGCCATCACCGCGATGTTGGATTGCCCGTTGACGATCTGATTGGCGAGCGTCGTTCCCAGCCCGTCCGTACTGGTGAAGTAGGAGGTGCTGATGTTCGTGTACTGGTGGATCGACTCGCCGGCCGTGTACCCGGCCATGACGGGATTGGTCGTGGCCGCCGCCTTGACCTCGACGTTCGCGCCGTTGACCCCGTCGACGCGGCTGACATCCAAGAGCGCCTTCATGCGCGCGTAGGAATCGCCGGAGAGCGGAGCGTTCTTCTCGTCGTTCGTCATGAAGTCGCCGGCGGTGATGATGCCGACGTGGTAGGTCTTCTCCAGGCTGGTCAGGGTGTCGGTGATCGCCGCGACCTTCGCGGCGGCGACGTTGCGGAACGAGGGAAAGATCAGCGTGTCGTAGTTCGACAGCTTCGCCAGATCGGTGAGATCCGATTCCGACAGGAGGTCGTAGGGGACGCCCGCGGCCGCGGCCTGGTTCTGCGCCGCCATGTAGAGCTGCGAATACGCCATCGGGCTGAAGTAGTTCGCCGCCGTGGATTCCGAGTAGACGATCCCGACCTTGTGCCCCGTATAGGTCCGGGCCGGCAGGGTGCTGGCATCCGAGACCGTGTAGGGGCCGGCCCCGTAATCGCCTGGTAGGAAGACGCTGTTGTTCACGTCGGCCAGGACGTTGAGGCTCTTCGGCGTCCCGATCTGCGCCGCCGAGACGCTGACCTCCAGCACCGTGCGATCGGCATTGTAGACGGCGGTCAGCGGCGTCGCCGACACGAGCGTCTGTCCGTCGCCCCCGCGATAGAGGTACGGCTTTCCGTCGGCAGCGATATTGATGTTGTAGTCGTAGCCCCCGTACAGACCCCAGATGCTGTAGCCGGTGGTGGCATTCTTGTCGGTGTTCAGCCAGATCGTCGTGTACGCCCCGATCGACGTCCCCGTCGGCGCCTGGAGGGCGAAGGTCAGGACACCGCCCGACAGGTCGCCGTACAAACTGTATCCGGCCGCTGTCGTGCCTGCGGGATTGAGCCGAGCCGACGATGTCCAATCGTTCAGGTTGCCATCAACCGTGGGCATGACAAAGCGTCCCCTCACAAGAGTAGAAAATTGGTCCAGCGCCGAAAGGACAAATCCCTCAGGCTTTTTCTCTTTGGCCAACGCAGATCAATGATTCGATGACGCCATCCATCGGCAATCGTGATGGCATCGACAACTTTCAGATCTGGAACGAATCCCGCATGTCTCGAATCATACTCAGTTGATCGGATAAAGTAATTCCGCCAAGGGGATTACCTCCAGGGGGCCAGTCCGGATACCTGACAATGGCTACACCCGGTTCCGTTCAGGGTGGGCCCAGGCCGGATGTCGGAGCGAGGCGCCCTGCGGCCGGAGGGGCGTTCGACGGCTGCGAGGGGCCCTGGCGGCGCCAGAAAGTGCCGAACGCGTCCCGGAGCCTCCGGCGTCCGCGCGCGTTGAGATGAAGATCACCTCACATCAGCGAGCCCCGATGCCCATGAACCGATTGGCCGAGACCGAGGCGGTTCTCACCCGCACGGATCAGGTGTGGCGTTCCGAGATGACGCGTCTCTACGGCTCGGACGGCGTCCTCCGCTTCGGCTACCGTCCGGAGGGGCAAGGCGCCGTCGATACGCCCATGCGGCGGGCCTACGAGGCGCGCCGGCACGCCATCGCGCTGTGGCGGCACGAGCGCCGGGTGGAAGCCTAGCCGCCGGGCCGATGGGGCTGATCTCCGTCCTGGGCCTCTGGGCCGCCTATTGGGCCGCGCTGTTCGCCCAGGTCGCCCATCTGCGATCCCTGGAGGACGGCGCGGGCGCCCTCGCCTTCTCCCGGGTGTCCCGAACCCTGCTCGCCATCGGCACCGGGCTCTTTCTGTTGGCCAAGACTGGATAATTGGCCCAGGCCGGGTAGCCTTCCGTCATCGACCCGGCCGCACCGGCGCACGGGACGGGCTCTGTGCCTGGGCCTCTGTCTTGGCCCGTCTCTTGGCCCGTCTCTTGGTCCGTGTCTCGGCCCGTGTCTTGGGAACGCGTCGCTCCGTGACAGGACTTCGCGGCCGAACGTTCACAGACGCATCGGCCTCCCGATGCAGCCCTGTCGGATCAGCGAACTTTCTCTCGGTCCGAGATCGACGAGGACTGGACTAAAGTGTGCAGGGCCGATGAGACGACGCATCGTTGCGGTAGATTGCGATTTTCGAACCGTTGCGACCCGAACTCTGCTAAAGACCTGTTATTCGGCTCATGAGATAGGGACCCGTCCGGGCTCCTGCGGTGACCTCGTCCATCGAGAAAGACACCGCATGCCCTACGAGAAACCGACGATGGAGTTCTCGGACCTGACCGGACAGGCGACCCAGGACGGCATCACGGTGACGGTGAACGTCTACCGCTTCGCCGGCTCCCAGGATCCCTGGACGCTGGAGGTCATCGATCCGACGGGATGGTCGACCCTCTGGGACACCACCTTCGCCTGCGACGCGGATGCCCTCGACGCGTTCACCGAGGCCGTCGAGGCGGGCGATGGCATGCGCGTGTTCCTGGAGCCGCCGCCGACCCTGCACTGAGGGAAGCCCCTCGGCCAGCGGAACCGCCCCCTCGCGGCCCGGCGGCCCCCTCCCGCGCGCGACGACAATCCCGGAGAGACCCCATGCGCATCCTCGTCGGCTGCGAGATGACCTACACCTTCCCCCAGCCCACCCCGGTCATCGCCACCCTCAACGTCCATGCCTCGCGGGTTTCGGACCTGGAGCGCCCGGACCACCTCGTCACGCAGCCCGCGGTGCCGCTGGAGGGCTATCGCGACAGTTTCGGCAACTGGTGCCAGCGGATGACGGCTCCGGCCGGCGCGTTCACGCTGAAGACCGAGACGATCGTGCGCGACGGGGGCCGCGGGGACCATCCGCACCCGACGGCGGCGGAGACGCCCATCGCGCAGCTCCCGACCGACAGCCTCCTGTTCCTCCTGGGCAGCCGCTACTGCGAGACCGACCGCCTCTCGCAGATCGCCTGGGACCTGTTCGGCCATCTGCCGCCCGGCTGGAGCCGTGTCCAGGCGATCTGCGACTACGTGCACGACCGCATCACCTTTGGCTACGAGCATGCCCGCGCCACCCGGACCGCCTTCGAGGTGTTCGAGGAGCAGCGCGGCGTCTGTCGCGACTACGCGCACCTCGCCATCGCCTTCTGCCGCTGCCTCAACATCCCGACGCGCTACTGCAACGGCTACGTCAGCGACATCGGCCTGCCGCTCCCGCACGCACCGGGCGACTTCGCGGCCTGGATGGAGGTCTTCCTCGATGGAAGCTGGCACACCTTCGATCCGCGCAACAATGCGTCGCGGATCGGCCGCATCCTGATCGCCTACGGCCGGGATGCGGCCGACGTGCCGCTCACCCTGACCTTCGGGCCCAACACCCTGACCCGATTCGTTGTGACGACCGAGGAAGCCCCGGCCGTCGCCTGACCGGCGCTGCGAAGCGCCCCCGCTCCCAACCGAAAGCCGAACCCCATGACCTCCCCCGCCATGCTCGCCGAGAACGTCTCCATCGCGGATCTCGCGGGCCGGAACGCCGACCGCCTCGAGTACCTGAGAGGCGTCTACCGCAACATGGTCCCCGACCAGGCGCGCAATCCGACCCTGCGGGTTCGGATCAGCCGCCTCGGATCGGAGGTTCGGCCGGCCTACCGGATCGAGCGCGACGATACCGACGGCCAGACCGTCGTGTTGGGGTTCTACCAGGGCGACAAGCACAAGCCGCTCCCCAAGCGGCTCCACGATTGCGACGGGCCGAGCTGGAGCAGCGAGACCATGAGCTACGTCGAGCTGCGCGCCCTGCACAACGGCGCGATCGGGGTCTGAACCGGCCTCCCCCTCGGGGTCGGATCGGCGCGTCCGTCCAGCCCCAGACCGATCGGCGACGCCTTGATCGGCTGGCGCGCTCCGCCCTGAGGCGGGCGTGCGAAGCCCGCCGGCGTCGCCACCGGGAGGCGGCGCGCTTCCCCAACGACAACCTCAGCCGCCACGACGACGTCGCCTCGATCGAATCGACCTTCGCCCTCGGCCCGGTCAAGCGCGCCAAGACCCGGTCGATCCTGCAGCGATAACGAGCATCGCCTGCCTGAAATCCTGGCTTACGACCCGCAATTGCACAAGTGCAGCGCAACATCCACGACCGCTTGACGGATCGAACACGCGCATATTCTATGCGTATAGTTTGGATAGTTCGACCGGCGCGAGAGCGGGGAGCGGTGCCATGCGTGATCGTCGTGCGTTTCTGAAGACCTCGCTGACGGCGGCCGCCCTGGGGGCTTCCGGCCTCCCGCTGTCCGGTGTCCTGCGCGGCGCCCACGCGGCGGAGGGGCCTCTCGTCATCGGCGCCCCGCTGCCGATCTCCGGCGCCTTCGCGGCCAACGGCAAGTACGCCTCGCTCGGCGCCGCGTTCGCGGCGCAGGAGGCCGGCAAGGTCCTCGGACGCACCGTCACGGTCGCGGACATCGACACCGAGGGCAAGCCGGCGCCGGCCGCCCGCAAGGTGCAGGAGGCGATGGCGCAGGGCACCCGGCTCTTCGCCGGCGGCATCCTCTCCTCCGAGGCCCTGGTGATGGGCAAGGAGGCGGCGAAGTCCGACGGCGTCTTCATCACCACGGCGGGCGCCGACGAGATCACGGGCTCCGACTGCAACCGCAGCACCTTCCGCTGGACGGTGCCGACCTTCGGCGCCATCGCGCAGACGGTGCGGCCCCTCATCGCGCAGATGCCCGACGCCAAGCGCTGGTACACCATCACTCCGCAATACGTGTTCGGCGAGGGCCTGCTGAGCGCCGCCAAGGCGGTCTTCCAGGAGAAGGGCATCGAGCATGTCGGCAACAGCTATCACTCGCTGGCCGAGAAGGAGTTCAGCGGCTACCTGACCAACGCGATCGCGGCCAAGCCCGACGTGCTGCTGCTCCTCAACTTCGGCTCGCAATCCTCGGATGCCCTGCGCCAGGCGGTGAGCTTCGGCCTCAAGAAGCGCATGACCATCGTGCTCGCCTGGGCCTCGGGCCTGGAGCAGTTCGAGGCCCTGGGTGCCGATCTCTGCGAGGGCGTCTATTTCGGCGCGCAGTACTGGCACGGCATCGACTCGCCCCTGAACAAGGCCCTGGTGGCCAAGGTCCGCGAGACCGCCAGGATGACGCCGAACTACTCCTTCGCCGGCTCGTACCAGATCACCAAGCTGCTCCTCGACGCCGCCGCCAAGGCCGGCAGCGCCGACGGCCCCGCCGTGATCAAGGCCCTTGAAGGGATGCGCTATGCCGGCCTGACCGGCGAGGAGGAGATCCGCGCCGCGGACCACCAGGTCATCAAGGATTACTACCTGCTCAAGGGCAAGGCGAAGTCCGCCATGAAGGACAAGGACGACTTCGCCGACGTCATCCAGTCCGGCAAGTCGTTCCTCTCGCCCGAGGCCGCCGGCTGCAAGATGGCGTGAGGAAGATGGCGTGAGGGCTGGCTCCGACCCTCCCCCCTCCGCGGAGGAGGGTGGTCGCGGAGCGACCGGGCGAGGGGGCGACCTCTCCGGACAGCACGCACCCCTCACCCGACCCGCGACGCGGACGACACCTTGGCTGAACGGGAGACTCCGTGACCTACCTGTTCCAGATCCTGAACGGCCTCGGGCTCGGGATGCTCTACTTCCTCCTGGCGGTGGGCCTGAGCATCATCTTCGGGCTGCTGCAGTTCGTGAATTTCGCCCACGGGGCGTTCTACCTGCTGGGGGCCTACCTCGCCTACGAGGGCGTCGAGCGGGGCCTGAGCTTCTGGGTGGCGATGCCGCTCGCCGCCCTCGTCGTCGCGGGGCTGGCGGCCCTGACCGAGCGGCTGCTCCTGCGCCGGGTCTACAAGCTGCCCCACACCTTCCACATCCTCGTCACCGTCGGCCTCGCCCTGGTGGTGCAGGAACTCGTCATCATCGTCTGGGGACCCCTCGGCGGGAACGTCGCCCCGCCGGAGGAACTGAGCGGCGTGTTGATCCTCGGCGACTTCGTCTATCCGGAGTACCGGCTCTTCGTAATCGGCTTCACGGCGCTCCTGGCCGCGGGCCTGTGGTGGCTCCTCGACCGGACGCGGCTCGGCGCCATCGTGCGGGCGGGGTCGGAATCGCCCGCGAACATGGCGCTCCTCGGCTACGATACCTTGCGCATCAACACCGCCGTCTTCGCCCTCGGCGCGGGGCTCGCGGGGCTGGCCGGGGCGCTGGCCGCCCCCATCCGCGGCGTCGAGCCCTTCATGGGCGTCGAGGCGCTCGGCATCGCCTTCGTGGTGGTGGTGATCGGCGGCATGGGCAGCTACGCCGGGGCGCTCGCCGCCGGCCTCCTCGTCGGCATCGCCCAGAGCCTGATGGCCACCCTGTGGCCCGAGGGGGCGCGCCTCGTCATCTATCTCGGCATGGCCGGCATCATCATGGCGATGCCGCGCGGCCTGTTCGGCCGGGCCTGAGGAGGATTTCGCGATGGTCCCTCTTCTCGACCGGCCTCTCGTCCAGTTCGGCCTCGCGCTCGCCGCCGTGCTGATCCTGCCGCTCGTCATGCGCTCCGGCACGCTGGCCAGCGAGATCCTGATCTACGGGCTGGCGGTCGCCGCCTGCAACCTGCTGCTGGGCTATACCGGCCTCCTCTCCTTCGGCCAGGGCATCTTCTTCGGCCTGGGCAGCTACGTCGCCGGGCTCGGCCTCGTCCGCGCCGGCCTGCCCGCCCCCGTCATGCTGCTGCTGTCCCTGGCCCTGGGGGCGCTGGTGGCGGCCGGCGTGGGCTGGGTCTCGATCCGGCGCCAGGGCGTCTACTTCGTCATGCTGACGCTGGCCTTCTCGCAGATGTTCTACTTCCTGGCCTACACCTTCAGCGGCCTCACGGGCGGCGACAACGGCCTGCTCGACATTCCCCGCCCGCGCCTCGCCGGCACGGTTTTGGCCGATCCCTGGACCTACTACGCCTTCGTGGCCGTGCTCTTCCTCGGGCTCTTCGCCGCCCTGCAGCGGGTCGCGCTCTCGACCTTCGGGCGCACCCTGCTCGCCATCCGCGACAACGAGGGCCGGGCCGGGGCGATCGGCTATCCGGTGCGCGCCTTCAAGGTCGCGGCCTTCGCGATCTCCGGGGCGGTGACGGCCTTCGCGGGCGCGCTCCACGCCATGCTGATCGGCGTCGCGCCCCTCTCGAACATCGACTACCACACCAGCGAGACCCTGCTGATCATGACGATCATCGGCGGCAGCGCCAACCTGTTCGCCTCGCTCCTCGGGGCCGGCGCCTACCTGCTCGCCGCCGACGCCCTCTCGGCGATCTGGCCGCGCTGGCTCCTCCTGCTCGGGCTCCTCCTCATCGTCATCACGCTGTTCCTGCAGCGCGGCCTCTGGGGCCTGATCGAGCACGCCGTCGCCCTCGTGACGCGGGCGCCGCCGGTCGACGATCCGGCGCCGGACCGGCCCGTGGTGACCGCCCCCGAGGTCGCGCCCGCGCCGGAGGCTCTTCCCGGCGCGGAGACCGGCCGCGCACCGGAGGTCGCCCGATGAGCGCGCCGATCCTCGCTACCGACGCCCTGAGCGTCCGCTACGGCAGCTTCGTCGCCCTGCAGGACGTGACCCTGCGCATCGCCGAGAACAGCGTCCACTCGATCATCGGCCCGAACGGCGCCGGCAAGACGACCCTGTTCCACGCGCTGACCGGTCGGATCGCGCCCTCGGCCGGGCGCATCACCCTGGGCAGCCGGGACATCACCCGCACCGCCGACCACGAGCGGGTGCGTCTCGGCCTCGCCCGCTCCTTCCAGGTCACCAGCCTGTTCCCGACCTTGAGCGTCCGTGAGAATCTGCGGCTGGCCGCGCAGGGCAAGACGCCCTGGCAGGCGCTGGCCCCCTGGCGCCGGGCCGAGGCGAACCGGCCGGCGCTGGCCATGGCCGAGGCGATGCTGGAACGCCTCGACCTGACCGCGGTGGCCCTGCGCGCCGCGGGCGCGCTCTCGCACGGCCAGCAGCGGCGCCTGGAGGTCGGGATGGCGATGGCGGCGGCGCCGAAGGTCATCCTCCTCGACGAGCCGACCTCCGGCATGGGCATCGACGACATCGCCGCCATGACGGCGCTGATCCGCGACCTCGGCCGCGACCACACCGTCCTGTTCATCGAGCACAACATGGGCATCGTCATGAACATCTCCGACACCGTGACGGTGATGCGCGCCGGCCGCGTGCTGGTGGAGGGGCCGCCGGCCCGGGTCCGCGACGACCCGGAGGTGCGGCGGGCCTATCTCGGCAACATGATCACGGGCGACCTAACGCCCGCCCGGGCGCACGCCTCGTGAGCGGCCCGGTCGCCCTCAGCCTGGACGCGGTCCAGGGCTTCTACGGCAAGAGCCACATCCTCCAGGGCGTCAGCCTGGAGGTGCGCGACGGCGAGATCGTCTGCCTGCTCGGGCGCAACGGTGCCGGCAAGACCTCGACGCTCAAGGCGATCAGCGGCCTCCTGCCCCCGCGCGGCGGCCGGGTGCAGTTCCACGGAACCGACGTAGCGGGCTGGCCCGCCCACCGCATCGCCCGGGCCGGCCTCACCCTCGTGCCGGAGGACCGGGGCATCTTCAGCCTGCTCAGCGTCGCGGAGAATCTCGCCATCGCCGTGCGCAAGGGCTCGCCCTGGGGCCTGCGGGACATCTACGCGATGTTCCCGCGTCTCGAAGAGCGCCGCCGCAACGGGGGCGCGCAGCTCTCGGGCGGCGAGCAGCAGATGCTCTCCATCGCCCGCGCCCTCCTCTCCGGGCCGAAGCTCCTCATGCTCGACGAGCCGGTGGAGGGCCTCGCCCCCGTCATCGTCGAAGAGATCGTGGCCCAGATCCGCGCCATCCGCGAGGCCGGGGTCCCGATCCTGCTGGTGGAGCAGAACCTGGCGGTCTGCACGAGCCTGGCCGACCGCCACTACATCCTCGAACTCGGCCGCGTCGCCTACGCGGCCGGCAATGCCGACTTCGTCGCCGACGAGGCGGCGCGCGACCGCTTCCTCGGCGTGAAGGCGGCGTGAGCAGCAGGGACTCCGAAACACCGATGTCGAACCTCACCATCAACGCCGAACGCCTCTGGGACACCCTGACCGAGACCGCCGCCATCGGCGCCACCCCCGACGGCGGCATCGCCCGCCTGACCCTGAGCGACGAGGACCGCCGGGTGCGCGACTGGCTGCGGACCCAGGTCGAGGCCCTGGGCTGCACCCTCACGGTGGATGCGGTGGGCAACATGTTCGCCCTGCGCCCCGGCCGGAACCCGGACCTGCAGCCCATCGCGCTCGGCAGCCACCTCGACACGCAGCCCACGGGGGGCAAGTTCGACGGGGTGCTGGGCGTGCTCGCCGGGCTCGAGGTGCTGCGCACCCTGGACGGGGCCAGCTACGTCACCGAGGCGCCGCTGCTGCTGGTGAACTGGACCAACGAGGAGGGCGCGCGCTTCGCCCCCGCCATGCTCGGCTCCGGCGTCTATGCGGGCATCTATGCCGGCGACTGGGCCGAGGCGCGCCAGGACAGCGCCGGCACGCGCTTCGGCGAAGCCCTCGACGCCATCGGCTACCGCGGCACGGCGCCTGCGGGCGCGGTGCCGTTCGGGGCGATGTTCGAACTGCACATCGAGCAGGGCCCGATCCTGGAGGCGGAAGGCGCCACCATCGGCGTGGTGCAGGGCGTGCAGGGCATGCGCTGGTTCGAGGTCACCCTGGAGGGCCGGTCCGCCCATACGGGCTCGACCCCGATGCCGCTGCGCCGCAACGCGCTGGTCGGCGCCGCCCGGCTGGTGGAGGCGGTGGACGCCGCCGCTCAGGCGCACGCCCCCGACGCGGTGGGCACCGTTGGCCACCTCACGGTGACGCCGAACTCCAACAACGTCATCCCGGGCCACGTCTTCCTCACCGTCGATCTGCGCCACCCGCAGGACGCGGTGCTCGACGCCCTGGAGGCGGAACTCGAGGCGGCCGTGGCGCGCGTCGCCACCGAGCTCGGGCTGGAGGCCCGCCTGCAGGCCATCGCCCGGACCGCGCCCGTCGCCTTCGACCCCGAGTGCATCGCCTCCGTCCGGCGGGCGGCCGCGAAGGGCGGCCACGCCACCCGCGACATGGTCTCGGGGGCCGGCCACGACGCCGCCCACGTCGCCGGCCTGGTGCCCACCACCATGGTGTTCGTGCCGAGCGCCGGGGGCCTCAGCCACAACCCGGCCGAATCCACCGCCCCGTCCGAATGCGCCGCCGGCGCGCAGGTCCTGCTCGACGCGGTGCTCGACTACGACGCCCGCCAAAGCGCCGCGCCCTGACCCCAACGACACGAGTTGCCGCCATGCGCATCGTCACCGCCCGGGTGAACCACGAGACCAACACCTTCTCGCCCCTGGCCACCCCGCTGGCCGCCTTCCACCCGCTCTGGGGCGACGCGGCCCTGGCGGCGGGCCGCGACAGCACCACGGCGCTGGGCGCCTTCATCCGCTTCGCGGAGGCGCGCGGCGCCACCGTCGCGGTGCCGGTCTCGGCCCATGCCAACCCGAGCGGCCCGGTGGCGGACGCAGCCTTCGAGGCGCTCTGCGCGGCGATCCTCGACGCGATCCGCCCGGGCTGCGACGCCATCCTCCTCGACCTGCATGGGGCGATGGTGACGGAGAGCCACGACGACGGCGAGGGTGCGCTGCTCGCCCGCATCCGCGCCCTGGCGCCCGGCGTGCCGCTCGGCGTCGCCCTCGACCTCCACGGCAACATCACGGACGCGATGGTGGCGCAGTGCGACGCGCTCGCCGGCTTCAAGACCTACCCGCACGTGGACATGGCCGAGACCGGCGCCCGCGTCGCCGGGATCGTCGGGCGCATGCTCGACGAGGGCCTCAGGCCCCACCGCGCCTGGGTCCACCCGCCGATGCTCGCCCACACCTTGCGCATGGACACCCGCGTACCCGGCCCGATGCAGGCGGCGGTGGCGGCCGCCCGGGCGGCGGAGGCCCGCCCCGGCGTGCTCGCCGCCACGATCTTCGGCGGCTTCTCCCTGGCCGACCTCGCCGAGGCCGGCGTCTCGGTCACGGTCACGGCCGAGACGCAGGGCGCCGCCGACGCGGCGGCCCGCGACCTCGCGGCCGGGCTCTGGGACGCCCGGGACGCCTTCGTCTACGCGGAGGCGCCGCTGGCCGAGTCCATCGCGGCGGGACAAGCCGCGCTGGCGCAGCCCGGCGACGGCCCGGTGCTCCTCCTCGACCACGGCGACAACTGCATGTCGGGCGGCACCTGCGACGTGATGGACGTGCTCGCCGCCGCCCTCGACGCCGGGATGGACGGCATCCTCGCCGGCCCGATCTGCGATCCGGAGGCCGTGGCCGCCCTGCACGCGGCGGGCGTGGGCGCCCGGGTCGCCTGCGGCCTCGGCAACCGCGTGCCCCTGCCGGGCTTCCCGCGCCAGGCCCCCCTCCCCCTCGCCGGCACGGTGACGGCGCTGGGCGACGGGGACTACGTCATCACCGGCCCGACCTATACGGGCCAACGCTGCCGCATGGGCCGGGCGGCGGTGCTCGACACGGGCGCGGCCCGCATCCTCGTCACGGAAGAGCCGCACGAGCCCTGGGACCTCGGCGTGTTCACCAGCCTCGGCCTCGACCCGGCGGCCGCCCGGGTGCTGATCCTGAAGTCGCGGATGTATTGCCGGCCGGTCTTCGAGCCCCTCGCCCGGGCGGTGGTGGAGTGCGCGAGCCGGGGCGTCACCAGCTCCGATTACGGCCTGTTCCCTTTCGCCAAGCTCGCCCGCCCGATCTTCCCCCTCGACGCCGACGCGGCCTGGGCTCCACCGAGTCCGGCTCCCCGATGACCACGCCCGAGGTGGACGGCCCGCCCGCGCCGATGCGGCGGATCAAGCTGTCGGACCAGATCGCCGAGGATCTCTGCAACCGGATCGCCCGCGAACGCCTGGCCCCCGGCGACCGCCTGCCGAACGAGCGCGCCCTGATGCAGCATTACGGCTGCGCCAAGGGCACGATCCGCGAGGCCCTGAAGGCCCTGGAGGTCCAGGGTCTGGTGACGATGCAGTCCGGCCCCAACGGCGGCCCGGAGATCCGCCCGATCTCGGTGGACGCCGCCGCCCAGCAGCTGCGCCGGTTCCTGCATTTCCAGGAGCTCGACTTCGCCCAGGTCTACGCCCTGCGCCGCAGCCTGGAGGTGACGCTCGGCGTCAGCGTGGTTGGCCGCCTCGGCGAGGCGGAGTTCCGCCGCCTGGAGGCGAACATGGCCGCCTGCGAGGCCGCCAACGCGGGCGACCAGCGCGGCCTCGGCCGGGTGGTCGAGGTCGATTTCCACGACATCCTGTGCGACGCCAGCGACAACCCGCTCCTCGCCTTCATGTGCCGGTTCCTCAACAGCCTGCTGCGCGACCTCGTGGAATTCCGCAGCGACAGCCTCACCGAGCACGAGGCCTTCGGCGCCCACAACCTCGAAAGCCACCGCGCCCTCGTGGCCGCCTACCGGGCCGAGGACGCCGAGGCCGTCCGGCGCGAGATGCGCGAGCACATGTGCTGCGCCGAGCACTTCATGCAGCGCCTCGATGCCAAGTTCCGCAAGGACCTGCTGAGCCGACGGGGCGCGAACGGCGCGGGTGTGTGAGGGTCGGGCCCGGGACGACGGCCCTCAGCGTCTGGGAGCCGGCCCAGGGACGGGTGCCCTCACTGGGTCAGGCGCAGCGTTCCGATGCTCTTTCCGATCTGGTCGAAGGCCGCGATGAGGGCGTCCGAGGTGTTGGCGATGAACGCCTGGCTCTGCGAACTCGCGCAGCCGTTCAGCAGGCTCAGGCCCTGGCTGTCGATCGGATCGCCCGCGGTGCTGAAGCCGATCGTGTAGAGCTGGATGCCGGCCGCCTTGGCGTTGGTGCAGGCCGTCTGGGTCAGGGCGTCCAGGGCGTTGCGCGCCTGGGTGGTGGTCGTGAGATTCTGGTAGTTGGGCGGCAGGCGCCCGTTCGGCGTCGAGCCGTCGGCGTTCTTGAAATACCCCATCGAGAAGAAGAACGTCCCGTTGTAGTTCTGGTAGGGGTTGTCGCTCCAGCTGTTCGCCCCGTCCGTCATCAGGATGATGATCTTGTTGACGTTCGCCGAGGCGTAGGAGCCGCCATCGCCGAAGACGCTGTTGGGCGACACCGTGCGCCATCCCCACATCAGGCCTTCGAGGATGTTCGTCGCGCCCTGCGGCTTCAGGCTCGAGACCAGCGACTTGAGGATCGTGACGTCGTTGGTCAGCCGCTGCAGGGGCTGACTGGTGCAGCCGAAATTGGGTCCGTTCGGCAGGGCGAGGTAGGAGCTCTCCGTGGGCGCCGCGCCCTGGGGATTGACGTACTTGCAGGCCCGCGCCTCGGTGGCGGCGAAGCTCAGGCTGGTGTCCGCCTTGCAGGAATTGGAGCCCGTCGCGTCGTTCAGGTAGCTGTTGAACGTGTAGTTCCCCGCATAGGTCGTATAGGACGTCGTCCCCTGACCGGGCTCGTCGGGTGCGAACATCGGGACGTAGAGGGAATCGGCGCTCGCCCCCGGTTGCCCGTCCTGGACGTTCAGCGGATAGGGCAAGGTCTCCAGGCACCCGCCCCAGCCCCAGCTCGGCGAGACGGTCTTGAGGGAATCGAAGATCCCGAACCGACTGGTGAACCCGGCCGCCGTGGCGCCGCTGACGTTGTTCCAGTGGTAGGAGGATTTGCCGAGCTTATCGATCCAGGCCGCGTTCCGGTACGTGACCGGATTGACCGCGACGGACGCCGCGAAGGGAACGATCGAGATCCGCGTATCCGCGGTGAAGGCGGGGTTGTTGTGGACGTAGTCGATGAAGTTGTTCGCCGCCTGCTGGGCGGCCTGCATCTTCGTCGTGCTGCCGCCGCTCGAACTCATCGAGCCGGTCGTGTCCAGCACGAGGGCGATCTCGAACGTCTTCGGAAGCGGCGTCGCGCATTGCGCGACGGCGGTGGGATTCAGATCCAGCGTCTTGGAGACCTGGCCGAACAGGGCCGGCGAGCTGATATGGGTGGCCAGGACGATCTTGCGCGGGCTCGTCGTCACGCTGATGGGATCGACCGTCAATCCGGCGGCTCCCATGTAGCCGGCCATCATGGCCTGGGCTTGGGCCTGCATCTGGGCCGTGGTCGTCGTGCTCGGGCTCTGGCACAGGCTCAGGGCCGTCGCATCGGTGGCCGCCTGGAGCTTGGCCTGCATCCGCGTGGCGGTTCCGTAATCGAGGGCGGCCCCCGCGAAGGCGAGCAGCGGCAGGCTCGCGAGCGCGAAGATCACCGCGACGTTCCCGCGGCGATCGCCGTGGAAGCGTTGGACCAAACCAGGACGACGCACGATCATCTCCTCACCTCGTCGCACTCAGGTCACGGGGGCGGGGCAGGGCGATCCCTTGGGCAGGACCACCTCGCTGTAGGGGTTCACCCCGTAGGGCTGGCCGCCGCGGGTCGGCCAGGGCGTGTTGACGGTCAGGGTGATCTGCCCGTTGGTCCCGCCGAGCTGGTTCACCAGGGCGCTGCCCAGCATCGGCGCGTAGGGCATCGTCACCTCCGCGAGGATGTAGCGGGTGCCGGTGACCTGGAATCCCTGCGGAACGCTCAGGTCCGCGGCGGCCCCGGTGGCGCGCGCCTTGGCGTTGTCCGTGGCGGCGCTCGAACAGACGACGGGCCTCAGGGAGAAGCCCTTCAGGTCGACCCCCAGCGCGCTCACGACGATCTTGACGTTCGTGGTGTCGAAGGGACGAAGAATGAGCTTGGCCGACTTCAGGATGTCGGCCATCGCCGCATCCGTCATCGGGTTCTGCTTGTCGCCCTGCGACGTGAGATCCGCGACGGCCCGCGACAGGAGGGTCACCTTGCGCCAGTTGTCGACACCATTCGACAGCTCGATGATGCCGACCAGCAGCAGGAGCATGATCGGGAAGATGAGGGCGAATTCCACCGCCGAGACGCCGCCGGCCGCCCGCCCGAACGAACGGGCACGGATCCGGACGGCGTGGATGTTCCGGGCAGGTGGCGGGAAGGAGCCTGGCGAACCCATGTCAGGTGTTGCAGCCCGTGGTCGATGTCGTCTGGTAGGGCTCCGTCCGGAAGACGGCCGTCGACAGCATCAGCTGGGATCCATCGGCGAAGGTATTCGGGCTCAGCTTCAGGAACGAGAAGAACACCGGAAACTTCGCGGCCGCCGAAACGATGACGATGGCGCCCGGCTGCGGACAGCTGAACTGCGTCCCGGCCGTGCGGGACCAGCCGCCCGTGCTCGAGTCGAACGGGCTGGAAACGCTGCCGCTGCCGTAGGACCCGCTCAGCGTGACGTCGAGCTTGATCGACTGGCAGTCGAAGGCCGGCATCAGCGCGCCGGAGTTGCAGAGATTGTCCCGCAGACGTCCCAACAGAACGGCCGGGTCCCGCTGCCCGCTATTGGCCACCTGAAAGGATCCCGTCAGAATGGATCGGCTTGCCTTCTGCACAGCATAGTCGAGGTTCTGCGCAGCCCAGACCTGAAACGAGATCTGAATGATCGCAGCAAGCATCGTGAAGAACGGAATTGCAACGAGCCCGAATTCGACGGCGGTCGCGCCACGACTGTCCGAGCGGAATCGTTCGAGCAGCGCAACCGCACGCAAGTTGAAAAAAACGTCGGCTTTTCCGGTCGTTTCAGGCTGGCAGGGATGTCCTGTACGATTCAAGACCATCTTTCGAAAGGTTTTCTGATCGAACAGCATCGGAACAAGTTTCTGTGATACAAGCTCTATAACGCAGAAGTTGCATGCGGCTCGATTTTTAAATCTTACGTGCTACAGGCATACGGGCCAGCAATTCACAATGTATGAATCCGTTTTTCGAATTTTTGCTTTCGTGCACCTTCGGACTCCTGCGAATTGAGCACCGGCCAGTCCGCGGGCGATCCGCCCGTGCCCAACCGGGGCTTCTCCGGACACCGATTCCCGCGCATCCGGGACGAGGCGGGCCCTGGAATCGAAGCGCCGCTCGGTCCCGGGGCGCCGACGTGTCGGGCGCGAGATGCACGAGCACATGCGCTGCGCCGGGCACTTCCTGCAGCGCCCCGATGCCAAGTTCCGCAAGGATCTGCTGAGCCGACGGGGCGCGAACGGCGCGGCGCCGTGAGCAGGACCCGCGATCGGCTAGAGTTCACGCAGCCAGGACAGCAGGCGTGACGCGCGGTCGTCGTGCGGGCAGACCTGGCAGGTGGCGTCGACCTCGCTCGGGTTCAGGCCGTACTTGCGCCGGAACGCCCGGCTGAACACCTGCTCGTTCTCGAAACCGCTCTCGAACGCCAGTTGCGCGATCCTCGGGCGCCGCCCGCCGGCGGCGCAGGCGAGCTGCTGCATGGCGTGCGCGAGGCGCCGGCTGCGGATATAGGCGTAGACCCCCCCATCGGCCTCGAACAGCTTGTAGAGGGGCGTCCGCGACAGGCCGAACTTGGCCATCAGCGTCTCGGCGTCGATCGCGGCGAGGTTTCGGTCGATCTCCTGGCGCACGGCGATCCCGAGGACGCCGGTGTGATTGTAGGCGCTGTCCGCCTCCGCGATGAACGCCGCGTTGCAGAGGGCGATGGAGGCCTCGGCGAGCCTGTTCTTCTGCAGCGGGGCCGCCGTCCGAAGGCAGGTCCGCAAGCCTTTCAGATGGTCGGCGAGCAGAAGGGTGAGGGGTGTGGTCGTCGGAGGGATGACCCGTCCATGCCAGCTCGACGGATCGCCGCGCCAACCATCCAGGACACGGCGCGGCACGATCGCCCCCAATTCGGCGCCCCCGCCCGCGCGGTCGATCGAGAGCTCCTGAGAAAGATCGAAGACGACCAGCATCTCCTTCTCGATTTCCGAAACGCACCTTTCGGTTGCAATCTTTTTCCGACCTGAGAGCTGGAGGGAGATGCAGATGTGATCGATGTTCTGGTTCGCGATTTGAGACGATTTTCTCTCCGCGACCTGCTTGAAGCCGTCGGTCTCGGTAAACATCATTTTCTTCAGATTATAATATCTTTGGTATACACTGCACGGAACAAAGACGTCCTGCTCGCAACGCACCTCGAATAGATCCGACAAGGCATCAATCCAGGCTCTTCGACGCGTATTGTTATCGGCGATGCTCTGGAAAAGATACTCTATCATCTATCCGATCCAGTTCTATGGCCCTCTCGATTGACCTAAAACAGTCCGGATATCCCGGAGTACGCCTCCCGGACAATCTATTGTTCGCTCTTCGCGCAGTGAATAGCGCCACAGCGGATCCGCACGCTCCGGGATGGATTGTCTGGATTGAAGGACGGAACGTCCGTCCGTGCACACGCCATCGTCAGTCTCAGAACGCCGCGCGCGCTGCGCTGCACCCGTCTTGCGTGCACGCGCGCGGTTTTGGCTGACTGAAACGGCCCTGAGTCGGTTCGCGGAGATGCGTGCGTCCCGGTCGGACTCGTCGACGCGTGCCGCCCGACCAGGGGCGTGCCTGCGGCGGATTCCCTCGGCGAAGCCCATCCTCGGAAAAGGGCGCCCAGGGTGCGGAACCCGCATCGACGGGCGAGGCGGAGGCCGCGAACAGCGCCTCCGATCTCGGTCGAATGGGCACACCATGCAATCGCTCCTCCCGACTGGGATAGAGAAAGATCAGGCGCCGTATCTATCTTCCATAAGATTCAGATATATTTTTAGTTTACATTATAATTTGGCCTATAGACTGCGACTTCGAACCTCATCCCGGAAACAGAAAGACTATTTCCTAGTCCGGACCGGACGGGTGGTCTGACGGGTCGCTCCGACCCTCGGACGGAAGCCTGCCAAGCTCGAACGCCGGGAGAGTGGAGCACGCGCAACGCGGGACGGCCCAAGATCGATGGTGCCGACCGGAAGCCCCGATCGCGGCCCGCCGGAGGATAATCCAGGAGGTTACTGGCGCATGACCTTGGAACTATTCCAACAGCAACGGAACGGATCAGGCTCGTCTCTCATCGCGGACGACCACGCATTCGACAGAATAATTCCCGAGCGATCCCGCACTCAGCGGCCCAGAGACCTGATAATATTCTGAACTTAACCGTGATCTGCGTTGATATGAAACAGGTTTATTCGAAATCATATTAGATTGAAACTTGTCAGACTGGATGGATCAGAGAAATCTCCGTTGTAGAATCCGCTTCCGATGGGCCGGAAGGGATGCGGCGGACGAGGCTGGAGCAGGCGGGGACGGGGCTTCCGGCGATGTCCGCTCGTTCGCGGCAGGGCCGTCCGTCAGGGGCCCGGCCGGGTCCGGTTTTGCCGGGCGCCCGGTCGATGAACGTCCGGCCCGCTTGCGCGTCCGGCCGGTAACGAGTGCCGCAAACCCGCCTGCAAACCCGATTGTCGTGAAGATCGCCCATGAGACGAGACACACGAGCCCGATCCGCACACCGTCCCACGAGGGGGCGGACTGCGTCATCATCACGATGGCACCCGTCAGCGCTGCCCCTGCGGCAAGCCATCTGGACAGTTCGGAAGCGAGAGCCATGGCCGGCCGGATCATGCTGGGAGAGGGGCCGCGGTCGCACCGGCGTGCGCGAACCCCGGGCGCAACTCGGCGCGGTCAATCGAACCGCGCCGAGTTGCCGGGTCCGCTTAGCGCAGGAGCTGCAGGATGCTCTGGTTCGCCTGATTGGCGAGGGACAGCGCCGAGACGCCGAGCGACTGCTGAAGCTGCAGGGCCTGCGAGTTGGCAACCTCCTCGTTCATGTCCGCCGCCGTCAGGTTGGAGGCGCCGGTCGCGAGGATGTTGGTCATGCTTTTGGTGAAGTCCTGGCGGGTCTGGATGATCGACATGTTCGAGGAGAGCACGTTCGATTGGGTCTTCAGGGTGTTGAGCGCACCGGTCAGCGCGTCCGCCGCTTTCGTGAGGTCCGCATTGTTCTGGATGCCGAAGTTCGACCCACCGGCGGACGTGGCTATATCCTGCATCAGACCGATCCCTAGGTTTGCTGAGTTGGTCACCGTGCCTTGCACGACGAGCTTTGACTGGTCCGGCCCGGTCAACTCGTTGAAGACGACCGAGGTCTTGTCGCCGTTGAGCAGATTGATGCCACTGAAGCCGGAATCCTTGGCTGCGGAGTCGATCTGGGTGCGCAAGGTGTTGAACTGCTCGACCAGAGCCGAGCGGGCCGCCGAGGTGAGGCCGCCGACGACGGCATTCGACTTCGCACCGAAGATCCGCGTCGTCGCCGTCGTGTTGGCGGTGAAGCCGGTCGCCGGCGGCGTCGCGGCGGCACCGAGATTGATGGTGAGAGGATCGGATCCCTCGCCGACCACCTGCATCAAACCCTGGTTGTCTACCGACGCGGTGGCGAGGCCCGACTTGTTGATCTGGCTGACGAGGTCGGCGACCGTATCGGACGCCGTGATCGTGTAGCTGTAGCTCGCGTTGCCAGCCGAAATCTGCAGGGTGTTGACGGTCGTCGCCAGCCCGACGTTTCCGTTGGCACCGGCCTTGGCCGGGGCGACCGGAGCGATCAGGGTCATGCCGAGGGAGTAGTCACGGACGCTCATGCCCGCAGCAGTGGCCAAGTTCGGAGCACCGAGGACGGCGGTCCCGGAAATCTTGGGCAGGTTCTGCGCGGCGCTGCTCTGGGCCTGCTGCACCACCGCCTGCATCGACTTCACGTAGGTGCTGATCGTGTCGAGGCCATTCGACGCCTGCTTGATGGTCTGGATGCCGTTGGACATGCCTGCGAGCAGGCTCGTCAGGGAGCCGGCGCGATCCGTGAGCGCCTGCGCGGTGAAATACTTGACCGGATCATCCAGGGCGCTGTTGACGCTCTTTCGAGTCGTCAGGCGCTCCTGATTGGTAGACATCAGCGACGCGGTGTTCTGTAGAGAGAGCACGTTGTCACGCGCAGCCTGAGTTAGACCAACAGAATAGTCCATGAGATGCAATCCAGGTTTGGAGCCGTCGATGCCGTCTAGGCACATCAATCTCGACCGGGATTGGTTTATGGATTTGTAAGTACAGAACTCTGAGTCGATTGATTAGGTGACGATCCGTACTTTACTTAGGACGATGCGTACTATAGCCAGACTTGATTGCTCTGCGCCTCGTTTGGGCGTTTCCCGCGCGGCGCGCCTGCGGTCCGCCGGTGCGCCGCGCCCCGGGGACGGGCCGGCCGGTGGGAATCGCCGCGACTTGGGCCGCGCCGGATGGTATCCGCCCGCCGAACCGGTCCATGGTCGATCGAGAGCGGGATGGGTGCTGCAGACGTGTCGACGATGAGGATCACCGCGTGAACGGGCAGGCACAGCCTCCATTCCCCAAGACGCGTCCGGGTCCCGGCCGGGCCGCCGAGGTGTTCGGCGTGTTCCTCAAGCTCGGCCTGACGTCCTTCGGCGGTCCGATCGCGCATCTCGGCTACTTCCGGGACGAGCTGGTGCAGCGCCGGCGCTGGATCGACGAGGCGGGCTATGCCGACCTCGTCGCCCTGTGCCAGTTCCTGCCGGGGCCGGCCTCCAGTCAGGTCGGCTTCTCCCTCGGGCTGCTGCGGGCCGGCGGCCTCCTCGGCGGGCTCGCCGCCTGGGCGGCCTTCACGCTGCCCTCCGCGCTGGTGCTCCTCGCCTTCGCCCTTGGGGCCGGCGCCCTGACGGGCCCCTGGGCGGAGGCCGTGCTGCACGGCCTCAAGCTCGTGGCCGTGGCGGTGGTGGCCCAGGCGGTCTGGGGCATGGCCCGCACGCTCACCCCCGACCGGCCCCGCGCCGGGATCGCCATCGCGGCGCTGATGGGGGTCGTCTTCCTGCCCGGCCCCGTCGGACAGGTGCTGGCGATCGCCCTCGGGGCCGCGGCCGGGCTGATCCTGTGCCGGGGTGCGCCCGCCGCCACCGTCGGCCGCCTCGCGGTGCCGGTCTCGCGCCGGGCGGGCGCGGTGGCGCTGATCCTGTTCGCGGGGCTGCTCGTGGGGCCGACCCTCGTGGGGCCGGCCCTGCTCGCCCCGAGCGGCGGCGCGGGTCCGGCAGGCCAGGGGCTCGCCCTGTTCGACGCCTTCTACCGCGCGGGCGCCCTGGTGTTCGGCGGCGGCCACGTGGTGCTGCCGCTGCTGCAGGCGGAGGTGGTCGGCCCCGGCTGGATCGATCCGGCCCGGTTCCTCGCCGGCTACGGCGCCGCCCAGGCGGTGCCGGGGCCGCTCTTCACCGTGGCGGCCTATCTCGGCGCGGCGGTCGGCCCGGTGCCGCACGGCCTGCCCGGGGCGGTCATCGCCCTGGTGGCGATCTTCCTGCCGGGCCTGCTCCTGGTCTACGGCGCCCTGCCCTACTGGGACGGCCTGCGCGCCCGTCCCCGTGCCCAGGCGGCGATGCGCGGCACCAACGCCGCCGTGGTCGGCATCCTGGGAGCCGCCCTCTACGATCCCGTCTGGGTCAGCGCCGTGGGCGATGCCCGCGACTTTGCCCTCGCGGTCCTAGCCTTCGTGCTGCTCACCGCAGGGCGGGCGCCCCCCTGGATCGTCGTCCTGCTCACCGCGGCCGGCGGGCTCGTGCTGGCCCGGCTCCGCTGACCCCTACGGGCGCACCGCCGGGGTCTCCATCGGCAGGGGTGCGGCCCGGTCCATGAGGTAGCGCTCCAGGGCGACGAACTCCGCCGCGCCGTAGGCGAAGGGCTCGGCCCGCATTCCCGTCATGCAGTTGCGCAGGCGCCGCTGCACGGACCCGACCCCCTGCCATTCCAGGCGGTAGAGCGGATAGCCGGTGGGGTGGCCCTGCGGGACCAGGGCCGCGCCGAGGCGGCGCCCGGGGTTGTCGTCGTGGCAGGCGGCGCAGGACAGGCCGAGCTGGCCCATGCGCTGCGTGAACAGCGCCTTGCCGGCCGCCCGGGCGGGACCGAGGCGGGGATCGTCCGGGGCCGTGATCGGCAGGCCCGCGGACTGGGCGGCGACGTAGGTGGCGAGCCCGAGGAGCTCGCGGCTCTCGTACGGATAGGGCTCCGCGCCCTGGTGGCGCCGCCGGCAGGCATTGATCCGGCCCTCGAGGTCGAGGGGGGCCGCGGTCTCGGCGTCCCAGGCCGGGTAGCGGGCGGCGACGCCGCGCATCGTGGTCCCGGCCTCGCCGTGGCAGCCGGCGCAGGCGGGCCGGCCCGGGGCCGGCGGCTTGCCCCAGAGGTCGGCGCCGTCCGCGAGCCAGAGCAGGGCCGGGTTGGCCATGCCGTCGCGCTGCATCGCCTGGATGTCGGGGCTCATGGTGTCGAAGCCCGAGCGCCGCGCGGCGGCGGGACTCCCGTCCGCCCGCCCCGGCCCCGCCGACAGGACCGCGACCATCAGGAGCGCGAGCCGCCTCACGTCACCGTCAGGGTCGCGGTCTCGGTCTGCGAGAAACCGTTGTCGCCGCGCCAGGTGAAGGTGAGCGTGCCCGTCCGCGTCGCCCGCAGGCTGAAGGTCAGGTAGGGGTTGGCTGCGGTGGCCGGAAACAGCTCGGCCCGGAACACCGTCTCGCCGTCGTAGAGGCAGGCGAACTCCGTGATGATGTCCCGCGGGCGGATGCGCCCGTCGGCCCCCGGCCGGAAGCCGGTCTCCATCGGGTGCGAGATCAGGGTCTTGATCGTGACGACCTCGCCGACCTGGGCGGATTTCGGCACGTTGATCAGGGTGCGGGCCATGGCGGCTCAGCCCTCCAGGCAGGCGGCGAGGGTGACGATGGCGTCGGCCGTGGTCGACCAGTAGCGCCCGTCGCTGGTCTCCGCGATGGCGGTGATGCGTTGCGTGTCGGCGAGGCGGATTCGGGTCGTGATCGCAGCGCGACCTCCACGCGACCCTAGGTATACGGTGATGACGTTCGGCTGCGGATTCCTGTCGTTGAACACCGCGATGCGGCGGACATGGTCCTCCGGCGTCATGGGGCTGTCCACCGCCACGGTGATCGTCACCGCGTTGCCGTTCTCGACCAGCGGCGGCAGGTCGAGGCGGACGCGCCCCGGGAGGATCTCGGCCTCGCCCGCGAAGCGCCGGATGGCCTCGGCCGTGCTCTCGGTGCGGATCGCGGCCCCGGCCGCCACCGGGTGCAGGGCGACGGTCGCGGCGAGGCCGGGTCCAAGGGCGAGGAGGCCGCGTCGGCTCGGGTGGTGGGACATGTGCGGGCTCACGGCGCCGGCCTCTCCGAAGGGGTTTCGCGTAGCGTCGCAAGGAAGGCGACGATGTCCTCGATCTCCTGGGGTGCCAGCACCGGCCGGCCGCGCCAGGCTGCGCCGACCCGCGTGGTGCCCGCGAGGCTGTAATAGGAGGGCATGATGGTGTCCGGGTTCAAGACCCGGCCGTCCACGAGGCGCAGGCGCAGGGCTCCGGGCGCGAGCCGGTCGCCGACGCCCACGAGGTCGGGGCCGAGATTGCCGGGAAACGGCTCCTCGGGGAACGGCCCGGCGTGGCAGAGCAGGCAGAGCCCCTTGGTGCGGTCGGTCACGAGGGCCCGGCCCCGCGCGGGATCCCCCGGCACGCCGGTCAGGCTGGCGGGTATGGCACGGTCGACGACGGTGACGGGCCGCAGGGGCCCCGCGCCCGGTTCGGCTCCCGCCGCGGCCTCGGCCCGCGCGGCCAGGATCGTGCAGCCGATCCAGACCCATCCGGGCACGCGCCTCACCCGAAGACCTGCCGGGTGATGGTGCGGTACCAGTCGGCGGCGTGGAGGGCCTCCTGCTCGCGCAGGGCCATCGACGCGTCGACCGGGCTGATGCCGCCGGCCCCCTCCACGTCAGCGAGGACGCCGCCCGCCGGGTGGTAGACGCCCGCGATCGAGATGCCGTAGCCGGGCGCCACCAGGCTGTAGCAGGTGTTGATCAGCTTCGGCGTCTCGGGTGCGCGGCCAGCCAGGAGGTCGATCACCGCGTCGGCGCAGACCTTGGCCTGGGCGTTGGCCGAGAAAGCGGATTTCGGCATCGCCCCGGCGATGGCCGCGTCGCCGATGACGTGGATGCCGGGCACCAGCCGGGATTCGAAGGTGACGGGATCGATCGGGCACCAGCCGCTGCGGTCGGCGACGCCAGCGACGGCGGCGATCCGCCCCGCCCGCTGGGGCGGGATGATGCAGGCCACGTCGGCCTTGTAGTCCGAGAAGTCGGTGCGGACGATCATGGCGTCCGGGTCGACGGCAGTGACCTGTCCGCCCTCCGCCAGGGGGACGTATTCGAGTTGCGTCGGGTAGAGGGCCTTCCAGCCCGACTGGAACAGGCGCTGCTTCGAGAAGGTGTCCTTGGCGTCGAGGAGGATCAGCTTCGCGCGGGGCTTGGTGGTCTTGAGCACATGGGCGATCAGGCTCGCGCGCTCGTAGGGGCCGGGCGGGCAGCGATAGGGATTGCCCGGCACCGCCAGCACCACGGTGCCGCCCTCGGGCATCGCGGCGAGCTGCCGGGCGAGGAGCAGCGTCTGCTCGCCCGCCTTCCAGGCATGGGGCATGCGCTCGGCCGCCGCCGCGTCGTAGCCGGGAATGGCGTCGAAGCGCAGGTCGATCCCCGGCGAGAGCACGAGTCGGTCATAAGTGCGTGCGGTGCCGTCTGCGAGCGTCACCCGGCGTACATCCGCGTCGATGCCGGTGGCAGCGGCGTGCACGACGCGGATGCCGGCACGGGCAAGGCCCTCGTAGCCGAACCGCTGCGCCGCCATCGGCTGGAGCCCGGCGATGACCTCGTTGCTGAACGGGCAGGAGACGTAGGTCGAATTCACCTCGACCAGGGTCACGTCGAGGCCGCCGCCGTGGAGCGCACGTGCGGCGGTGGCGCCGCCGAAGCCGCCGCCGATCACCACGACCTTTGCCGCGGCCTGAGCCAGAGCCGGCCGCCCCAAAGCGAAGGCTGCCCCGGTGGCGAGGAACGCCCGGCGCGTCCGGCTCATGGCCGCTCCTGGCTCGTCTCGGGGGCGGCCGGACGCTGCCGCGACAGGTAGGCGGCGATCGCTCGGGACTCCTCCTCCGAGAAACCCCTGGCGATGCGGCTCATCACGCTCGCGGGTCGCACGCCCGAACGGTACTGGGCGAGCGCCGCCGCGATTTCGGCCTCCGGGCGACCGTCGATCGCCCCCATCGCGGCCCCCTCGGCGTGACACCCGGCGCAGGAGGAAGCCCCCGGCGGCGGGCGCTCCCTCGCCAGGACCATCCCGACGGACCCGGCGAGCAGCCAGGCCGCGAGCACAGCCGGGCGCATCACGCCCGGCGCAGGTCCGTGTTCTTCACCGGCATCTGGCGCACTCGCTTGCCGGTGGCCGCATAGATCGCGTTCAGCACAGCGGGGGCCGCCACCGCGATGGTGGGCTCGCCGACCCCACCCCAGAAGCCGCCCGACGGCATCACGATCGTCTCGACCACGGGCATCTCCTGAAGCCGCATCACGGGGTAGGTGTCGAAGTTCGTCTGCTCGATGCGGCCGTCCTTGACGGTGCATTCCTGGTAGAGCGCCGCGGACAGGCCGTACACGAAGGAACCCGCGATCTGGGCGTCGATCTGCTGTGGGTTGAGGGCATGGCCCGGATCGGTGGCCGCGACGATGCGGTGAACCTTGACCGTCCCATCCTCGCCGACGGAGACCTCGGCCACCGCTGCCACGTACGAGCCGAAGCCCATCATCTGGGCGAGACCCCGGTGGACGCCTGCGGGGGGCTTCGTGCCCCAGCCGGCCTTGTCCGCCACCGCCTGCAGCACCGCCCGGTGCTTGGGGTGCTGCTCCATCAGCTTCAGCCGGAAGGCCAGGGGATCCTGTCCCACCGCATGGGCGAGCTCGTCCATGAAGCATTCGAGGTAGATCGCATTCGGGTTCATGTTCACGCCGCGCCAGAAGCCCGGCGGGACGTGCGGGTTGCGCATGGCGTGGTCGACCAAAATGTTCGGGATCGCGTAGCCAATCGCGGCCTCCGCGCCGCCGGCATTGAGCCCCTGGAACACCACCGGATCCTTGCCGTCCACCATCCGGTTCGGCGCCACCGAGACCAGGATCGATTGCCCCGAGATGCGCATGTGCAGCCCGGTGACGTTGCCGGCGTCGTCCAGCCCGGCGCGCATCCGGCATTGGGTGATCGGGTGGTAGCGCCCGTGGGTCATGTCCTCCTCGCGGGTCCAGATCAGCTTGATCGGGGTCCCGGGCATCTCCTTCGCGATGAGGACGGCTTGGCGCAGCCAGTCGTGGGTGGCGCCGCGCCGGCCGAAGCCGCCGCCGAGCAGGAGCTTGTAGACGTCGCACTGTTTCGCCGAGAGGCCGGCGGCCTCGGCCACGGCGGCGAGCGCCGCCTCGCCGTTCTGGGTCGGTGCCCAGGCCTCGCAGCGCTCCGGGGTCCAGCGCACCGTGGCGTTCATCGGCTCCATGGTGGCGTGGTTCTGGAAGGGGACGCCGTAGGTCGCCTCCACGACCCGGGCCGCGCCCTTCAGGGCGGTCGCGACGTCGCCGCCCTTGTTGCCCACATAGGCGTCCTCGGCGTCCAGGCCGTCGCGCAGGGTCGCCGCGATGGTCTCGCTCGAAACCTGGCCGTTCGGGCCTTCGTCCCAGACGATCGGCAGGGCCTCCACGGCGGTCTTGGCACGCCAGAAGGTGTCGGCGATGACCGCCACGCCGGTATCGCCCACCGCGACGACCTTCCTGACCCCGGGCATACCCTCGACAGCCTTGGCGTCGAAGCTCTTCACGGTGCCGCCGAAGACGGGGCAGTCGCGGATTGCCGCGTTCAGCAGGCCAGGCATGGTGAGATCGATGCCGTAGATCTGGCTGCCGTCGGTCTTCTCGACGGTATCGAGGCGCTTCACCGGCTTGCCGGCGATGGTCCAGTCCTTCGGATCCTTGAGGACGATGTCCTTCGGCGGCGTGACCTTGGCTGCCGCCATCGCCACCGCACCGAAGGTGGTGGTGCGGCCGGAGCCCCCATGGCTGATCACGCCCTTCTCGACCCGGCACTCCGAAGGAGCGACGCCCCAACCCTGGGCGGCGGCCTCGACCAGCATGATGCGGGCGGCGGCTCCCCCCTTGCGAACATAGTCCTGGGACTCGCGGATGCCGCGGCTACCGCCCGTGCCGAAATCGCCCCAGACCCGGCCGCGGGCGACGTTCTGGCCCGGCGTGGGATACTCGGTGACCACCTTGCTCCAGTCGCAGCCGAGCTCCTCGGCGACGAGCTGGGCGAGGCCCGTGAGAGTGCCCTGGCCCATCTCGGATCGGGCGATGCGGATCACCACGGTCTCGTCCGGCTTGATCACCACCCAGGCATTGACCTCGGGCGTGAGCGCCGGCGGAGCCTCCTGCGCGGCAGCCTCGGGGAAGGGCACGTGAAATCCGAGGCTGAGGCCGCCGGCGGCAACGGCGCCGGCCACGAAAGCGCGTCGGGAAGGCTTGTTCGCGAGGGCATTCATGGCTGTCTCCTCAACCGGCCTGGCCGCCATCGGCGGCGAGCTTGATGCCGGCCAGGACGCGGTTGTAGGTGCCGCAGCGGCAGATGTTGGTGATCTCGGAGCGGATCTGCGCCTCGCTCGGGTGCGGGTTCTGCGCCAGCAGCGCCGCCGACGCCATGATCATTCCAGACTGGCAGAAGCCGCATTGCGGCACGTCGAGTTCGGCCCAGGCCTTCTGCACCGGGTGCGAGCGATCCTTCGACAGGCCCTCGATCGTCACGATCTTCTGGTCAGGGGTGACGCTGGAGACCGGCATCGAACAGGAGCGCACCGCCGTGCCGTCGATATGCACCGTGCAGGCGCCGCACTGAGCGATGCCGCAGCCGTACTTGGTGCCAGTGAGGCCGGCCTGCTCGCGGATGACCCAGAGGAGCGGCGTGTCGGGTTCGGCCTCGACCTCGCGGATGGCGCCGTTCAAATTCAAACGGATCATGCGTTTCCTGCCGTGTTGCCCAGTCGTGAGTCGTGCTCCGCCGGATGTCCGCGGCGGCGGCTCCCTCTTTGATGGTTGTACGGTGCCGTGGTCGACCAAGTCCACAGGCATTTCTCGTCGCGAACCATGTGCAGGTCGGCCCCTGGCATGGGATCTTCCAAATCCGCCCCGCGACCGATTATCTTCATGCATTTCCGTTATTCAAATTTATCTTTGAATATTCATGAGATCTTGCCTCAATTTGGACCGCCTCCCAACCATTCGCATGGGATTTTATCCAGAATAACGACTGCGTTTCGGCGAGAGGCGGGTCATCCATGAGGCCCGGACTTCGATGCGCTTGAATCCGGTAGCCGTGATGCCGACGTACTGAAGATGTGGCCGCACGCGCCTGCGTCGGCTCCGACTTTCTAAAAGGCACCCCGCGGGCATCACGTGGTGCGACGTAATCGTGGGTGATCGCGTTCCATCAGAATGCAGATTTCCCCCCCCCCCCCGATCGAAGTGCCTCCTTCCCAAGGTCCGCGCTCCGATAGGGGCTGGGCGGCTCGAGTCTCAACAGCTGCAACCGCCCAGCCCCGCCTTTCAGACCCGCGTCAGGCCGCGCGCATCCGACGGGACACACCGGCTCAGATCACGGCGCCCCGCTCCGGGTCCGGTCCCTGCGGAATGAGCCGGTGATATTCGCCCTCGGGCAGTCCGTTGCTGCTAGCGGCGAGCGCCTCGAGCGCCTGCACGCTGAGGGTCGCGCCGAGGCGCTGGGATCCCAGGGTCTGGACCAGGAATGCGTGGGTGACGGGCATCTCATCCCCGCCCACCCGGTCATGCGACATGAGAATCTGCGAGCCAGACGGATTTGCAGGGGCAGGGTCGCATGCCCCCAGGGGGTGTGGCCGATCTGAACCTGAACGAAGCGGCGCGGGTCTCTCACGCCCCCGCCACGTTCTTCGGTAAGATCGGGGATCGCTTCCACCAGCGAAGGGCCCATTCACATCCGCGTGATACTTTCAGCCTGATCGGCACAGTCAGGCCTGTCACTGATATTTGTTAATGCGCCGGCGTTCGCCTTGTTAATGCAGGCCCATTCGGGAACACCCCCTGGCGAGAGGGCGAGGTCGATACCCGCGGGCAGACCCGGCCAACGCGGGCACCTCCCCACCTGTCTTCATGTTAGTAGGTGAGGATTGCGCGGTCCGGCCGGTCTACGGAGTTCCGATGCGTCACTCCTGCCCACGCCAAACCTGCCCGAGAAAGGCACTTGCGCAATGAGCCTTGCCGCCGGCACCGATCTCAGCCTGCTCGTTCGAAAATTGGAGACGATCATCACCGTCTCGGACCTCGAGCGTCGGGCGATCGAACGCCTGCCGGTCACGCGCCGGCAATTGAGCGCCCATCAGGACATCGTGCGCGACGGCGACCATCCCAAGCAATGCTGCCTCCTGCTCGAAGGGTGGGCCTTCCGCTACAAGCTCCTCGACGAGGGCAAGCGGCAGATCCTGTCGGTCCACATCCCCGGGGACATCCCCGACCTGCAGAGCCTGCACCTGCCGGTGATGGACCATAGCCTCAGCACCCTGACGGCCTGCACCCTGGCCTTCATCCCGCACGAGGCGATGCTCGACCTCACCCGCAACCATCCCGGCATCACGGCCGCCCTCTGGCGGGATACCCTCGTGGACGCGGCGATCTTCCGGGAGTGGATGACCAATATCGGACGCCGCTCGACGCTCGGCCGGATCACGCACCTGTTCTGCGAGATCTACCTGAAGTTGCACGGCATGGGACTGGCGCGGGACTTCGCCTGCGAGATGCCCCTCACCCAGGGTGACATCGCCGATGCGATCGGCGTCTCGAACGTCCACGTCAACCGCGTCCTACAGGATCTGCGCGGCCAGGGACTGCTGACCCTTCAGGGGCAGCGCCTCGTCATCCACGACTGGGACGCACTGACGAACCGCGCGGAATTCGACCCGGCCTACCTGCATCAGAAGCGGCCACCCGGCCCATGACGCTGAGCCTCCAGTCCATCCGGATCCGGACAGGGAGCAGCGACGAGGAAGGCCGGCTGGTCATGGACGAGGGACTCCTCGTCGCGATCCTGATCCAACTCTCGGCCGACCATGGCGCGGAGGCCGGACACTGGTTCCTGGAGGTGGGTTTCGGCAACCTCGGTTCTCCGAGGCCGGCGCCTTTCCGCGATCTGGCTGCAGCGCTGGCCTGGATCGCGACGCAGGCGGACACGCCGTCCGGCGAGGGCGTGCGCGACGGGGTCCGCAGGCCGTGAATTTCCGGTTCCGGGCGCATTCGGCGCTGCGCCCCACGGGCGGGCCGCTCCGGACGAGGATCTCAGGTCAGCCGAAGCCGATGGCCGTCCGGGTCCCGGAGGTGGCGGGGCGCGCCATCGGCGCCGGCGAAGACCAGGACGGTGGCGGCGATGTCGCGGTCGTCGCAGACGTGACCGCCGCGGGAAAATTCTCCTGCGTAGTCAAGGAGTTCGACGTGCGGTGTGGGTGCCCCCGGCGGCCTCAGGCCCGTCACGGTGACGTGCGGGTCCGGCACGTCGTCGAGGCGGGCCTGCGCGGGACCGGCATTGGTGGAGCGCGACGCCGCCCTGAAGCCGAGGCCCGCGTAGAAGGCGAGGCTCGCGGCGGTATCCGTCACCGAGATCGCCGAATGGTCGAGGCCGAGGCAGGGATCGGGGCCGCCGCTGCGCCAGGCCTCCGGTACCTGCCCGGGGGAAAACGCAAGGAATTCAAGGGGATGCCCCTCGGGGTCGCGGAACTTGAAGGCGGTGACGCCGCCCGAGGCCGCCGGCAGGCGCTCCGGCCCGGCCGTGGAGATCGGGCGCCAGCCCGGCGTCGCCGACAGGCGTGAGACCGCGGCCGCCATGTCCGAGACCACGATGGCGATGTGCTGGAACAGGGGGCTCCAGCCCGGCACGGCGTCGGGATAGGGCCGCCCCGGACGGTCGAACCCGACGAGGTCGACGGCCTGCGCGCCGAGCCGGAGGGACACGACGGTTTCGCCAAAAGTGGTTCGCCGGTCGACCAGAGGTCGTGTCGAGGTCACACGGGAAAACCCGAGCGCCGCCGTGAAATACCGCGCCAGCGTTTCAGGATCGGCGCTGACGAGGCGAATCCGGTCCAGGCGCAGCGGTCCGGCCCCGCTATCCGGCCTCACGCCATCCGTCACGGGGTCTGCGCGCCGCGCCGGTTGAGGAAGATCGCGTAGAGGGTGTGCGAGCCGCCGATGAACAGGCGGTTCTTCATCCGGCCGCCGAAGGTCAGGTTCGAGACCCGGTGGGGCACGAAGATCTTGCCCATCAGGTGGCCGGAGGGATCGATGCAGTGGACGCCGTCGGCGGCGCTGCTCCAGACGTTGCCGTCCTCGTCGACCCGCATCCCGTCGCAGTAGCCGGGGGCGACGGTGTGGAAGACCCCGCCCCCCGAGAGCGCGAAGTCGGAGCCGACGTCGAAGACGCGGATGTACTGGCGCGGGTTCGGCCGGCTCTGGTCGCCGGTCTCGGAGACGTAGAGCCTCCGCTCGTCGGGGGAGAAGGCGAGCCCGTTCGGTCCGTCGAAATCGGTGGCCATGGCGCGGACCGCGCCGGAAGCCGGGTCCAGGCGGTAGAGGGCCGGCGGCTGCTCGGAATCCTGGCGCCCACCCTCGTAGTCGGTGGCGATGCCGTAGACCGGGTCGGTGAACCAGATCCCGCCGTCGGAGGCCACCACCACGTCGTTGGGGGCGTTGAGGCGGCGCCCGGCATGGTGGGTGACCAGGGTGGTGACGGCGCCGTCGTATTCGGTGCGGGTGAGGCAGCGGTTCCGGTGCGAGCAGGCGATCAGCCGGCCCTGGCGGTCGCGGGTCTGGCCGTTGGCGAAGTGCGAAGGCGCCCGGTAGACCGAGAGCCCCTCCGCCTCGCTCCAGCGCAGGGTGCGGTCGCGCGGCAGGTCCTGGAACAGCAGGCAGTCGGCATCCCCGAACCAGACCGGCCCCTCGATCCAGCGGAAGCCGGTGGCGATCTCCTCCAGTTCGGCATTGCCCAGCAGGTATCCGGCAAAGCGCGGATCGACGACCTCGAACCCCGGATCTTCGCGCGTGGACGCCATGGGGCTACCGGAACCGGCACGGGGTGGCGACGGTGGGCGGCGCATCGAACTGCACCACCATCAGCACGGCGGGTTCAGGCCCGACCGTGCCGGAGAGGTGCCCCTGGCGCCCGTCCACCGCCTTCGTGTTCTGGTCCTCCCCGAAGGAGATCTCGCCGGGCCCCATCTCGACCCGGGTGCCGTCCATGGATTCGACGAACCAGCGCCCCGAGAGCGGGATGATCCATTGGGGCTTCGGGTTCTCGTGCCAGGCGCCGGTCCAGCCCACCGGCTGCACCGTGACCATCACGGTGGCGCCGTCATGGGTCTTGGTGCCCTGCCATTGCGGATCGGCCGGCGGCTGCATCGACTTCATGTCGAAATCGGTCAGGGCGCAGCGGGTCTGGTGGCTGACGCCCTCGGCGTCGGTCCAGAGGTGCCAGTAGGGCACGCGGGGTTTTTCGGGGGCGGTCTCGTCGCTCATGGGCTCGTCCTGACGGGGGTGGAAACGGGGGTGGTGCGGTAGGGCTGCGAGGAGGCCAGCGGGTCGGCGAGGAAGAGCCGCACCGTGTCGGCCCCGGTGCCGAAGGTGATGAGCAGAAACCCGCCGGCCAGGGCGAAGTTCTTCAGGAAATCCCAGAATAGACCCCGGCCCTTGCTGTCGCCGCCGGCCCAGAAATCGCCCGGGCGCCAGAACTGCTTCCACAGGAGCGCCGTGACGCCGCAATAGCCGGCGAGCACGAAGGCGGCGGCCCGGTCGGCGATGCCGGTGAGGATGCCGGCCGACATCACCACCTCGACGAACAGCCCCGCGAGGATGAGGGCGCGGGCGAGCCCGGTGCTGGCGACGCGCTCGCGGGCCTGGCCGACCGCGCCCCGAAAATTCAGGATCTTGTCCAGCGCACTGAAGGGCAGGAACAGCAGGACGAGGAGGAGCCGGACCGCGAAGGCGATACCGATGCTGAGTGCGATCAAGATCCGGTCCTGACCTGAGAGGTGGGCGACCCGCCGGGATGGGATGGCTCGGCAGAACGTGATGCCATCGGCGGTTGAACGCGGCACCCGCGCGGGGGTTCAAACGTTCGGAGCATCGGATGCTGCACCGCGGCGCGCGATCGTGGCGCAAGCGAGGCTCCGGTGCCGGCATCCGCGAACCGACCCGCCCGCGGCGCAGGATCCCGAAGGACGCCCCATGGAAACCCCCATGAATCAGGACCATTACGACGTGGTGATCGTGGGCTCGGGGCCGGGCGGCGGCACCATGGCCTGGCGCCTCGCCCAGACCGGCAAGCGGGTGCTGCTCCTGGAGCGCGGCGGCTACCTGCCGCGGGAGCGCGAGAACTGGGACAGTCAGGCGGTCTTCGTGGATGCGCGCTACCAGGCGCCCGAGACCTGGTACGGCGCCGACGGGCGCACCTTCCACCCGGGCCTGCACTACTACGTGGGCGGCAACAGCAAGGTCTACGGCTCGGTGCTGCTGCGCCTGCGCGCCCGCGACTTCGACGTGGTGCGCCACCCCGACGGCGAGGCGCCGGAATGGCCGGTGAAGTACGACACCTTCGCGCCCTACTACCAGGCGGCGGAGGAGCTCTTCCACGTCCACGGCCTGCGCGGCGAGGACCCGACCGAGCCCCCGGCGGACAAGCCCTACGCCTACCCGCCGGTCTCCCACGAGCCGCGCATCCAGGAGCTGTTCGACGGCTTGAAGCGCGAGGGGCACCGGCCCTTCCACCTGCCGGTGGGCGTGCTCCTCGACGAGCGCGACGGGAAGGCCCTGCCGCACTCGGCCTGCATCCGCTGCGACGCCTTCGACGGCTATCCCTGCCTGACCAATGGCAAGGCCGATGCGCAGATCATCTGCGTCGACCCGGCCCTGGCCCGGCACCCGAACCTCACCCTGTGGACCGGCGCCTATGTCGAGCGCCTCCTCACCAGCCCGAGCGGGCGGGCGATCACCGGCGTCGAGCTCGTGCGCGACGGGCAGAGCCGGACGGTCTCGGGCGACATCGTGGTGGTGGCCTGCGGCGCCCTCTCCTCGGCCCTGCTGATGCTGCGCTCGGCCAACGAGGCGCACCCGCACGGCCTCGCCAACGGCTCCGGCCAGGTCGGGCGCAACTACATGCGCCACAACAACGCCACGGTGCTGGCGGTCTCGCGCACCCCGAACCCGACGAAGTTCCAGAAGACCCTCGGGCTCAACGACTTCTACTTCGGTTCGGACGATTGGGACTTTCCGCTGGGCCACATCCAGATGGTCGGCAAGTCCGACGGCACCCAGATCCACGGCGAGGGCCTGCCGGGCTTCCTGCAATGGTTTCCCGAAAAGCCCTTCGACTGGATCGCGAAGCATTCCCTCGACTTCTGGCTGACCTCGGAGGACCTGCCCCGGCCGGAGAACCGGATCTTCTACGAGGGCGGCCGGGTCCGCCTCGACCTCACCGAGAGCAACATGGAGGGGCATACCCGCCTGAAGCAGAAGCTGCGCGACCTCTGTGGCAAGCTCGACGTGCACCCGCACCTGTTCGACCGCTCGCTCTATCTCGGCAAGGACACGCCCATCGGCGGCACCGCGCACCAGGCCGGGACGCTGCGCTTCGGAACGGACCCGGCCACCTCCGTGCTCGACCTCGATTGCCGGGCCCACGGCATCGACAACCTCTACGTCACCGATGCGAGCTTCTTCCCCTCGATCGGGGCCGTGAACCCGACCCTGACCATCATCGCCAACGCCCTGCGGGTCGGCGACACCATCGCGGGGCGGCTGTGACCAGCCTGCCCGCGCGCCTCCTCGCCCTGGCGATCCGCCTCACCGGGCGGCGGCGCAGCTTCGCCCAGGCGGAGCGCGACCCCGAGGCGGCGGTGGCCCGGCGCCCGCGGCCGGCCCGGCCGACGCCCGCCCTGCGCCGGACCCTGGCGGTGACCTGGGAGACCCGCGACGGCTTCGAGGTCTACACCCTGGCGCCGCGCACGGGGGCACGGGCGCCGCGCACGGGGGCCGGGGCCCCCGGCCAGGGAGCCCGCACGGGGCGGGTGATCTACCTGCACGGGGGCGCCTATACGAGCCCGATCACCCGCCTCCATTGGCGCTTCCTCGCGCGGCTGGTCTCGGCCACGGGCCTCACCGTCACGGTGCCGCTCTACCCGCTGACGCCGGAGCATGCCTGCGCGCAGGCGAGCGCCTTCGCGATGGCGGTCTACCGGGCCTGCGCCGAGGCCGATCCGGGCGCGCCGATCGCCCTGATGGGCGATTCGGCCGGAGGCGGCCTCGCTCTGTCCCTGGCGATGCAGGTCCGGGAGACCGGCGGCGCAGGCAGCCTGCCCGGTCCCGCCGGCCTCGTCCTGATCTCGCCCTGGCTCGACGTCACCACCGCCGACCCGTCCCAGGCCCGGATCGAACCCCGGGACGTGATGCTGATGCGCCCGGGCGTGCGGACCCTCGGGCGCTGGTACGCAGGCGACTGGGACCTCACGGACGAGCGGGTCAGCCCCCTCTTCGGCACCCTGCGGGGCCTGCCGCCGATCGAACTCTTCTGCGGCACCCACGACATCCTGGTGGCCGATGCCCGCCGCCTCGCCGCCCTCGCCCGGGCGGAGGAGGCCCCCCTCGCCTATCACGAGGAGCCCGGCCTGATGCACGTCTACCCGCTGCTGGGCCTGCCGGAATCCCGCCGGGCCGAGGCGCGGATCTGGGATTTTTTGGGGGACCGGATGGGCCGGGGGTGAGGGGTTGGATGTGGGGCGAGTGACGGGCGCTTCTGTATGGCAATGAGGCGTCGCGGCGGCCCGTTTCGGATCGAGGGCGGGTGTTAGGCCCGCCCCTCTGCGTCGGTGATGGGTGAGGAGCAGACCCTGACCCTTCGCCCTCAAGCGGACGTTCCGCCAGCGATCCCCGAAAGCAGCCGTCCTTGTGGACGATACCCGGGGCGTCGGGAGCGTCAGCCGACCGTGAGCTATGCGCTCCGGTCCTCGGCATCGGCGCCGCTCTCCGCGAGCCTGTTACGCAGCATTCCGAGAACACGCAGCGCCGTGGCGAGATCGTCGGAAGGGATGTCTTTGGCCAAGTTGCCGGCCGCCGGAAACCAAGCCCGAACGGCGGCTTCGTAGGCGTGCCGACCTGCCGTCGTCAAAACTACGAGTTGTGCGCGCTTGTGGTGCGGGTTGGTCTCGAAGGCCACCAAGCCGTCCTTGGCGAGTTCGTTGACGATGCGCTGCACGTTCTGCCGGTTCGCGCCGAGGTCCCGGGCCAGCCAAGCCACCGGCTGCGGCCGATCTGCATAGGCGATGGCCCCCATGATCTGCCAGCGCGCGCTGGTGAGCCCGAAGGGCTCGACCAGGCGGTCGCCCCAGATCAGCGTCGCGTTGTTGACCCGGAAGAGCGTGAGAACGAGATCGGTCAGCGCTTCAGCGGAGCGAGAAACTTCGGACATCGCAGAGATCACCGCCTATTGACATCATGATGCCATTTCGCCAATAATGACATCATGATGCCATGTAGGCATCACGAAGGCAACTCATTGGCCTGCATGCCCAGGGAGCACCCGATGTCGACGTTCATCGAAATGGACAGCACCGTGACCCTCGCCGACCAGTTGGCCGACGAGGAGGCTGGTCCGATCGTCTTGATCAACACCTTCGTCGTCCCGCCAGAGGACGCGGACGCGCTTCTGGAGGTCTGGAGCCGCGATGCGGCGATCATGAAACGGCAGCCGGGCTTCATCTCGACACAGCTTCATCGCGGCATCGCGGGAAGCGGTGCCTTTCTGAACTATGCGGTTTGGCAGTCCGTCGCCCATTTCCGGGCCGCCTTCGCCAACCCCGAGTTTCGGGCGAAACTCTCGGAGTATCCAGAGAGCGCGAGGGCGAGCCCCCATCTGTTCCGTAAGGTCGAGGTTCCCGGCATTTGCATCGCCTGACGCCTCATGGGCCCAGATCAGGACACCGCTCTTCGAGAACGCGGATGAAGGCTGATCACTGCGGTTGCTCGATCGAGTGAGGGCCACTTTCTCAGCCCTCACTTCCCAAAGCGGACCGTCGGAAATCCACCACCCTGGACGTGGGTCATCCTCGACGTAGCTGCCGAGAAGCGGACCTTCCAAAAGTCTGAGAAGGGTGGGAAGCCGCCCTTGGCCTTTCTCGCCGAAGCGGACATTCCTCTCCACACTTAAACCTCACCCTGAGCGCTGATCCACTCTGTTGCTAAAACGGACGCAACAAGTGCTTTCGTACGGATCGCTCACAATACTTCGAAAAACCAGATTTCGCTTGGCATTATAGGACAATAATGAATCTGAAACCCTCAAGTTTCAAGGATACCGTTCCCAAACAAGCGTGATTACGCTCATCTTGCCGTCGACATTGAACTTAAAGGGCGGAGTGACCAGTGTGAGTTTATTATCGCTGTACTCCACTTCTCTGACCTGTGACGTACCTGTCCAAACCTCATTCCACGACGTATCAATGGCATGTGTGACTTTCTTGCCGTCGAATTTAAAGGTGCCTGCGTAAGCAAAGAAAGTCTTGTGGAGGCGGACCCGATCCTCATCCGTCATCTTATCGTTTGCCGCAGGTTTTTCGCGACCCTCGAAAGCGCAAATCACCATCATGCGCCCGTCTTTCCCATAGTTGATCCAGCCGGTTGGCCGAGGACCACCATAGGCGTCGATTACCTCATTGGTATCCACGATCTTCCGGGTAGCACTCGAAAGGCGCCACGTCCCGTGGATGTCCTGTGTATCTAATGCGAAGGCTCCGGAAGCGCTTACGAAGCACGCCACGGCTGTAGCAACTATTCTCATATGCTGCTCCTGTTGCTGTAAATTCGCAGCATGCGAACCACATCACTATGGATGGATACTTTACTCACATCCACTCTATCGAATGACTGGGACCGAGAATTGTCATTCGAAACCAGTTTGGCAGAACTCCACCCGTGCCGGTCGTAGGCTTCTGTCTAATTAGCAACCTGGAAGCGGACGTTGTCGGCTTCTGCAAAGGGTCGGAAGCCGACCTCCCCGGCAGTCAGATTCCGCCACCCCGCGCCCCCTCGGCAACGGAGCGTCAACGCCTCTCGGGCTTCAGTGGCCGGATGGCATCCTCCGCACCCGGTCCCGCCCCGCTCCCCGCCGACGCCCTGGCGTTTCCCGGGGACGCGGTCCTGCGCGCCGAAGCCCGGGCGTGGCAGGACGAACTCGCGCGGGAGCGGCGCCTCTCGCCCAACACCGTCGAGGCCTATGCCCGGGACCTGCGCCAGTTCCTGGCCCATCGCGCCGGGCGGCACGGCCCGCCCGGCATCGCCCAGCTCGTCGCCCTGAAACCGCGCGACGTGCGCGCCTTCATGGCCGCGCGCCGGGCGGACGGGGTCGGCGGGCGCTCGCTGATGCGGGCGCTGGCGGGCCTGCGCTCCTTCGCCCGCCACCTCGAGCGCGAGGGCCACGGCACCGTGGCGGCCTTGGGCGCCGTGCGCTCGCCCAAGGTGGAGCGGCGCCTGCCGCGCCCGATCCCCATCGACGCCGCCCGGGCGATGACCGGGCCGGAGCTGCGGGCCGGCGAGACCCGCGAACCCTGGGTGCTGGCGCGCGACGCCGCCGTGCTGGCCCTGCTCTACGGTTCGGGCCTGCGCATTTCCGAAGCCCTCGGGATCCGGGCGAAGGACGCGCCCGTGCCGGGCACCGATTCCGTCACCGTGCTCGGCAAGGGCGGCAAGACCCGGATGGTGCCGGTGCTGCCGGTGGTCGCGGCGGCGGTGGCCGACTACGTGGCGGCCTGTCCCTACGCCCTGGCGCCGGACGGCCCGCTCTTCGTCGGCGCCAAGGGCGGCCCGCTCTCGCCGCGGATCATCCAGTACGCCGTGGCGGCGATGCGGGGCGGGCTGGGCCTACCCCCGAGCGCGACGCCGCACGCCCTGCGCCACTCCTTCGCCACCCACCTCCTGGCGCGCCAGGGCGAATTGCGGGCGATCCAGGAGCTGCTCGGCCACGCCTCCCTCGCCACGACGCAGCTTTACACCAAGGTCGACGCCGCCCGCCTGATGGAGGCCTTCGACGCCGCCCATCCCCGCGCCGGCGCTGGCCGGGCCGCGGCCCTGCGCGCGAAAAGTCGTGCGCCCGGTCCCCCACCCGCGCTAGGACCGGCGGCATGATCCGGCTCCCCGCGCCCCCGACATGACCCAGGACCCGTTGGCCGACCCGCTGGCCGCCCAGCTGGCCTCCCTGCGCCGGGGCGACTGCGCCGGGGCCCGGGCCCTGCGCTTTCCCCCCGGCCTCGCCGAATTCCCGCCCGAGATCTTCGGCCTCGCCGACACCCTCGAGCTCCTGGACCTCAGCGGCAGCCACCTCGACGCGCTGCCGGCGGATCTCGGCCGCCTGCGGCACCTGCGCGTGCTGTTCTGCTCGGGCAGCCGCTTCACCCGCCTGCCGCCGGTCCTGGGGGATTGCCCGTCCCTGAGCCAGGTCGGCTTTCGCGGCACCGGGCTCGAGGAGGTGCCGGGCGAGGCCCTGCCCCCGGCCCTGCGCTGGCTCACCCTCACGGACAACCGGATCGCCGCCCTGCCGGACGCCCTCGGGCAGCGCCCGCACCTGCAGAAGCTCATGCTCTCGGGCAACGCCCTGACCCAGCTGCCCGAGAGCCTGGCGGGGGCGCCGAACCTGGAGCTGGTGCGGCTGGCCGCCAACCGCCTGGAGGCGCTGCCGCCCTGGCTGACCACCCTGCCGGCCCTGGCCTGGACCTCCTTCGCGGGCAATCCCGTCGATGACGCGCCCGGGCGCCGCGACGTGCCGGGCGTGCCCTGGCGCGATCTCGAACCGGGCGACCTCCTCGGCGAGGGCGCCTCGGGCCGCGTGCACCGGGCGCTCTGGCGCCGCGGCGGGGCCCCGGCCGAGGCGGTCGCCCTGAAGCTGTTCAAGGGTGCCATGACCAGCGACGGCCTGCCCGAGCGCGAGATGGCGGCCTGCCTCGCGGCCGGCGCGCACCCGCACCTCACCGGCGCCCTGGGGCGCCTCGTCGACCACCCGGCGGGCGCGGAGGCGGGTGCTCGCCGGGCCGCCGAGCCTGGAGAGCTGCAGCCGCGACGTCTACGCCCCGGGCCTCGCCCTGACGCCGGCGGCGGCCCTGCGCATCGCCCGCGCCGCCGCGGAGGCCTGCGCCCATCTCCACGCCCGCGGCATCCTGCACGGCGACCTCTACGGCCACAACATCCTGTGGGACGGCACGGACGGCGCCGCCGTCGTCAGCGATTTCGGCGCCGCCTCGACCCTGCCCGCGGGGCCGGCCGGCGCGGCCCTGCGCCGGATCGAGATGCGGGCCTGGGGGCTGCTCCTGGGCGAGCTCCTCACCCTGGCGCGCCTCGATTCCGGCCCCTGGCGCGACCTGGAACGGGCCTGCACGGGGCCCGACATCGCGGCGCGCCCGGACTTTTCGGATCTCCTCGCCCTTCTGCCGGCCGCGACGACGGGGGCCGGCCGCGACGACTGATGTGCGGAAAGCACAGGCGCCGCCCGGCGCAAGTCCCGGCGGGCCGAACCCGCGCCCCGGCCCGAAGCGGCCCCGATTTCGTCACGGTGGCCCGCCAGGGACCGCAGCCGGAATCAAGGGATGACGGGGATCATGAAGGCATTTACTTCCGCGTTGCTGCTCCTCGGCGCCCTCGCGGCCCCGCAGGCCGCGATGGCCGCGAGCAAGACCACGGTGGGCGTCGGCACCGGCGCGGTGGCGGGCGCCCTGGTGGGCGGACCGGTGGGGGCGGTCGTGGGCGGCATCGTCGGCGGCTATATCGGCGCCACCGCCGAGAGCCCCCGCCCGCGCCGCCGCCGGGTGCGCGCCGCCCGGCGGGCCGCGGTCGCCCCGCCCAAGCTGCGGGTGGCCGAGGAGCGTGCCGCGCCGGTCCGCCCCGCCGCCCCGGCCGCCACCGGCAGCCTTGCCCCGGTCACCACCGCCCCCGCCGCGACCACCTGGCAGAACCCGCGCTAGCGGTTGTCCGGGATTCGGGGAAAACGGTTCTCCCGAAAAGACCAACGACCGGACAGGACTCGAGGGTCTGTCGGGTTCAGGATGAGCCTGACAGACTCCCGGGGGACGGCCTTCGAGGCCCGGGACGCGCCCCGGCCGACCGTCCGCTCTTGGGGCGCACCGCCATGACGTCGGACATTGGCCGTCCGATCGAGCGGTGCTCGCTCAGGGCGCGGGAGCGTGGGCGGGACGGGATGGGCCTCAGGCCGCCTCGCCCGAGGCCTGAACCCGCGCGCCGCCGAACACGACCGCCTGCCGCAACGGCGCTCGCGACAGGCCGTAGATCAGGCGTGGCTCCGCCGGCGCGCTGACCGCCTCCAACGCGGCGCGATGCTCCGCGGCGAGCACGACATCGAGCGCAGCGATGTTGTCGGCCACCTGCGCCGGTCGGCTCACGCCCATCAGCGTCGCGGTCACACCCGGTCGCCCCATCACCCAGGCGAGCGCCACGCGCGCCGGCGATTGCCCGATGGCCTCCGCCACCCGGCGCACCGCTTCGACGATGGTCCAGTTGCGCGGCGTGAACAGGCTGTCGCCGAACGGATTGGCCCCATCGAGCCGCTTGTCGCCGGCGGGACGCGCCTCGCCCGACGCCGCCGCATCCCTCGGCAGGCCGCCCGCGCGGGGTCCGGCCGCTTCCACCGTCGCGCGGTCGTACGTGCCGCTCAGCAGCCCGTAGGCGAGCGGCGACCACGGCACCACGCCCAGGCCGAATGCGGCTGCGAGCGGGATGTGCTCGTCCTCCACGTCCCGGTTCACGAGGGCGTAGAAGTACTGCAGGGCGATCGGCCCCGGCAGCCCGCGTCGTGCGGCCAGCGTCGCGAGCGTGGCAACGTACCAGGCGGGCGTGTTCGACACGCCCCAATAGCGAACCTTCCCGGCGCGCACGAGACCGGCCATCGTCTCCAGCAACTCCTCGGCCGGCGTGACCCCGTCCCACACATGCACCCAGTAGAGGTCGACGTAGTCGGTTCGCAGACGGCGCAGCGAGCCTTCCAGCGCCGCGTGGACGTGCTTGGCACCGTTGCCGCCCGCATGCGGACCGTTGCCCGTCGCGAACCCCGACTTGGTCGCGAGGACGATCCCGTCCCGCACGCCGGACGCGCGGATGAAGCGCCCGAGCATCGCCTCGCCCTCGCCCCCGGCATACACGTCGGCCGTGTCCACGAAGTTGCCGCCCCGCTCCCGATAGGCGTCGAACACGGCGCGGCTGCCGGCCTCGTCCAGCCCCCAGCGCGCCGTCCCGAAGGTCATGGTGCCGAGCGCGAGGGGACTGACCGCCAAGCCGGAGCGGCCGAGCGTACGGTAATGCGTGAGGTCCATTGTTGCATATCCTTGCTGCTATCACCCAGGATAAGGCCACCGGCCCAGGGGGATTAGCCGGATTCATCGGCAAGGGTCTGTGAGTGGAATTCAGCAATGCGACGAGGCACACTCGATGATCTCGCGGCCTTCGCGGCGGTCGCGCGCACCTGCAGCTTCACGCGTGCGGCGGCGGAACTCGGCCTGTCGCCCTCGGCGCTCAGCCACGCCGTCCGCGGGCTGGAGGAACGGCTCGGGGTTCGGCTGCTGGCGCGCACCACGCGCAGCGTCGCGCCGACGCCGGCGGGCGAGCGGCTCGTGCGGTCGCTGGCCCCGGCGCTGGCGGAGATCGAAGGCGGCCTTGCAGCCCTCGCCGACTGGCGCGGTGCGCCGTCCGGTGCGCTCCGGCTGACGACCTTCTCCTCGGCCGCACGCCGCGTGCTCGAGCCGGCCCTGCCGCGCTTCCTCCTCGACCATCCGGCCGTCTCGGTCGAGGTCGTCATCGACGATCGCCTGGCCGACATCGTCGCGGACCGGTTCGACGCCGGCATCCGCTTCGGCGAGTCGGTGGAGCGGGACATGGTGGCGGTGCGGCTGGGGCCGGACCTGCGCACGGTGGTGGTCGGCACGCCCGCCTATTTCGCGCGCCATCCGCGGCCCGAGACGCCGGCCGACCTGGACGCGCACAACTGCGTCAACTACCGGCTGGTCGGCGGCGGGGGATTGCTGCCGTGGGAGTTCGCGCGCGACGGCCAGGAGGTGCGCGTGCGGGCCAAGGGGCAGCTCATCGTCAACGATGCGGACCTGTCGGGGGCCGCGGTGCGGGCCGGGGCCGGGCTCGGCTACATGCTGGAGGAGGACGTGGCCGCCGACATCGCGGCGGGCCGCCTCGTGCAGGTTCTGGCGGACTGGTGCACGCCCTTCCCCGGCTACCACCTCTACCATCCGAGCCGGCAGGCGACGCCGACGCTTCGCGCCCTGATCGACGCCCTGCGTCGGCCCGAAGCCTGACCGGCCGGGGTCCGGCGCGACGCGGGTGTCCTCGCGACCGCTTCGTCGCGATCTCGCCACAGGGCGCTCCGCCGGCCTTCCGGCCGCCGGAGCGCGGGGCGGGCCGACGAGGTCCGGCCCGACCCGGACCGGACCGGGCGTCAGGCGCCGCCCACCCGGGCGGCCGCCCCGCGGCCCCCGTCACCCCCTCAGGCGCCGCCCCACTGCATGGTCAGGCCGCCGTCGACCACCAGGGTGTGGCCGGTGACGTAGTCGGCATCGTCCGAGGCGAGGTAGAGGATCGCCTTGGCGATCTCGTTGGGCTGGCCGGCCCGGTGCCACGGGATGCGCTCCAGGGACTGGGCGAGCTTGTCCGGGTTCTCGAAGCGGTCGGCGGTCATCGGCGTCTCGATCAGGCCGGGCGCCACGTTGTTGACGTTGATCCGATCCTCGGCGAGCTCCCGCGCCAGGCTGCGGCACAGCGAGCCGACGCCCGCCTTCGACATGCCGTAGGGGGCACTCTCCGGGGTGGGCAGGTGCTGGGCCACCGAGGAGACGATGACGATCTTGCCGCGCCCGCCCTGGGCCCGGCGGACCTTGATGAAGGCCCGGGCGCAGAAGACCGGGGCCATCAGGTTGACGCGCAGGATCTGCTCGAGCTTGCCGTCGTCCATCTCGGCCACCGGCATGCCGCTCATCGCCTGGCCGGCATTGTTCACCAGGATGTCGAGCACGCCGAGATCCTGCGCGACCCGCGCGAAGGTCGCCGCCACCGAGGCCGGATCGCCGACATCGTTCTGGATCACGAGGCAGCGGCGGCCCGCCGCCTCGACCCGGCGCGCGGTCTCGCGGGCACCGTCCGCGTCGGTGTTGTAGGTGATCGCCACGTCGGCGCCCTGGCGGGCGAACAGCTCGGCCGTCGCCTGTCCGATTCCCGAATCCGCGCCCGTGATCAGCGCGCGTTTGCCTTCCAGCGTCATGTGAGCCCGTCTCCTCGCACCATTCGAATCGATGCGGGGACAAGGGACCGGCGCCCGGCCCTGTTCCGGGCCGCGACGCCGGATCACGGGCGCCCGTGCGGGCGTGCGCCCCTCAGGTGACGACGCTCGGCGCGGCGCGGCCGGTGAGCGCGGCGATGTCGGCCAGCGCGTTGGCCACCGCCACCACCGGGGCCAGCACCTCCGCCACCGGCAATTCGAGCCGGTCTGGGGCGGCTTCGTAGCGCTCGATATAGACCCGCAGGGTCGCCCCCGCCGTGCCGGTGCCGGAGAGGCGGTAGACCACCCGGGCGTCCTCCGCGAAGGTGACGCGCACGCCCTGCTGCTCGGTGACGGAGCCGTCGACGGGATCGACGTAGCGGAAGTCGTCCGCCGCCGCGACGGTGAGGCCGCCGAGCTTGCTGCCCGGCAGCGTGGCGAGCTTGGCCCGCAGGCCCTCCATCAGGCCCTTGGCGGCCCCGGCGTCGATCTCCTCGTAATCGTGTCGGGTGTAGTAGTCGCGCCCGAACGCGGCCCAGTGCCCCCGCACGACGTCCTGGGCCGGCTTGCCCGTGACCGCCAGGATGTTCAGCCAGATCAGCACGGCCCAGAGCCCGTCCTTCTCGCGGACGTGGTTCGAGCCGGTGCCGGCGCTCTCCTCGCCGCAGAGGGTGATGAGGCCGGCATCGAGCAGGTTGCCGAAGAACTTCCAGCCGGTGGGGGTCTCGTAGGCCGCGATGCCGAGCGACGCCGCCACCCGATCCAGAGCCCGGCTCGTCGGCATCGAGCGGGCGACGCCCGCGAGCCCCTGAGCGTAGCCGGGGGCGAGGTGGGCGTGGGCGGCCAGGATCGCCAGGCTGTCGCTCGGGGTCACGAACAGGCCGGGGGCCACGATCATGTTGCGGTCGCCGTCGCCGTCCGAGGCCGCGCCGAGGTTCGGCGCGTCGGCGCTCAGCATCAGCTCGTAGAGGTCGTGGGCGTGGACCGGGTTCGGGTCCGGGTGGTGGCCGCCGAAATCCTCCCGCGGCGTGCCGTTGAGGACGGTGCCCGGCTCGGCGCCGAACACGCCCTCCAGGATGGCGTGGGCGTAGGGGCCGGTGACCGCGCTCATGGCGTCGAAGCGCATGCGGAAGCCGCCGGCGAACAGGCGCGCGATCGCGTCGAAGTCGATGAGTTCGCGCATCAGCGCGAGGTAGTCGGCGACGGGGTCGATCACCGCGACGGTCATGTCGCCGATCCGGGTCTCGCCGATCGTGTCGAGGTCGAGGTCGGGCCCGGCGACGATCCGGTATTCGGTCAGCGCCTTGGTGCGCGCGTGGATCGCCGCCGTGACGCTTTCGGGGGCCGGGCCGCCATTGGCGGTGTTGAACTTGATGCCGAAATCGCCCTCGGGGCCACCCGGGTTGTGGCTCGCCGACAGGATGATGCCGCCGATGGCGCCGTGCTTGCGGATGACGCAGGAGGCGGCCGGGGTCGAGAGCAGGCCGCCCTGGCCCACCAGCACGCGGGCGAAGCCGTTGGCGGCGGCGATCCTCAGGGTGGTCTGGACCACCTGGCGGTTCAGGAAGCGCCCGTCGCCGCCGAGCACCAGGGTGGCGCCCGCCCGATCGGGAATGCAGTCGACGATCGCCTGGACGAAGTTCTCGACGTAATGCGCCTGCTGGAAGACCGGCACCTTCTTGCGCAGGCCGGACGTGCCCGGCTTCTGGTCGTCGTAGGGCGTCGTCGGGACGGTCGTTGCGGACATCGTTCAAGCACTCCTGAATCGCCGCGCTCAAGAACGCGGTTTGCCGCTGCGGGTCAATCGGCGCCGGCCCGCAGGGGAGCCGGCCTTCGGGGCAAGCTTTGCGCCGATGGGGGGCGACCACGCACGCTTCGGACAGCGTCGCGGACGGGGATGGTCTTCAGAGAGCGATGACAACGCCAGCGTTCCCGAAGCACATCCGCCTTGCCGCGTCGCGGATTCCATGCTTCCTGGATCTCGGCCAGGTGGGTGAGTGTCGAGCCAGGATCCCCGCAAGGATTCGTACGTCCGGTTCAAATCCGGACCCCGGCCTCCATCCTGAACGACCAGCCCCCTCGCGGCGCGTCTTCGAGGTTCGCCCTCCCCCCCCAAGGGCGGACGACCGGGCCTGAACGCCGGCCGCCGCAACGCCCCTTGCCGACGTCGCCTTTCGCAGCCGCGTCCCGACGCTGCGCGCCGGGATGAAACCCGGTCCTGAGACGTGTTGCCCCGGGAACGATCCCAAACGGTCAAGATTTGTCCTTCACGAATTCGCGTGTGAGGACCGTGCATGGAATGCCCCCAGGATGTCAGCCTGCGCGCTGACGGGTCGAGCGCGACCGAGGTCCGCCCGGAGGCCGACGACATCCTGCTGGCGCCCCTCGCCGACATCCCGCGCATCAACCTGCGCGAGGCGGGCGAGCCCTGGGACAAGCGTCGCCACGCCGGCAAGGCCCTGCGCGAGGCGGTGCCGCACGCCGCCCACGCGGCCTGGACGCCACCCGCCCACCGGCCCGACCCCGTCGCGCTGATCGAGGCGGCGCATGAGGGGCGCCAGGCGCACCTCATCCCGCTCCGGGTCGCCCGCATGGCGAGCTCGCCCTTCGCCTTCCTGCGCGGGGCCGCCCACGTCATGGCCTGGGACCTCGCCCACACCCCGCGCAGCGGCATCGCGGTGGTGATGAACGGCGACGCGCACCTGGCCAATTTCGGCCTGTTCGGCACGCCCCAGCGCGACATCGTCCTCGACCTCAACGACTTCGACGAGGTCACGATCGGACCCTGGGAATGGGACCTGAAGCGCCTCGCCGCCAGCATCGAGGTGGCGGCGCGCACCGACGGGGTCGCCAAGGCCGAGCGCCGCGAGGCCGCCCTCGCGGCGGTGGCGGGCTACCAGCACACCATGACCGAGCTGGCGCCGCAGGGGCCCCTCGACGTCTGGCACCAGGCGGCCCGGGCCGACCAGCTCGACTTCGCCGGGCTCACCATCGACGCCCATTCCGAGGCGGTCATCGCCAAGGCGGTGGAGAAGGCGCGCAAGAAGCACAACAAGAGCCTGCTCGCTCGGGTCGGCGAGCGCCGCACCGACGGCGGCTGGCGCTTCAAGGCGGCGCCCCCGATCCTCACGAGCGTCGATGCCGAGACCCGCGAGGCGGTGATCGGCGGGCTGGAGCACTATGCCGAGACCCTGCCGCGCGAGCGCCGGTTCATGCTCAGCCGCTACCACGTGGTGGACGTCGCCCACCGGGTCGTCGGGGTCGGCAGCGTCGGCACCCGCGCCTACGTCGCGCTCCTGTGCGGGAATTCCGACCAGGACGTCCTCTTCCTCCAGGTCAAGGAGGCGGTGACGCCGGCCCATGCCCCCTACCTCGCGGGCATGCCGGACGCCTACGGCGACCACGAGGGCGAGCGGGTGATCTACGGCCAGCGCCTGCTCCAGGCGGTGGGCGACCCGCTGCTGGGCTGGACCACCATCGAGGGCCGGCCGTTCTACGTGCGCCAGATGAAGAACATGAAGGGCGACATCCCCGTGGCCGGCCTCACCGGCCAGCCGCTGATCTACTTCTCCTGGGCCTACGGCGCCCTGCTGGCGCGGGCGCATGCCCGCACCGGGGATGCGGCGGCCATCGCGGGCTATTGCGGCCGCGACCGCCAGTGCGACCTGCGCGAGGCCCTGGCCGACTGGGCCCTGGCCTACGGCGATCAGAACGAGGCCGACTTCGCCGCCTTCCAGGCCGCCATCGCGCAGGGCCGCCTGGAGGCGGCGCCCGACCCGGAGATGTGATCCACAGGCCTGCGACAAACTGGGGACGGCGGGCGAAAGAACGGAGCCCGGACCCTCCGGCCGCGTTTCCCGAGTCCTCTTCTCGAGCCGGGCAGCGCACACCCCAGATGGCAAAACGCAGGACCGCGTCGTCTTCCGCTTCGACCGCGACGGCCGAGGGATCGGCCGAGGAAATGGCCGGGGGATCGGCCAAGGAAACGGGCAAGAAAACGGCCAAGAAAACGGTCGAGCGGCCGACCAAGACGTCGCCCCAGGGGCCGCGTGCCAAGGCGGCGCCGAAACCCGCCTCCCGCAAGGCCTCGGGGACACCGGCCGAGACGGTTTCCGACGCCGCATCCGGCAAGGGGGCCGGCAAGGAATCTGGGAAGGGGACCGGTGCGGGCCGTCCGGCCGCGGCGCCGGCGCAGGCCGCCCCGGCCGGCCCCGAGATCGTGGCGCCCCTGGTGCCCACCGGTGCCCTGGCGGTCGCCCTCCTGGACCTGACGCGGACCGGCAAGCCCCTGATCCACATGGCCCGCGAGAGCCACCGGCTCGACGTCATCGCCAAGATCCTGCGCGCCCTGTCGCCCGAGCGCAGCGTCGCGATCTACCCCGAATGGGACTGCCTGCCCTACGACAGGGCGTCGCCCTCGCGCGGGGTGATGGGCGCGCGCACCGGCGTGCTGCGCTGGCTCACCGACACCGCGGCCCTGCCCGACATCGTCCTCACCACCGCCCCCGCCCTGATCCAGCGCGTGCCCCCGGCCGAGACCTGGGCGCAGGCGCGCCTGGAGGTCCGGGTCGGCGACGCCCTCGATCCCTCCGCCGTCTCCGCCTTCCTGCAGCGGCTGGGCTACATCCTCGACGACCGGGTCGACGAGCCCGGCGAGGTCGCGGTCTGGGGCCGGACCGTGGACGTCTTTCCGGCCGCCGCCGACCGCCCCTGCCGCATCGAGTACGAGGAGGGCCGGGTCACCGCGATCCGCTCCTACGATCCGGTCTCGCAGCGCTCGCTGGCCGATGCCGACCTGCTCGTCATCGACCCCGCCACGGAGATCCTCCTGCCCGAGGGCTCGGAGAGCCGGCTCGCGCCCTTCACCGGCCAGGAACACGGCCTCGCCCGGTTTTACCCGTCCCTCGTCACGGTCCTCGATCAGGTGCCCGACGCGCGCCTCGTGGTCGAGGACGGGGCGGAGGAGCGGGCGCAGGCCTTCTTCGAGCAGATCGACGAGGGCCGCGAGGCCGCGGCCCGGTCCCGGCGCGGCGGGGCCGAGGATGGCGGCCTCTACCTCAGCCCCGCGGATTGGGCGGCCCAGCTCGCGGCGCGCCGGGTCGCCGAGGCGGAGGCGGAGGGCGCCGAGGACCTCACCATGCCGGCCTTCGTGCGCAAGGCCCGGCCGAACACGGCCCTGGCCGAGACCCTGCGCGAGCGCCTGAAGGCGGGCGACCGCATCCTCCTCACGGGACCGGCCGAGCCCCTGGCGCGCCTCGTCCGCATCGCCGAACGGGCGCTGGGCCGCAAGGCCCGGACGGTCCGGGCCTGGGCCGAGGCCGTCGCGGCCAAGCCCGGCGCGCTCCTCAGCCTGGAGGCCCCGATCGAGGCGGGCTTCCGGGTGCCCGGCGAGGGCCTGGCGGTGGTCGCCGCCGCCGACCTCTTCGGCGCCCGTGCCGCCACCGTGGCGGCCGGGGGCCCGAGCGCCATCCTGCCCATCGGCGAGGTCGAGCTGCGCATCGGCGACGTCGCCGTGGACCGCGACAACGGGCTCTGCGTGTTCGAGGGCCTGGAGGCGGTGAGCACCGGCGAGGGCGGGAGCGAGGACGCCCTGCGCCTGCGCTTTGCCGGCGACGGCATCCTGATGGTGCCGGTCTCGCAGGCCGACCGGATCTGGCGCTACGGCTCCGAGGTGGAGGCCGTGACCCTCGACAAGCTGGAGGGCGGAAGCTGGGGACGCCGCCGCCTCGAGGCGGAGGCCTGCATGGCCCGGGCCGCCCGGGTGATGCTGGCGGACGCCGAGAAGCGCCGGACGATCCGGGCGCCGGTCCTGGTGCCCCGGGAGCGCGAGATGGAGCGCTTCGCCGCCGGCTTCGGCTTCGCCCTGACCGCCGACCAGGCGGCGGCGGTGAGCGGCGTGATGGCGGACCTGGCCTCCGGCCGGCCGATGGACCGCCTCGTCTGCGGCGATGTCGGCTTCGGCAAGACCGAGGTCGCCCTGCGGGCCGCCGCCGCGGCGGTGTTCGCCGGCAAGCAGGTGGCGATCGTCGCCCCGACCACGGTGCTGGCGCGCCAGCACGTGCAGACCTTCACCCGGCGCTTCGCCCGCTTCGGCCTCGAGGTCGCCCACCTCTCCCGCCTCGTCTCGCCCGCGGAGGCCAAGCGGGTGAAGGCGGGGCTGGCCGACGGCACGATCCGCCTCGTGGTCGGCACGCACTGCCTCGCGGCCAAGGGCGTGGGCTTCGCCGATCTCGGCCTGATGGTCATCGACGAGGAGCAGCGCTTCGGCGCCAAGATCAAGCAGGGGCTGCGGGAGGCGGCGGGGGACGGCCACGTGCTCACGCTCACCGCGACCCCGATCCCCCGCACCCTGCAGAGCGCGCTGGTGGGACTCCAGAGCCTCAGCGTCATCGCCACGCCGCCCTCCGTACGCCAGCCCATCCGCACCGTGATCGGGCCCTTCGAGGACGAGGCGATGCGGGACGCCCTCACGCGCGAGCACCGGCGCGGCGGCCAGAGCTTCGTGGTCTGCCCGCGCATCGAGGACATCGCCCCCATGGCGGCGCGCCTCGCCAAGCTGGTGCCGGACCTGCAGACCCGGGTGGCCCACGGCGGGCTCAACGCCGCCGAGATGGACGACGTGATGGTGCGCTTCGCCGACGGCGAGGGCGACGTGCTGCTCGCCACCAGCATCATCGAGAGCGGGCTCGACGTGCCGCGCGCCAACACCATGCTGGTCTGGGATGCCGAGCGCTTCGGCCTGTCGCAGCTGCACCAGCTGCGCGGCCGGGTCGGGCGCGGCCAGCGCCGCGGCGTGGTCTACCTGCTGAGCCGCCCCGACCGGCCGCTGACGCCCGCCACGGAAAAGCGCCTGCGGACGCTGGAGGCCCTCGACCGCCTGGGCGCGGGCTTCGCCATCAGCGCCCGGGACCTCGACCTGCGCGGGGCGGGCGACCTCGTCGGCGAGAACCAGGCCGGCCACGTCAAGCTCATCGGGCTCGGGCTCTACCAGCACCTGCTGCACCTGGCCCTGCGCGCCGCCAAGGGCGAGCCCGCCGAGGACTGGAACCCGGAGATCCGGCTGGGCCTGTCGGGCGCCGTGCCGGCCGACTACGTGCCCGAGCCGGAGGTGCGGCTCAGCCTCTACACCCGCACCCTGCGCCTCGCGAACCCGGAGGAGGTGGAGGCCCTGCGCAGCGAGGTGGTCGACCGCTTCGGCCCGCCGCCCGCCGCCTTCGAGGACCTGATCGCCCTGGCCCGGCTCCGGGTCGGCTGCCTCGGGCTCGGCATCCACCGCCTCAGCGGCGGACCGCAGGGGCTGGCCGCCGACCTGCGGCCGAACGCGCCGCCCCTGCCGGTGCCCGCCCACGCCCATATCGTGCGCAAGGACAACCGGGTGCTCCTGCGCCAGGGCAGCGACGACCCGGCGACGCGCGGGCGCCTCGCCGCCGCCTTCCTGGAGCGCCTGGCGGCGCAGGGCGAGCGCCCGGCGCCCGCCCTCGCGGCGGCGGCCTGACGGGCCGCCGCACGAGGCCGTGAGGCACGGAACGGCCGGCGGCGGGGCCGATTGACGAGGGCGTGGGGGCGCCCAGCGGCGCTCCCGGACGCTAGACGCGACCCGATGCCCGAGACCCGCTGCCCATGACCGACCTGTCCCGCCGAAGCCTCCTGGCCGCCACCGCCGCCGGGGGCTCCCTCCTCACCGTGGCCGGCGCGCAGGCTCAGCCCGCGGCACCCGGGGCGCAGAGCCCGATCCGGGGCAAGGACGGCGCCTCGATCCTGGGGCCCCGTAACCCGGCCCGGGAGGCGCAGGACCCCTTCACCCTGCGCCCGCCCCGGACCGACCACGGCACGATGCCGAACCTGAAATGGTCCTTCGCCGACAGCCACATGCGCCTCGAGGAGGGGGGCTGGGCCCGGCAGACGACGATCCGCGAACTGCCGGTGTCGAAGGCGATGGCGGGGGTGAACATGCGGCTCGGCGCCGGGGTGGTGCGCGAGATGCACTGGCACAAGGAGGCCGAGTGGGCCTACATGCTGAAGGGCCGGGCCCGGATCACCGCGGTGGACGCGCAGGGGCGGACCTTCGCGGACGATGTCGGCGCGGGCGACCTCTGGTACTTCCCCTCGGGCATCCCGCATTCGATCCAGGGCCTGTCCGCCGACGGCGTCGACGGCTGCGAGTTCCTGCTGGTCTTCGACGATGGCGGGTTCTCGGAGGATTCCACCTTCCTCCTGACCGACTGGATGGCGCATACGCCGAGGGACATCCTGGCCAAGAATTTCGGCCTGCCGGAGAGCGCCTTCGCGGGCGTGCCGGAGAAGGAACTCTACATCTTCCCGGGGCCGATGCCCGGCCCCCTCGACGCGGACCGGATGGGCGGCGCCGGCCCGGTGCCGGAGCCCTTCAGCCACCGGATGCTGGCCCAGGCCCCCCTCAGCCTGCCGGGCGGCACCGTGCGCATCACCGATTCCTTGGTGTTCAAGGCCTCGAAGACCATCGCGGCCGCCCTGGTGGAGTTGGAGCCCGGAGCCATCCGCGAGCTGCACTGGCACCCGAACGGCGACGAGTGGCAGTTCTACATCGCGGGCCAGGGCCGCATGACGGTGTTCGGCTCGGAATCGAAGGCCCGCACCTTCGACTACCAGGCCGGCGACGTCGGCTACGTCCCCTTCGCCATGGGCCACTACATCGAGAACACCGGCCCGACGCCCCTGACCTTCCTGGAGATGTTCCGCAGCCCGACCTACGCGGACATCTCCCTGCGCCAGTGGCTCGCCCTCACCCCGCACGCCCTGGTGGCGGCGCACACCCACCTCAATCCGGCGGATCTCGACCGCCTGCCGGCGGTCAAGGCGCCGGTGCTGCCGGGCTGAGCCGCCTCAACTCCCGGGCTTCCTCACCGCCGCGGCGACGTCCACGGGCTTCGGCAGCAGGCCGAGGCGGTGGAAGGTGTCGGCGACCCGCTGCTGGTCGGCGGTGGTCTCGGCGTTCAGCGGCGTGACCCCGTAGGTGAGGCGGCGCAGGGCCACCGTGAGAATCGGCGCCGGGATGCCGACGGAGGGGGCGAGTTCGGCCGCCACCGCGTCGGTGTTGTCCTTGGCCCAGGCGCCGATGGCGGCGAGCGTCGCGTCGAGGGCCGGGCCGTGCGCGGCGGCGAAGGCGCGGGTCGAGAGGTAGAACTGGCGGTTCGGCACGAGGCCGGTGCCGTCGGCGAGGATGCGACCGCCGGTGCTGCGCTCGCCCGAGGCGAGGTAGGGGTCCCAGATCGCCCAGGCGTCCACGGCGCCCCGCGCGAAGGCGGCGGCCCCGTCGGCCGGCGCCAGGAAGGTCGGCGTCACCGCCTCGTAGGGCACCCCTGCCTGCTCCAGGGCCCGGACCAGGAAGTAATGGACGTTCGAGCCCTTGTTCAGGGCGATCTTCTTGCCGCGCAGGTCCGCGACCGTGCGGATCGGGCCGTCCTGGGCCACCAGGATCGCCTCGCCCTTGGGTGCTGCCGGCTCGTGGCCGACATAGAGCAGGTCCGGGTTGGCGGCCTGGGCGAAGATCGGGGGGGCTTCGCCGGCCGAGCCGAGATCGACGGCCCCGGCATTCAGCGCCTCCATCAGGGGCGGCCCCGAGGGGAACTCGGCCCAGGTGACGCGGTAGCCGAGCGGCTTCAGGCGCTGCTCCAGCAGGCCCTTGCCCTTGAGCAGCACCAGGGTGCCGTATTTCTGGTAGCCGATGCGGATCACCTTCTCGTCCGCGCGGGCGTGCAGGACGCCGAAGGTCAGCACGGCCAGGGCGGCGAGCAGGATCCCGGCGCGGCGGGTGCCGTCGGAGCGGAGCGCGAGCGCGTGGGTGGCGGCGGGCATGGGACTGTCCTCTGGGCTGGGGGTGGGGTGGAGCGCCGGCAAGGCTCTCTCCCCGCCTGCGGCGACCGGATTTCCACATGTCGGCACGACGCGGCCCTCCTCCCCCTCGTGGGGAGGAGTGGGAGGTGGGGGTGGCTCCGCCAGCCTCGGCCGGCTGAGGGTCACCCGCCCCCCACTCCTCACCTCTCCCACAAGGGGGAGAGGGACGCGCCGAGCTTGCAGAGGCGGATGCGTGAATACGGTAGCCGCCTGCGGGGCGAGGAGCGCGGACACCGCGTCGTGCCCGCGATGAGCGGCGGCGACGCCGAGGAGGCGCCTTCGACGTCAGCGCCTCAATGGGCCGCGATGCGCCGGCTCGGGACGATGTCGTTGGCGATGACCTCGCCGAACGGGCCGTTGTTGCGGGCGTTCGTAGGCGCGACGCCGGTGGTGGCGCGCAAGGGCAGCTTGGGGAAGACCAGCTCGGCGAAGCGGTAGGCCTCCTCCAGGTGCGGGTAGCCCGACAGGATGAAGCGGTCGATCCCGAGGTCGATGTACTCCTTCATCCGGTCGGCGACCTGATCGGCCGAGCCGACCAGGGCGGTGCCGGCGCCGCCGCGCACCAGGCCGACGCCGGCCCAGAGGTTCGGCGAGACCTCGAGCTTGGTGCGGTCGCCCCCGTGCAGGGCCATCATCCGGCTCTGGCCGACGGAATCCTGGCGCTTCAGGGTGGCCTGCGCCTTGGCGATGGTCGCGTCGTCGAGGCGCGAGATCAGGCTCTCGGCCGCGGCCCAGGCCTCGCCCTCGGTCTCGCGCACGATGACGTGCAGGCGGATGCCGTAGGAGAAGGTTTTTCCTTTCCGGTCGGCCGCTTCGCGGGCCTTGGCGATCTTCTCGGCGACGCCCGCCGGGGGCTCGCCCCAGGTGAGGTAGACCTCGCAATGCTCGGCCGCGACCTCGATGCCGGCCGGCGACGAGCCGCCGAAGTAGAGCGGCGGATAGGGCGTCTGCACCGGCGGGAAGATCACCCGGCCCTCCTCCACCCGGAGGTGCTTGCCTGCGTAGCTGACCGTCTCGCCGGCCATCAGCCCGCGCCAGATGTGCAGGAACTCGTCCGTCACGACGTAGCGCTCGTCATGGTCGAGGAAGACGCCGTCGCCGCGCAGCTCCACCGGGTCGCCGCCCGTGACGACGTTGATGAGCAGGCGCCCGTCCGAGATCCGGTCGAGGGTCGCGGCCATGCGGGCGGCCATGGACGGCTCCTGCAGGCCGGGGCGCACGGCCACGAGGAAGCGCAGGCGCTTCGTCAGGGGCGCCAGCGCCGAGGCCACCACCCAGGAATCCTCGCAGGAGCGCCCGGTGGGCAGGAGCACGCCGTAATAGCCGAGTTCGTCCGCCGCCTGGGCGATCTGGCGCAGATAGGCGAGCGAGACGTCGCGGGCGCCCTCCTGGGCGCCGAGGTAGCGGCCGTCGCCGTGGGTCGGGAGGAACCAGAGAACGTCGGTCTGACCGGTCATGGGAAATCTTTCTTGGACGGGGAGGCGGCGCTCAGGACGGCGCGCGCTCGGACAACAGGTGGTCGAGGATGCGGCCTTCCAGGGCCGCGAGGTCGGCATCGCCCCGCCGGCGCGGGCGCGGCACGTCCACGGCGACGTCGAGGGCGATGCGGCCGGCCTCCACCACGAGGATGCGGTCGGCCATCGCCACGGCCTCGGCGACGTCGTGGGTGACGAGGATCGCGGTGAAGCCCTGCGCCCGCCAGATCCGCTCGATCATCGCCTGCATGTCGATGCGGGTCAGGGCGTCGAGGGCGCCCAGGGGCTCGTCGAGGGCGAGCAGCCCCGGGCGGCTGACGAGGGCGCGGGCGAGCGCCACCCGCTGGCGCTGGCCGCCCGACAGGGTCGCGGGCCAGTTGCCGGCCTTCTCGGAGAGGCCGACCTCGGCCAGCGCCGCCTGCGCCCTGGCGCGGCGCTCGGCCTTGCGGCCGCCCTCGCCGAGGCCCACCGCCACGTTGTCCACGACCCGGGCCCAGGGCAGCAGGCGCGGCTCCTGGAACATGATGCGCTTCGGGGGCGTGCGCACGGCGCCCGACTCGAGGGCGATGCGGCCGGCGCTCGGCTGCTCCAGGCCGAGGATCAGGCGCAGCAGGGTGCTCTTGCCGCAGCCCGAGCGCCCGACCACGGCCACGAACTGCCCGGCCGGGATGTGCAGGTCGAGGCCCTCGATCACCGTGTGGCCGTCGAAGTCCTTCCGCAGGTCGCGCAGGGTGACGCCGATGCCCGTGGCGGAGGGCGGCGCGGCGCGGGCCGGCGCCTTCGGGGCGGCGACCCCGCGGGGTTTCGGATCGCGGATCGGGGAATCCTCGGGGACGCGGAGGGCGGTGGCGAGCATGGGACGGACCGTCGAAGGGGAGATGAGGATTTCGGGAGGGGAGCCGCCGCCGCGTCACGCGTTCCGGTAGGCCGGGTTCCAGGCCAGGAACCGGCGCTCCAGCAGGCGGGTGACCGCGTCGGCGGCCTTGCCGAGGCCGGCATAGATCACGATCGCCAGCACCACGACGTCCACCAGCATGAACTCGCGGGCCTGCATCGCCATGTAGCCGAGGCCCGAGGAGGCCGAGATCGTCTCGGCCACGATGAGCGTCAGCCACATGATGCCGAGCGCGTAGCGCAGACCCACGAAGATCGAGGGCAGCGCGCCGGGCAGGACCACGCGGGTGAAGAGCGTGGTGGGCGACATGCCGTAGACCCGGCCCATCTCCACGAGCTGCGGGTCCACCGAGCGGATGCCGTGCAGGGTGTTGGCGTAGACGGGGAAGAACACCCCGATCGCCACGAGGAAGAGCTTGGCCTCCTCGTCGATGCCGAACCACAGGATCACCAGGGGGATCAGCGACAGGTGCGGGATGTTGCGGATCATCTGCAGCGTCGTGTCGGTGAGGCGCTCGGACAGGCGCGACAGGCCGTTGGCGAGGCCGAGGGCGAAGCCGATGCCGCCGCCGATGAGGAAGCCGACGGCCGCCCGGGCGAAGCTGATCGAGAGGTTGGTCCAGAGCTCGCCGCTGCGCGCCGCCTCCCAGCCCGCCGCGACGACCCCCGAGGGGGCCGGCATGAACCGGGTGGAGACGAGGCCCGTCGAGGCGGCGACCTGCCAGCCGAGCAGGATCACGGCGGGCACGAGCCAGGGCGTCAGGCGCTCGAGGGTGCGGGTGGTGAGGGACGGGGTCATTCTGCGGTCAGCCCTTGCTCGCCGGGGGAGCCGGCGGCGTCCACACGGCATCGCGGACGCGGATGGGGTTGGCGATCAGGCCAAGGGCCTGGAAGCGGTCGGCTACGCGCTGCTGGCCGGCGATGACCGCCTCGGTGAGCGGCGCGATGACGTAGACGCTGCGGTCGACGGCGCGCTGCGTCGCGTCGAGGGGCACGCCGGTGCCCTTCGACAGCAGGGCGGCCACTTCCGGGCGATGCGCTTCGCACCAGGCGGCCACCTCGGCGAGAGCGCCGACCGCCGCCTGGACCACGGGGGCGTTGCCTTGCGTGAAGTCGCGGTTGCCCAGGAAGAAGTTGGTGGGCTTCTCGATCTCGGCGGCACTGGCCAGGATGCGGGTGCCGGGCTGGCGCTCGGCGATGGCGAAGTACGGGTCCCAGATCGCCCAGGCGTCGACGGCGCCGCGGGCGAAGGCCGCCGCCGCATCCGCCGGCGCCAGGGTCACGGGCTCGATGTCCGTGTAGGCCAGCCCCGCCTTCTCCAGGACGCGGACGACCAGGTAGTGGGCGCTCGATCCCTTGGCGAAGGCGACGCGCTTGCCCTTGAGGTCGGCGAGCGTCCCCAGGGGCGACCCCTGCGGCACCAGGATCGCCTCGCCGGAGCCGCCGGCATCCTGGGCTGCGACGTACAGGAGGGAATTGCCGGCCGCCTGGGCGAAGACCGGGGGCGGCGCGCCGGTCTGGCCGAAATCGATGGCGCCGACGCCGAGGGCCTCGAGGACGGGGGGACCGAAAGAGAACTCGGTCCAGCGCACGGACACGCCCAGCGGCTTCAGCGCCCGCTCGATGGCGCCCTGCTGCTTGGCGACGACGAGGATGCCGTTCTTCTGGTAGCCGATCCGGAAGGTGCCGGCCTCCCCGGCCCGGGACGGGGCGGGCAGGCCCGCCGCCAGGGCGCCGGCGAGGAGGGTGCGTCGGGAGAGCATCGGCGGGGCGCCTTCAGCCGGCGCTGGCGAAGGCGGCGACCGGGGCCTCCGGCGCGGCGATCCGGGCGGCCCGGGCCTGGAGCAGGTCCGCGAGCTGGCTCGCGGCGTCGGCGATGCGGGCCTTCACGCCGTCGTCGACGAGGACGCCGTCGCGAAAATCCGCGTCGGAGCCGTAGACCGCGCTCGGGATGGTGTGGGCGCTGAAGAACCCGAAGAGCGGGCGTAAGGAATGCTCGACCACGAGCGCGTGGCGCGGGCCGCCGCCGGTGGCCGAGAGGATCACGGGCTTGCCCACGAGGGCGGCCGGGTCGACGAAGTCGAACAGGTGCTTGAACAGGCCCGTATAGGCGCCCTTGTAGACCGGCGAGCCGACGATGAGCGCGTCGGCGCCCTCGATGGCCTCGACGATGCGGCGGGCCGGCAGCGGCAGCAGGTCCCGCGACCAGGCGGCCCCGAGGCCCGTGCCGGCATCCACCATGTCGAACAGGCGGATCTCGGCCCGCAGGTGCGTGCCCACCGCCTCGGCGAGGGACTCGGCCAGCGCCCGGGTCTTCGAGGGGCGCTGGAGATTGGCGGTGAAGCCGACGATGCGGGGCAGCGACATAGGGTGACTTTCGTGGACGCCAAAGATCTCCAGACGTGACGGCGCCATCGCTCAAGACGAGCGCTGGCCAACTCTGGACATTCGAGAGATCTGTGCTCTGTGAACCGGGCTCTGCCACGGGTTTTCCGTGACGTCGTTCTGACGAAAACGTGCCCGTTGCACGCACGAGAATCAATGAAACGTTCTTTTGAATGCGTGCCACGGCGGAGAGGATCTCTCCGGACTGCGCGCCCCCGGGAGATAATCCCGTTCGACAGGCATTATCGTGCCGAGAATTTCGTCATAGTGAGACGTTCACCGCCGGACGGCGTCGGGCCTCGTCCGCGCGGGACGGCGCCCGGGATCGCGTCTCAGACGACGGCGTCGTCGAGCACGCCCTGCAGCACGACCCGGCGGAACGCCGCCAGGAGGTCGGCATCGAGCTTGGGCACCATGCCCTGCATCAGGGCATGGGCCTCCCCGTGGGGCAGCGGATCGCGATAGGGGCGCCGCTCGGTCAGGGCCGAGTGGATGTCGCAGATGGTGACGAGGCGCACGAGATCGGGGATCGCCGCCCCCGCGAGGCCGTCGGGATAGCCGCTGCCGTCGAGCATCTCGTGGTGCGAGCGCACCACGGCGAGGGTCGCGGCGTCGAATCCGCCCTGGGCGGCGAGGAGGTCGGCGCCGACGGCCGGATGGGTGCGCATCACCGCCATCTCCTCCGCGGTGAGGCGGCCGGGCTTGTTCAGGATCGCCAGGGGGATCTTCGCCTTGCCGACATCGTGCAGGAGGGCGGCCTGGGCCAGGCGCTTCTGGTCGGCGCGGGCGAGTCGCAGGCCGGCCCCGAACGCGGCGGCGTAGCCGGCGACGCTGAGGGAGTGCTGGTAGAGCTGCTGGTCGTGGCTCTGGATGACGTCGAGCCAGGTGCGGATGCCGGAATCGGAGACGGCCGCCAGGATCAGCTCCGTGCCGGCATCGACCCCCTCCGCGCTCACGGGACGGCCGGCCTCGGCCGCCTCGAAGGCGCCCGCCACCAGGCCGACGGCGGCCCGCGCCCGCTCGGCGATGTCTCGGACCTTCCGGATGGGGGCGGCGACGGCGCTCCGGCGGGCGGCCTGCCAGGCGTCCACGAGGGCGAAGAGGGTGGCGAGGACCGCCGTGCGGGGTGCATCCGCCGGCAGGGTGCGGGTGGCGACGGCGGCTCGGCCGCGCGCGGCGGGGGGCCGGTTGGTGAGCTCCAGGCTCGCGATCCGGGCGCCGTGGAGCCGGACGATCCAGGCGGCGGCGAGGCGCGCGTCGCCGGTGATGTCGACCACGGCGACGAGGGGCAGCACCGCCGGCAGGGCCTCGCGGGGCTCGATGCAGCGGCAGGCGAGCACGTTCTCGACGGCGCGGCAGAGCAGGGCCGCCAGTTGCGGCCTGTCCGAAACGATGAGAACGGAATTGTCCTGGGTCACGAGCGGGTCCGTCAACCTGGTGCGCGGTCCGGCTTCCGAGCCCGACCCTCAACATTTGACACGAAATCATTATCGAACAATTCACGACAAAGCATCAGGCAGTCGTGGTGCTCCGTCTACGTGGTCTCCGCGAATGAGCGACGGGTGTCAGTGCCTGAGACATCCCGTTTCGGCACAGGTCAGGCGGCGCAGGCGCGCCGAGAGCTTGTCAACCTCTCGATGCGAGCGCCGCCGGCGGGGGTCCGTGCGGGTGGATGCGCCGGCGACGACGGGCGGCACGGGAGCCGGCGCACCACCCCCCCCCCCGCCGGGACGGCCGCACGGCGTGTGGGCCGGCAGCCATCGGCGGTCGTGGACTTTTGCGGCGCGGTCGCGCACCTCGTGCCCGCCCGACTCGGATGCGGGCGGCGGGCGGCGATGACGGAGAACGGGCGATGAACCGGCGTGAGGCGGTGGCGGCGGCCCTGGCGCAGGCGGCGCCGCGCCTGCCCGATTTCGAGACCGAGGCGGTGATCGACCGCGCCCTGGCGAGCCCGGGCCTGCGCAACGCGCGCCCGGACAACGCGGCCTGGCTCGCCCTCGTGGCCTATGCCCGCCACGTCTTCACCGAATACGACGACCTTCTCGCGGAGGGCTACGACCGCGACAGCGCCCGCCACTTCGTCCTCGACGACCTCAACGCCGCCCTCGCCGCCTGGGGCTCGCGCCGCCGGGTTTCGGAAGAGGAGGACGAAGCCCCGTGAGCCCGATCACGGTCGCGTGGGCTCCGGTGCTGGGTTGCATCCGGACGGGTTGCACCGCGCCGGCGCGAACGGCATCGTCCCGCCGCGCCGGCCCATCCGTCCGGGCCGGGCCAAGGGGAGGGAACCCATCGTCATGAAGATCAGCGCACGCAACGTCCTCAAGGGCAAGGTCGTCTCGGTCGAGAAGGGGGCCACCACGGCCCATGTGAAGATCGAGATCGCCGGCGGCCAGCTGGTCACCGCCTCGATCACCAACGAATCCGTCGACAGCCTGAAGCTGACCGTGGGCGGCGAGGCCTATGCCGTGGTGAAGTCGTCCGACGTCCTAGTGGCGGTGGATTGAGGACGATGCGCCGGCTCGCCGCGATCGCGCTCTCCGCCGCTCTCCTGGCGCCGTCCGCCGGCCGGGGGCAGGCGCAGCCCGCCGGCGAGACCGGCGCGTCGCCGCCCGCGGACCCGGCGGCCTGCACGCAGTTCGACTGGTCGCTCCTGCGCGAGCAGGCCTGGTTCTCGGCCGCGAGCCTGCCGCGGGTGGAATCCGGCGGCACCCTGCCGGCCGCGATGCCGGCCGCGATCCTCGCCCTGAAGCCGCAGGAGGCGGTCGCCCCGCCCGTCGCGCCCTCGCGGGCGCCGAAGCCCGGCTCCTATGGCGGCGTGCTGCACCTCGCGGCGCCCCTGGCCCCCGGCGCCTACCAGGTCACCCTGTCGGACCGGGCCTGGATCGACGTGAGCCAGGACGACCGGACCACGCGGCCCCCGACCGCCAGCACGATGCGCCCCGGCTGCCCGATGCTCGCCAAGAGCGTGCGGTTCCAGCTCGGCACCGCGCCGATCACCCTCCTGGTCAGCGGGGCGCCCGCCGACACGATCCGGATCGCCGTGGCGCCGGTGGAATAGGGCGGCACCGCGGACCCTCGACGGGGCGATCCCCGATGGACTAGCGTGGGCGTGAACCGCGAACCTTCGCCTCAGACGATCCTCGGCGCCCCGCCCGGCGGGGACGCGATCCCGGGAGCCCTCCGCTGACCCTTCGCCTCCGCCTCGCGACGTTCCTGCTCCTCGGCTCCTGTCTCGGCCTGCCCGCTGCGGCCCAGGACCGGGGTAGCGTCAACCCGAAGCCCCTGCCGCCGCTCGCCAACCCGGACGCGCCGGACACGCCGGCCAAAGCCCTGTTCGGCCGCGCCACCACCCCGGCCCCCGGCCCCGCCCAGGCCTACGGCTCCTATGCCAAGGGCTGCTTCTCGGGCGGCGAGGCGCTGGCCGTGGACGGGCCGACCTGGCAGGTGATGCGCCTGTCGCGCAACCGGATGTGGGGCACCCCGCCGCTGGTCGAGTTCCTGGAGCGCCTGGCCGCCAAGGCGCCCCGCATCGGCTGGAACGGCCTCCTCGTCGGCGACATGTCCCAGCCGCGCGGCGGGCCGATGCTGACCGGCCACGCCTCGCACCAGCTCGGCCTCGACGCCGACATCTGGCTGACCCCGATGCCGGACCACCGCATGAGCCGGGTCGAGCGCGAGGAGACCTCCGCCACCAACGTGGTCCGCCCCGACCGCCTCGACATCGACCCGCAGGTCTGGACCCCCGAGCACCTCAAGCTGATCCGGATGACGGCGCAGGAGCGCGAGGTGGCGCGCATCTTCGTCAACCCGGCGATCAAGAAGGCCCTGTGCCGCGAGGCCGGCGGCGACCGCGCCTGGCTCTCAAAGGTGCGGCCGATGTACGGGCACAACTACCACTACCACATCCGCCTCGCCTGTCCGGCGGGCCAGGACCAGTGCGGCGACCAGGCCCCGCCGCCCTCCGGCGACGGCTGCGGCGAGGAGCTGGCCTACTGGTTCAGCGACGCGATCATGAACCCGAAGCCCGCGACGAAGCCGCCGCGCCCGAAGCCGCCGATGACGATGGCGGCCCTTCCCGCCGCCTGCCGGGCGGTGCTGAAGGCGCGCTGAGGACCTCTCCCGCCGCCCCCCACCGCGGGGGCGGCCAGCCGGACGACAGGACACCGATGGGCGAACGGATCACGATCACGGCCGGCGACGGCACGCAGGCGGTCATCGACGCCGACGGGGCCGAGCCCGTCTCCTGGCAGGTGGGCGGCCGCGACTATCTCTGGAGCGGCGACCCCGCGCACTGGAACCGGCACGCGCCGTGGCTCTTTCCGGTGGTCGGCGCCTCCACCGACGGCACGATCCATGTGGGCGACGCGGCCTACCCGATGCCGCAGCACGGCTTCGCCCGCGACCTGCCCTTCACGGTGATCGAGCGGGCCGACGACAGCGTGAGCCTGCGCCTCACCGACAGCGTCGAGACGCGGGTGCACTACCCCTATGCCTTCCGCCTGGACATCACCGCCCGGGTCGGCCCCGGCCTGCTCGACCTCGAGATCTGGATCGAGAACACCGACACGGTGCCCCTGCCCTACGGGCTCGGCTTCCACCCGGCCTTCCCCTGGCCCTTCGCCGGCGGCGCCCGCGCGGCCGGGGGCGGCTACGCCGTCCGGTTCGAGCACCCGGAGCGCCCCTTCGCCCCCGAGGTCGGGGCGGGCGGCCTCCTCCTGCGCGACGAGCGGCCGATCCCCCTGGAGGGCGACACCCTGCCTCTCGATCCGGCGCTGTTCACCGAGGCCCTGGTCTTCCGGGATGCGGCGAGCAGCTGGATGCGCTTCACCGGCCCCGACGGCGCGGCGATCCGCCTGGCGGTGTCGGACTTCCCCCACCTCGCGGTCTGGACCAAGCCGACGGCCCCCTTCCTCTCGCTGGAATGCTGGACCGGCCATGCCGACTGGGACGGTTTCGCGGGCGACCTCACGGGCCGGGATTCGCAGCGCCTGCTGGCCCCGGGCGGACGGGCGCGCCACGGGGTCACCCTGTCGTTCGAGCAGGAGAGCCAGGCATGACGGAGACCGTCTTGGCCGCCACGTCCTCGGCGGAGGCTTTCTCGGCGGAGGCCTGGGCGCGCAACGCGGCGGCCTACGAGGCCATCCGCACCATGCCGTTCAACGCCGAGCTCGCCGCCGGCACCCTCGGGCAGGCGCGCTTCATCCACTACATCGTGCAGGACGCGCACTACCTCGTGGGCTTCGGCCGGGCCCTGGCGCTGGCCGCCGCCAAGGCGCCGAACCCCGACCGGATGGTGCAGTTCGCCCGGGCGGCCGAGACCGCCATCGTGGTGGAGCGCTCGCTCCACGGCGGCTTCTTCCGCGATTACGGCATCGACGCCGAGACCTTCGCGCAGACCCCGCTCTCGCCGCCCTGCGACCACTACGTCTCCTACCTCGTCGCCACCGCCTATGCGGAGCCCTACGAGGTGGTGCTCGGCGCGCTGCTGCCCTGCTTCTGGATCTATGCCGAAATCGGCCGGGACATCTTTTCCCGGGCGCGGGCCGACAATCCGTACCGCGCCTGGATCGACACCTATGCGGGCGAGGACTTCGCGCAGGCGGTCGCCGCCATGATCGCGGCCACCGACGAGGCGGCCCGGGGCGCCTCGCCGGAGGTCCGGGCCCGGATGCACCGCGCCTACACCCAGGCCACCCGCCTCGAATACCTGTTCTGGGACGGAGCCTATCGCGGAGCGGCCTGGCCGGTCTGAGGCGAGGGGCTTCGCCCCATCAAACGGCCTGGAGCCGGGGTCCCCGGGCCTGGGCAGCCGGACGGGTCCGGTCGCGGAACCGGTCCCGGGCGGCGCGGGCCGCCTGCTCGACGCTGCGGTAGACCGTGCCGTCGAGGGGGGCGAAGGCGCGGCTCGACGCGAAGAAGCGCACGCCGCCGGGCTCCGGAACGGCGATCCCGGCGGTGATCTCGCCGATCTCGATGACCCGCGGCGGGGCGGGCTCGGCATGGAGGCGGTTGCGGGCGCGCTCCGCCCGGTGATCCACGAGGCTGGGGGCCGCGTGCAGGCGATTCAGCGCCCGCTCGGCCTCGATCTGAAGATGCGGCATGACAAGGACTCCGGTGGCCGGCGCGGGGCCGGCGCGAGACGAACGGTGGGACGCGAGGGGATGGTCAGCGTCGACAACGGCCGTGTTGGGACCGGAGACGCGGGGCATCGCCCCGCGGGAAGCATGCGTTGCAGACAGTCACGGCAAGTCATCCTTTCCGAGAAGGACCACGAGGCGCGAGCGCATCGCGGTGCTTTAGCGTTTGATGACGCGGCGCAAGCTACACACTTCAAATCACCGCGGCGCGGCGACACCTCCAGGCATCGCCGAACGTCTTGAAGATGCTCATCCCGTTGCGTTTCGTCAACGGATCGATCTTCCGAATGCAGCACAGTCGTTAGCAGAACCGGCCCCGCTCGGCCTCCGGCGCGCGTGCTTCCTTCGCAGCCCCGATCAAGCGGCGGCGATGACGCCGGCGAGGTCCCGGTAGTCGCGGAAGATCCGGGCCGCACCGGCCCGGGTCAGGTCCGCGGCCGCCGGGTCGTGGGTCCAGTGCCCGCCGCCGCTGAAGCCGACGACGCGCATGCCGGCGGCGCGGGCCGCCGTGACGCCGGGCACGCTGTCCTCGATGACGAGGCAGGCCGCGGGGGCGACCCCCATCGCGGCGGCGGCGTGGAGGAACAGGTCGGGCGCCGGCTTGCCCCGCGCCACCAGGGTCGAGGAGAAGATCCGCCCCTCGAACAGGGGGAGCAGCCCCGTCAGCCCCAGGGAGTGACGCAGGCGCACGGGGTCGCTGCTGGAGGCGACGCAGGAGGGCAGCCCGAGGGCGGCGACCGCTGCGGCGACGCCCGCGACCGCCCGGAGCTCCGAGTCGAAGGCGCGCAGCGTGTCCGCCTTCACGGCGTCGACGAAGCCCTCGGGCTCCGCGATTCCGTAATCCTGGGCGATGTGGCCCATGATCGAGACCATCGAGGTGCCGGCGAAGCGCGCCCGCACGGTCTCGACGTCGATGGGCACACCGATGCGGTTGAGGCCGGCGGTGAGGCGCGCCAGGCTGATCGGCTCGCTGTCCACGAGCACCCCGTCGCAATCGAAGATCACCAGCGCGAGGGGTGGGGCCGTCGCGCCGGGCGCGGGCACCGGATGGAGGAGCGTGGAGGCGTCGCGCATGGGATTCGGTCGGGTCTCGGGTTGCGGATGGGCCCCGCGCCGCGCGGCCCCGTGCCCCGCATATGGCGCGATCGCGATCCCGCGCAAACCGCGACGCCCGGCCGAGCCACCGGTGGCTTGCGCCCGTCGGCGCGCCCTCCTACTCAGCCTGAAGGGCCGGCGCGAATGCCGGCGGGTGCGATCGGGTGCGATGGTCCGTTTCCTCAGCCGCTTCCTCGGCCTCGTCTTCCTGGCGGCGGGCTTCGTCTGCCTCGTCTACGACGGTGCCCGCTCCGTCGCGAACAACACCCCGCGCCTCACCAGCGTCAGCGACCTCGCCTTCACCCTGTTCAAGGACCGGGCGAACGCTCTCCAGGGCACGGTGGAGAGCGTCGCCCCCTGGCTCTGGAAGATCCTGGTCCTGCCCCTGACCCTGGCGCCCGCCGCCCTGATCGGGCTCGTGATCGGGGCCGTCCTGCTCTGGCTCGGACAGCCGGCGCGGGAGCGGATCGGCTTCCTCAGCGGTCCGTGAGGGCCGGTCGCGGCGGCGACCGCCGGACCGGGTGCCATTTCGCACGCGCTGCCGCCCGCCGCCTTCGCGCCATCCGGCCGAGGTGCCATAATCCCGTGCGGTCCCCATCGTAGATGAACGGGATCATCGGGGCGCGGCGCCGTTCACGTCCGATCGTCCCGACGCCTCGCCACCTGTCAGGGATCCGTCGCTCCTCATGCCCCGCATCGTCGCCGCCTCCACCCTGGCCCTCCTCCTCGGCGCCGCGCCGGTCCTGGCGCAGCCGTCCCCGGGCGCGCCCCAGCGCAACATCGCGCCCACCGGGGTGACCAAGCCGCCGGGCCGCGCGGAGGCGGGCAAGGCCCCCTATACCCGCGCCTCCACCGAGGCGGACATGGCCAAGGCCCAGCGCGCCTCGGCCGCCCGCGACAAGGCCTGGGACACCAAGATGCGCACCACCATGGGCTCGATCTGCAAGGGCTGCTGAGGCTTAGGCCGCCGGACCGCGCGCCGGTCAGGGCCCCGTGATCCGCCTGGAAGGCGTCAGCAAGCGGTTCCCCGGGGCCGAACGCCCCGCCGTCGACGCCCTCGACCTCGCCGTCGCCGAGGGCAGCGTCTGCGCCCTCATCGGCCCGTCCGGCTGCGGCAAGTCCACGACCCTTCGGATGGTCAACCGGCTGGTGGAGCCGGATGCCGGCCGCGTCCGCGTCGCCGGCACGGACGTGACGCGGACCGATCCCGTCGCCCTGCGCCGGCGCATCGGCTACGTGCTCCAGGGCGTCGGCCTGTTTCCCCACCGCAGCGTCGCCGACAACATCGGCACCGTGCCGGGCCTGCTCGGCTGGCCCCGTGCCCGGATCGCCGAGCGGGTCGACGCGATGCTCGACCTCGTCGGCCTCGACCCGGCGCAGTACCGGGCACGCCGCCCGCACGCGCTCTCCGGCGGCCAGCGCCAGCGCGTGGGCGTCGCCCGGGCGCTGGCCGCCGATCCCCCGGTGCTCCTCATGGACGAGCCCTTCGGCGCGGTGGACCCCGTCGCCCGCGACCGCCTGCAGGCCGAGATCGGCGCCATCCTGCGGCGCCTCGGCAAGACGGTGCTCCTCGTCACCCACGACATCGACGAGGCGATGCGGATGGGCGACCGCGTCGTGCTGATGCGGGACGGCCGCATCGTCCAGGCCGATGCGCCCGAACGCCTCCTGGCCGCGCCGGCCGACGCCTTCGTCGCGGGTTTCGTCGGGCAGGACCGGGCCTTGCGCCGCCTCGCCCTGATCGCCGCCGGGAGCCTGGCGAGCCCCGGCGCCCTGCCGGAGGCCCCCGCGATCGCGGCCGGGGCGTCCCTGCGGGAGGCCCTGTCCCTCCTGCTCGCCACCGGTGCCGACGGTCTCAACCTCACCGGCGACGGACCGCCGGTCCACCTCACCCTGGCGGCGATCCGGGCCGAGGCAGCCCGGGCGGTGGCGTAGGGCCTGACCGGTCCCCTACTTGCACTCCTCGCGGGCGCGCTTCATCGCGTCGGCGAACCCCGCCAGGGCGTACTCGTCGCTGGTGGGATTGCCGCGCAGCGAGGTGGTCTTGACCTGCAGCTTCGGGGTTCGCCCCATCTCGGTGACCACCCGGGTCTCCTCCGCCGGGTTCTGGAGCCAGGCGTTGTTGTCCTTGGTGACGAGGCCGTAGCGGGTGGCGCCGAGGATCAGGGTCGGGTCGGTGGGCGCCGGGCCGGCATTGGCCTTGGCCTGGCTGTTCGCGGGCTTGGCCGGGAAGCCCAGCATCACCGCGACCTCGTTGGCCACGTTCTCGGCCTTGCGCACGGTGACGAAGAGGTAGGCCGTGTCGCGCTTCAGGGTCTTGGGCGAGCGCGTCTGCGGCTGGGCGATGGCGTAGCAGACGCGGGTCTTGCCCTGGCCGCTCGCGAAGACGTTCCAGTCGCCGAAGATCGCCACCGGGGTGGCCTGCTGCATGCCGGGGGCCGTCACGGCGGCCTTCGCGGCGCGCTCGCGCCCCCGGCGGGACTTCCGGCGGCCCGGGGCCTCCGCCTCCTCGGGGGCGGCCTCCTGTGTCTGGGCCTGGCTCTGGGCCCGGGCCGGGCCGGCCGTGAAGGGATGGGGGGCGCCGACCAGGGCGGCGGGACCGGACAGGACCAGGATGGCGGCCCCGAGCCGGAGGCCGCGTCGCAGAACAGGAACCATGGAAGACCCTTCGGGACGTCGCCGGACCGGGAGCCCGGCCGACCGTCCGGATGTGCGACGCCGCGCGGCGCCGGTTTCAGGATTGCGTGTCCCGCCCCGATCAGGCGGCGTGGGGCTCGGCGGCGAACACGCCCGGCAGCGCCGCCATCACGCTCGCGAGGGCGGGTGCGGCCAGCGTCGACAGGGTGGGGGACTCCGCGGGGTCCGGGCCCGTCGCCTCGAAGGCCGCGAGCCTCTGCACCCGCGGCAGCGCGCGGGGCTCCGGATCGTTGTAGGGCGTGTTGTAGCACTTGCGCACCGAGGCCCAGAAGGCGGCCCGGTCGGCCTCGGGCAGGCGGCTCAGGGCGGCGTCGATCAGCGCCGTGGCTTCGGCCGCGAGGGCGGGGACGTCATCCGGCGCGATCCGGCTTTCAGCGGGCATGAGCAGATCTCCGAGGGGCTCGGGACAGGGTCCTACACAGCATCACATAGCTGAGCCGTGAACGCACCTGCCCCGAGTCCGGTTCTTTTCGGGTCAGTCCAAATCGGTTCGATCCCTCCGGGATGGCGGATGGGGGCTTCGGTCGAGCGCCGCGCAGGCTTGCCGAGACGGGCACCGCTCCGATGACGCGGCGTCCGCATCAGTCCTGCCCGAGGGCCGCGAGCCAGCGGTTCGCCTGCGACCGCACGTTGTCCGGCGCGGTGCCGCCGTAGCTGGTCCGGCTCGTGACCGAGTTCTCGACCCCGAGCACGGCGTAGACCGCCTGCGTGATCCGGGGCTCGGCGGCCTGCATCTCGGCCAGGGAGAGTGCCTCCAGCCCGACGTTGCGGGCGGAGGCCGCGCCGACGAGGCGACCGGTGACGTGGTGGGCCTCGCGGAACGGCAGGCCGAGCTCGCGCACCAGCCAGTCGGCGAGGTCGGTCGCGGTGGCGTAGCCGGAGCCGGCAGCGCGGGCCAGCACCGGGGCGTTGGGTTCGAGGTCGCGCACCATGCCGGTCATGGCGGCGAGGCACAGCGAGAGGGCCTGGAGGGCGTCGAAGGTGCCCTCCTTGTCCTCCTGCATGTCCTTCGAATAGGCGAGCGGCAGGCCCTTCATCACGATGAGCAGGCCCGTGAGCGCGCCGATGACCCGGCCGGCCTTGGCCCGCACCAGCTCCGCCGCGTCCGGGTTGCGCTTCTGCGGCATGATCGACGAGCCGGTGGTGTAGCCGTCGGAGAGCTTCACGAAGTTGAACTGGGCCGAGGTCCAGACCACCAGCTCCTCGGCGAAACGCGACAGGTGGACGGCGCAGATCGAGGCGGCGGCGAGGGATTCCAGGGCGAAGTCGCGATCGGCCACCGAGTCGAGGGAGTTCGCCGTCGGCCGGTCGAACCCGAGCGCCGCGGCCGTGGCGTGCCGGTCGATGGGGAAGGAGGTGCCGGCGAGCGCCGCGGCGCCGAGGGGGCACTCGTTCAGGCGCGCACGGGCATCGCGGAAGCGGCCCCGGTCGCGGGCCAGCATCTCCACGTAGGCGAGGCAATGGTGCCCGAAGGTGACGGGCTGGGCCGATTGCAGGTGGGTGAAGCCCGGCATCACCGTGCCGGCATGGGCCAGCGCCTTCTCGGCCAGGGCCTTCTGCAGGCCGGCGGCCTGGGCGTCGAGGCTGTCGAGGGTGTCGCGCACCCACAGCTTCATGTCGGTGGCGACCTGGTCGTTCCGCGAGCGCGCGGTGTGCAGGCGCCCGGCCGCCGGGCCGACGATCTCGGTGAGCCGGCTCTCGACGGACATGTGGATGTCCTCGAGCTCGCGCTTGAAGACGAAGCCGCCCGCCTCGATTTCGTCGCGCACGGCCTTGAGGCCGTCCTCGATCGCAGCCACATCGGCGGAGGGGAGGATTCCCGCCTGTCCCAGCATCGCCACATGCGCCAGCGAGCCGCGGATGTCCTGGGGCGCGAGGCGCTTGTCGAACCCGATGGAGGCGTTGATCTCCTCCATGATCTCGGCGGGGCCGCTCGCGAAGCGCCCGCCCCACATCCGGTTGCTCATGTTTTCAAACGTCCTTCCAGCCGCCCTGCCCGTCCGCCCCCGGACGCAACGATGATGCCCGGCCGCAGATCTGCGCTGATCGCCGGGGCCGTCCTCGTCGCCGCACTCGGTGCGGGGCTTGCCGTATACGGGACGGGCTCGACCGGCGGCAACTCCGCCGGCCCCTGCGCGGGCTCGGTCGCGGCGGCCGCCCGCATCGCCCCCCTGGCCCGGGGCGCCGTCGCCGCCCTCCAGGTCGCGACCGCGCCGGTGCCCGCGCCGGCCCTGGCCTTCAAGGGGCCGGAGGGAACCGACGCCACCCTCGACGGCGTGCAGGGCCTGCGCCTCGTGAACCTGTGGGCGACCTGGTGCGCGCCCTGCAAGGCCGAGATGCCGGCCCTCGACCGGCTCCAGGGCCGGCTCGGCGGGCCGGATTTCAGCGTCGTGGCGATCAATGTCGACACCCGCAACCTCGCGGCGCCGCCCGCCTGGCTCAAGCAGAACGGCATCGCGCGGCTGGCCTACTATGCCGATCCCGGCGGCCGGGTCCTGCCGGCGATCCAGAAGGCCACCGGCTCCCTCGGCCTGCCCACCACCCTCCTGGTCGACGGCGCCGGCTGCACCCTCGGGGTGATGAAGGGACCGGCCGAGTGGGACAGCGCCGACGGCGTCACGCTGATCGAGGCCGCCCTCGGGCGATCCTGAGTCTGACGCGGTGGGGAGAGCGCGGAGGCCACGGCCGCATCACGCCCGGATTGCCGCCAGGACGGGACACCCGCCGGACGGTCGTGTTCGGTCACGGCCAGGCAGGTAAACCTTTTCGCCAGTTTTGACACGCAAAGCCCCCAGTCGTCACGCAGTTCCGTCGCGACCATGATCGATCGCCATCGAGCGATGCGAATGTCTCTGCGCCTGTTCTCAGACGGAGGCCTGTCCATCATGTCACGACATGGGGCTTTCTGTTCGCGGCCGTTCTGGCCGCGCCCCTTGCGCAGGCTGCCGAACTGCCGCGCAGCGGCACCGACAGCTACTCCACAACCTACGTCACCTCCACCTACGTCACCATGAAGCTCGGCGAGCGGATCGTGACGACCCAAGCAGCTCCGGGAACGCCCGCAACGAGTCCGGCGGCCCGATGTTCAACGACATGGGCACGCGCTGCCTCGGGATGCGCGAGGTCGTCGGCGGCGAGGCGCTCAACCGCGGGTCCTGCATCGACAGCGACGCCGATGGCGACCAGATCTCCTCCACCGACGAAGCCAAGGGCGCCAAGGGCACGCACGTCTTCCTCGGGGGAACGGGCAAGTACGCCGGGATGTCGGGGACGGCGGATTACACGAGCCAGTCGGTGAAGAGCCCGGACGGGCGCGGAATGACGCTGGCCATTCATCAGTCGAACTGGACGCTATCGCCCTGACTATTCAATCACGGGCAATGACAGACGACGATCATTCGCGACGAACATCGTCCCTCGACACGAAGACCCGTGGGAATTTTTAACGCCTGTCACGAATGATGCGGGGACTCCCCTCTAGTCGGGCTCCTCGCCGCATGTCCCTTCGCGCCCTGTCGATCCGCACCAAGCTGTTCCTCGGCTTCGGCCTCGTCTTCGGTCTCGTGGCGGTGATCGGCGGGTCGGCCCTGATGCAGCTGCGCGCCGTCAACGGAGTGGCGCGGGAGATGCGCGACGAGCGCCTCCCGACCGTGCAGCTCCTGGGCAAGCTCCAGGTCCTGGTCCTGCGCCAGCGGGTGAATGGCGGCCGCCTGATCACCGCCGACACGCCGGCGGCCCGCACCGACGTCTCGGCCACCCTGGCCAAGCGCGAGGCCGAGATGCGCGCCGCGCAGGCCGCCTACGCCGGCCTGCCGGCCCAGCCGGAGTCGCAGGCCCTCTACCGGACGTTCGAGACGGAATGGACCGCCTACCGGACCCTGCAGGAGGGGATCGTCGCCCAGGCGCAGGCCGGAGATCTCGCCGGCGCCCAGCGCACCTACAACACCGACATGTCGACGCGCATCAACGCCGTCCTCGGCGCCCTGCAGAAGCTCGTCGAGCTGGAGGAGGGCAGCGCCCGCGCCAGTGGCGCCCGCGCCCAGGACACCTACGACACCGCCCTGCTGACCACCGCGATCCTCGTGGGCCTCGGACTGCTGATCGCGGCCGGCGCCGCCCTCGCCCTCGCCCTCGGGGTCAGCCGCCCCCTGCAGCGGATGACCGAGGCGATGCGGCGGCTCGCGACCGGCGACACGGCGGTCGCCGTGCCGGGCGCCGAGCGGGGGGACGAGATCGGCGCGATGGCGGGCGCCGTCCAGGTCTTCAAGGACAACATCCTGCGCACCCGCGCCCTGGAGGCCGAGACCGCGGCGGCCCGGGCCGGGGCCGAGGCCCTGCGCCGGGAGACCCTGCGCAGCCTGGCCGATCAGTTCGAGGCCGCGGTGGGGGGCGTCGTGGCGCAGGTCGGCACGGCCGCCGCACAGTTGCAGGACACGGCCCGCAGCATGTCGGCCAATGCCAGCGAGACGGCGCAGCGCTCCGTTTCCGTGGCCGCCGCCGCCGACCAGGCCTCGGCGAACGTCACCACGGTGGCGGCCGCCGCCGAGGAGCTCGGCTCTTCCGTCGACGAGATCGGCCGGCAGGTCCAGGGCTCGGCCCAGCTCTCCCGCGAGGCGGTGACGGAGGCCGGGCAGACCGCCACCTTCGTGCGCGACCTGAGCGAGGCGGCCCAGCGCATCGGCGACGTGGTGGCGATGATCTCGACCATCGCGGGCCAGACCAACCTGCTGGCGCTGAACGCGACGATCGAGGCGGCCCGCGCCGGCGAGGCGGGCCGGGGCTTCGCGGTGGTGGCGGCGGAGGTCAAGGAGCTCGCCAACCAGACGGCGCGGGCCACGGACGAGATCACCGGCCAGATCGCCCGCATCCAGGGCTCGACGGGCCAGGCGGTGGAGGCGATCGGCGCCATCACGGGGCGCATCCGCGAGATCAGCGACGTCGCGGCCTCGATCGCGGCCGCGGTGGAGGAGCAGGGCGCGGCGACCCAGGAGATCGTGCGCAACGTGGCCCAGGCCTCCATCGGCACCGGCGAGGTCACGCAGAACGTCTCGGGCGTCGCGGGCGCCGCCGAGGAGACCGGCGCGGCCGCCGCCCAGGTGCTGGCCTCGGCCTCGGCGCTGTCGCGCCAGTCCGAGCATCTCGGCGGCCAGGTCTCGCACTTCCTGGCCACCATCCGGGCGGCCTGACAGCCGCAATCCGGGCGGCCCCGCCCTCAGAGCAGGGCGTCCAGGCTCTCGATCACCCGCTCGGGGGGCTGATCGGCATATTCGTCCGGCAGCCCCCTGCGGTTGACCCAGACGGGGCGGAAGCCGAAGGCGGCCGCCCCGGCCACGTCCCAGCGGTTCGAGGAGCCGAACAGCACGGCCTCGGGCCCGACCCCGAAGCGGTCCGTGGCGATGCGATAGGCGGCCGGGGCGGTCTTGAAGGTTCGCGCGGACTCCACCGAGAGCACCGCGTCGAGGTGGTCCGCCAGCCCCGCCGAGGCCACCGCCCGCTCCAGCATCGCCGCGTCGCCGTTGGAGAGGATCGCGGTCCGCCATCCCGCCGCGCGCAGGGCGCGGAGCGTGCCCGGCACCTCCGGATAGGCGTCGAGGTCGCGATAGGCGTCGAGGAGCCGGGGCCGTAGCGCCCGGTCCACCTCCGGGTATCGGGCGAGGGCGTAGTCCAGGGCCTGCTCGGTCAGTCCCCAGAACGGGGCGTGGCACCCCATCAGGCCGCGCACCCAGGAATATTCGAGCTGCTTGGCGCGCCAGATCTCGGACAGGGCGGCCGCGTCCGGCCCGATCGCGTCCGCGTGGCGCGCCACCGCTGCGTGGACGTCGAACAGGGTGCCGTAGGCGTCGAAGACGGCGATGCGGGGGGATTCGGTCATGCGGGCTCCTCTGTCGCATCCGGTCGAGCGCCGCGCCGGCGCGGCGGTTCCCTCGCCTGCGAGCGAGCGGAGGCGGGATCAGGCGCGCCGCAGGCGAAGCCCGAACAGGCGCAGCGTCCCCAACAACAGCACGGCGTAGACCAGCGTTCCGGCGATCCCGAGCAGGCCCAGCACCGCCATCTCGCGCAGGCGCGGCAGGGCCGGCACCAGGGCATCGGCCAGGGGCAGGCCGTAATGGGCGGTGGCCGCGAGGGCGATGCAGGCCACCACCACCCCGACGCCGGTGACCCCGAGGGTGCGGCCCGGGGCCATCCAGCCGCGGCGCCAGGCGAGGGCCACGAGGAGGCCGAGGTTGACCCACTGGCCGATGGCCGTGGCCATCGCGAGGCCGGTCACGCCGTAGGGACCGGTGAGCACCACCTTCAGGGCGACGTTGACGGCGATGGCGGTCAGCGAGGCGATGAGCGGGGTCATCGTGTCCTGCCGGGCGTAGAAGCTCGGGAGCGCGCTGCGCAGGAGCACCACGGCCGGCAGGGCGAGCCCGTAGGCGGCGAGCACCGAGGCCGCGCGGGCGGCATCCTCCGCCCCGAAGGCGCCGCGCTGGAACAGGGCCGTCATGATCAGGACCGGCAGGGTGAGGAACGCCACCGTGAAGGGCGCCGAGAGGGCGAGGGAAAAGCCCGCGGCGCGGTTCTGCGCCGCATGCGCGCCGGCGACGTCGCCGCCGGCGATGCGCCGGCTCATCTCCGGCAGGAGCACCGTGCCGGCCGCGATGGCGATGACCCCGAAGGGCAGCTGGTAGAGCCGGTCGGCGTAGTACAGGGCCGAGACCGCACCGGTCGGCAGGAAGCTCGCCAGGATCGTGTCGGCGAAGGAGGCGATCTGGAACCCGGCCGAGCCGATCACCGCCGGCCCCAGCACCTTGAAGAAGCGCCGCATGGCCGGGTCGCGCAGGGTCGGTGTCGTCAGGGTCGGGGCGATGCCCGCCCGCCGGCAATCCCACCACACCAGGGCGAATTGCAGCACGCCCGACACCGTCACGCCCCAGGCGGCAGCGTAGGCGGCGTTGGGGAAGAGCGACGCCGAGGCCAGGGCGGCCAGCATCGACAGGTTCAGGAGGACCGGCGCACCGGCCGCCACGGCGAAGCGCCGATGGGCGTTGAGGAGGCCGGAGAACAGGGTCACCAGCGTCATGAACAGGAGGTAGGGGAAGGTGATCCGGGTCAGCGAGACGGCGAGCGCGAACCGCTCCGGGTCCTCCGAGAAACCGGGCGCCAGGGCCCGCACGACCCAGGGCATCGCCGGCATGGCGAGGGCCAGGAAGCCGATCTGCACCAGCAGCATCAGGGTGAAGATGCGGTCGGCGAAGCGCCGGGCCGCGCCCGTCTCCGGGTCGGCCTTCTCGGTCTCCGACAGGCTGGCGTAGCTCGGCACGAAGGCGGTGTTGAAGGCGCCCTCGCCGAAGATCGCCCGGAAGTGGTTCGGCAGGCGGAACGCCACCACGAAGGCGTCGGCCACCGGCCCGGCTCCCAGGATCGCGGCCATCACCACGTCGCGGGCGAACCCGGTGACGCGCGAAACCAGCGTCCAGCCGCCGACGGAGAGGATGCTGCGGATCATGGGGACTGCCGGGACGCGGGGCGGGGAGAGTCGGGCGAGCCCTAGACCATGCCGGCGCGCCCGGCGCAAACGCGGAACCGTTCAACGGTCACGCGCCTTGCGCCGCGCACGGACGGACGGCCCGCGGTCGGTGTTCGCCCGACCGGGCCGGTCCGCCCCGGCGCAGCAGGCCCTCTCGCCTTGGACCAGACACTCGCCCAGGACACCTCGCCGTCATTCCGGGTCGTCGGAGACGAGCCCGGACTCCAGAGCCGCCGCCCGTGCGAAATCTCGCACCACCTGCGTTTCCGGATCCCGGCTTCCGCGACGCGGCTCCGGGATGACGGCGGGCCGCCGGAGAATTCCGGTCAGCCGGTCTCCGTCAGCGACGGCCCTGTCCTTCGCGAGACGGCGCCTGTCCCCAGCCTTGCGGCGAGGCCGTAGGATCGTGGGGCCTTACGCCGTGGCCTCACCGTACATCTTTTCCACGTGCTCCCAGTTCACCAGGTTCTCGATGAACGCCTTGAGGTAGTCGGGGCGGCGATTGCGGTAGTCGATGTAGTAGGAGTGCTCCCAGACGTCGACGCCGAGGATCGGCTTGGCGCCGTGCACGAGCGGGTTCTCGCCGTTCGGGGTCTTCATGATGGCGAGCTTGCCGTCCTTGACCGCGAGCCAGGCCCAGCCGGAGCCGAACTGACCGACGCCGGCCTGGATGAAGTCGGCCTTGAACTTCTCGAAGCCGCCGAGATCCTCGTCGATCTTCTTGGCGAGCGCACCCGGGGCGGCGCCGCCGCCGTTGGGCTTCATCCACTGCCAGAAATGGATGTGGTTGTAGTGCTGGCCGGCATTGTTGAAGAGCGGCTGGTTGTTGCCGTAGGCCGAGGTCAGGACCTCCTCGATGCTCTTACCTTCCAGGCCCGTGCCCTCGAGCAGCTTGTTGCCCGTGTCGACATAGGCCTTGTGGTGCTTGTCGTGGTGAAACTCGAGGGTTTCCTTCGACATGTAGGGGCCGAGCGCGTCGTAGGCGTAGGGCAGTTCGGGCAAGGTGAAGGTCATGGGCAACTCTCCGTCTCGTGAGACATTGGACACGATCAGGCGCGCGATCCGCGCGCGATCCTCGCACCAACGCGCCGTTACGTAAGTCGATGCCCGGATGAAGTCGATGCCCGGGTGGCGTCCGCGCCCGGGCGGAGACGATGCCCGGACGGCGGCGATCCGCGGGGGCCTGCCCGGGGCGGGGCTGCACCCGACGTGCGAGTGTGCGTTTTGCAAATGCCCCCCAGGCCTTTAGTGTGCGCGCCGCACCTGAAGGTGCAGGCGTTTGTCGAGACATCCATGAATATCGCGCTGTTCGCGCTGGCCGCCGTCATGATCGTCGGCGGAATCGTATCCGTCATCCAGGGTTTCCCCTTCGTCCGGCTGGAGAGCGGTCTCGCCATGACCATCGCGGGCGCCACCACGGCGTCGGCCGGGGCCGTGGTGCTGGGACTGGCGGTCGTGGCGGGCCGCCTGCGCGGCCTGGAGCGTGCCTTCCGCGAGGCGCGTCCGGCGACCCCGTCCTTCCCCCCGGCCGAGACCGGGCTCGCCCCCGGCGGCGCAGCAGACCCGAGCGCCGCCCAGCGGGCCCGGCCGAGCCTCGCCGCCACCGCCGCGAGCCTGGGTGCGGGTCTGGGCGCCGGCGCGGGCTTGGGAGGCGCCGCCTCCACTCGCCCCGGCCTGGAACCGACCTTCTTCGACCCCGCGCCGCCATCCCCGGAGCCCTCGGCCGCCGAACCCCTGCTGCCGAACCTGCTGCCGGCGGACGCGCCCCACGATCGTCCGGAGCCGCACATCCCGGAGCCGCGCATCGCCGACGCCGCACCGGATCCCGAGACCCGGGCGACGGAGAACGACCTGTTCGACGGCCCCGCTCCCGCGCCGGCACCCGAGCCGGCGCCCGAGAGCGCCCCTCGCTTCAAGGAGGCCGAGGCGGCGCCCCATCGCGCGCCCGACCCCGTTCCCCCGCATCCGTCCGCCGTCGAGACGGCCGAGTTCGTGGGCGTTCCCGAGGACAAGCCCGAACCGTCCCCGGAGGCGCCGGCCGCCGAGTCCACGCCCCCCGTCGCGGAGGAACCGCAGGTCGTCGGCACCTATGCCTCGGGAGGGAACACCTACGTGATGTATTCCACCGGCGTGATCGAGGCGGACACGCCGCGGGGCCGCTTCACCTTCGGCTCCCTCGACGAACTCAAGGCGTTCGTCGAGGCGGGCGGGGAGACCGACAGCCGCGGCGCGGCCTGATCGCAGCCCTCCTTCGCGGGAGCGCCCTCAGGCCAGCGGATTCAGCGCCGCGTTGCGGACCGGCAGGGGCGCCCGCATCGTCAGGGTGAACCCCTCCGGCGGGTAGTTCATGGAGACCTCGGCCCGCACCTGGGCCGTCAGCACCCGCTGGAGCAGGCGCGAGCCGAAGCCCTGCCGCTTCGGCGGTGCGACCGGTGGGCCGCCGCTCTCGACCCAGGTGAAGTGCAGGGTCCCGGCCGGACCGCCGGGCTCGAGCGCCCAGGTGATCGCCACCCGGCCGTCCCGGGTGGACAGGGCCCCGTACTTGGCGGCGTTCGTGGTCAGTTCGTGGATCGCCATGCCGATCGGCACCGCGACCTCGGACGCCATGTCGACGGGGGGGCCGGAGAGCTGGATGCGGGCGTCCCGCTCCTCCGCACCGTTCAGGGATCCTTCCGCATAGGGCTTCAACTCGTTGGCGAGCAGGGTGCGCAGGGACGCCGTCTGCCAGGTGTCCTCGGTGAGGACCGAGTGGGTGTGGGCCAGCGACATGATCCGGCCGACGAAGGCCTCGTAGAAGCTCTCGATGCTGGAGGCGGTGCGGGCGGTCGATCCGACGATGGCCTGGACCGTGGCCAGGGTGTTCTTCACCCGGTGGTGCAGCTCGCGGATCAGGAGCGTCTGGCGCTCCTCGGCGAGCCGGCGCTCGGTCACGTCGGCCACGACCCCGATCAGGCGACGCGGCAGGCGGTTGGGCGCGTCGCGCTCGAAGCGCCCGGCGAAGTCGAGGGTGCGCCACGCCCCGTCGCTGAGGCGGCGGATGCGAGCCGAGACCGCCAGGGTGGTGTCCTCGCGCAGGGCCTGCGTGATCGCGGCGCGGAAGGCCGGGCGGTCGTCCGGATGCAGCACGGTCTCGAGGAATTCGCGCTTGCCCAGGGCGCCGTCGGCGGCGCTGCGCCCGAAGATCGCGAACATGCGCTCGTTCTCCCAGATCGCCTGGTCGTCGAGCATGTGCCATTCGAAGATCCCGAGGGCCGCCAGGGAGGTGGCGATGCGCAGGCGCTGCTCGCCGTCCCGCAGGGCGTTGCGGGCCTCCACGTGGGTGGTCACGTCCTCGACCACGCCGACGAGGGTCGCGGGTCGATCGGCGCCCTCCCCCGCCGGAATGGCCTGCCCCCGGACCCCGACATCGATCGCGGTGCCGTCCGGCGCCCGGCGCAGGCGGCATTCGAAGGAGAAGGGCGCGCCGTCCCGCAAGGATGCGCGGACCTGGGCCCGGATGCGGGCGACCTCGCCGCCGTCCATCGCGGCCTGGAGGCGGGTCCAGGTGACCGGATCGTCCGCGGCATAGCCGAGGAGATGCGCGGCCCGGCGCGACAGGACGACCCGGCCGTCGGCGAAGTCGTAGCGCCACTCGCCCAGGCCCGCCGCCGTCAGGGCGGCGCGGTTCTCCTCGGCCCGCGCGACCTCGTCGGGATCGACGGCCTCGACCACGAGGATCTGCAGGTCGTCGCGCTGCTTCGAGGGGCGGATGCGCATGTCCAGGCCGGTGCCGTCCGCCCGGAGCCAGCGCCGGATGCAGACGCGCTGGGCCACGGCGCCGAGGACCGAGAGGGCCCGCCCATTGAGGGCGCCGGGCTCATAGCCGAGGAGATCGCAGAGATGGGGGTTGGCGTCGCGGATGAGGCCGGCCCCGTCGACCACCAGGATGCCGATCGGCGCCTGCGCGAAGGCCGTCCCGTGCAGACCCGATCCTGGCCCGGCATCCGGGGCGGGCGCCGACGCCAAGTCCGTCCCGACGCCCGCGATGGAAGACTTGTCCATGGAAGACTTGTCCGAAGCGTCGTGCACGCCACATCCTCGCTCGGCGCGTCCGACCTCGTGTCACGGACGCGCGACCGCGCTCCACCGGACGGCTCGCGGTGATCGCGGCCCATCAGACAACCGAAGTCCGAGCGGAACAAGGCCGGGCTGAGATGGGGATGCGCGTTTCTCGAACAACCCCATCAAAAGGATGTCGGCAAACCGGGTTACGCCGCCACCGCGCTCAGGCCGGTCCGACCCGGCGGAATTCGAGGTAGCTCGGCGGCCGGCCGGCGGCGAGGGCCTTGGCCTCGTAGCGGGTGCCCGGCCAATCCGACCAGGGCTGCGTCCAGTCCCGGGCCGCCTCGGCGGTCCAGGCGAGGTCCGGACAGCGCGCGGCGCGAACGAGGGTCCAGCCGGCGTAATCGTCGATGTCGCTGGCGAAGCGGAACACGCCGCCGGGCCGGAGCACGCGGGCGATCTCCGCCAGGGCGCCGTCGGAGACGAAGCGGCGCTTGCGCTGCCGGCGCTTGGGCCAGGGATCGGGATAGAGCAGGTAGACCCGGGCCAGGCTGGCATCGGGCAGGGCCGCGAGCAGGGCCGTGGCGTCCTCGTCCCAGATCCGGACGTTGCGGAGGGCCGCCTCGTCCACCGCGCGCAGGAGCTTGACGACGCCGTTGACGAAGGGCTCCGCGCCGATGATGCCGGTGCGGGGGTGGGCGGCCGCCTGGGCGGCGAGATGCTCGCCGCCGCCGAAGCCGATCTCGAGCCAGACCTCGTCCACCGGGACGGGAAACAGGCTCGGAGGATCGAGGGGCTCGCCGGCGGGCGGCAGGGTCAGCCGGAGGGTCGGCAGCAGCTCGGACAGGCGCTGCTCCTGGCCGGCCCGCAGGCGCTTGCCCTTGCGGCGGCCGTAGAAGGCGCGGTCGGCGCCCTCCGGTGATTCGTGCCCGCCCGGGTGGGGCGGGAGCTGGTCCCGCCCCAGGGTCATGGGGTCAGGCCAGGGCCGACTTGAGGCTGTCGGCCAGATCGACGCGCTCCCACGAGAAGCCGCCATCGGCCTCCGGGGCGCGGCCGAAATGGCCGTAGGCGGAGGTGCGGGCGTAGATCGGCTTGTTGAGGCCGAGCTTCGTCCGGATGCCGCGGGGCGACAGGTCGAAGGCGTTCATCAGCACGTCCTCGAGCCGGGCCTCGTCGACTTGGCCGGTCCCGTGGAGGTCGACGTAGATCGAGAGCGGCTTGGCGACGCCGATGGCGTAGGCGAGCTGGATCGTCGCGCGGGTGGCGAGGCCGGCGGCCACCACGTTCTTGGCGAGGTAGCGCGCCGCGTAGGCGGCCGAGCGGTCGACCTTCGTCGGATCCTTGCCCGAGAAGGCGCCGCCGCCGTGGGGCGCCGCGCCGCCGTAGGTGTCGACGATGATCTTGCGGCCGGTGAGGCCGGCATCGCCGTCGGGACCGCCGATCACGAACTTGCCGGTCGGGTTCACGTGCCAGACAGTCTCCTCGGAGACCCAGTTCTGCGGCAGGGCGGCCAGGATGTAGGGCTCGACGATGGCGCGCACGTCGGCCGAGTCGAGGGACTCGTCCAGGTGCTGGGTCGAGAGCACGATCTGCGTGACGCCGACGGGGCGGCCGTTCTCGTAGCGGACGGTGACCTGGCTCTTGGCGTCGGGGCCGAGCTTGGCGGCGTCGCCCTGGCGGGCCTTGCGGGCGTCGGCGAGGTCCTTGAGGATCTTGTGGGCGTAGTAGATCGGTGCCGGCATCAGCTCGGGCGTCTCGTCGGAGGCGTAGCCGAACATGATGCCCTGGTCGCCCGCGCCCTCGTCCTTATTACCGGACGAGTCCACGCCCTGCGCGATGTCCGCCGACTGGGCGTGCAGGTGGATGGCGATGTCGTTGTTCTTCCAGTGGAAGCCCGACTGCTCGTAGCCGATGTCCTTGACCGCCGCGCGGGTCAGCTCGGCGAGATGGTCGAAGGTCACGGAATCGGGACCGCGCACCTCGCCCGCGATGACGATGCGGTTGGTGGTGGCCAGGGTCTCGACGCCGAGGCGGGCTTCCGGCATCGCCGCGAGGTAGGCGTCCACGACGGTGTCGGAGATTCGGTCGCAGACCTTGTCGGGGTGGCCTTCCGAGACGGATTCGCTCGTGAACAGGTAGTTTGAACGCGGCATTGGGGTCCCGATGCTGTGAGCGCCCAAGCTGTCGCGGCGCCGTTCTCGATTAATCAGGCGCGCGTGTCTGGCAGGACGGCCCCGCAGGGTCAAGCCGGAAGACCGGATAAATCCGCCAAAGCGAACGAATCGGACGATAGATCAGCCGTCGAGCTGGCGCCCGATCGCCTGGAGGATCGCGGCGAACCGGCGGCGCTCCGGCTCGGGGAAATGTGCGCTCACGTGCTGCACCACGACGTCCGTCAGGCCCAGCCAGGGATTGTCGGCGGCGTAGACCTCCTGAGGCCCCTCGGCGAACCCCGGTCCTGCGTCGCCGCCGGACGGTCCCGCGCCCTCGTGCTCCAGCCCGTCGAAGAAATAGGCGATCGGCACCCCCGTCAGCCGGCTGAAGGTGTCGAGATGGATGGCGCTGATGCGGTTCGTGCCCTTCTCGTACTTCTGCAACTGGGCGGCCGACATCCCGAAGCTCTGGGCGACGCGCTTCTGGGTCAGGGACGCCCTCTTGCGCTGCTCGGCGATTCGCTGCCCCACGTGAACGTCCCGTGCGTCCGTCTTCTGCCCAGCCATCTTGCCCGTCCCACGCTCTGCTGCGAGCCCTTGCAGCGCCAGGGCCTGACCACGTCCGGACCCTTCGCCCTCAGCGAAGGCTTCGCCGCGGAGACGACCTGCCTTCCGTTCGCCCGGCGGGACGGTATGGCCCCCTCCCGCAGGCGTCAAACCGAACGGGGCCCTGGGGATCACGCGACCGGGCGATCATGTGGACAAGCCGTCCACCCCACATTTCCCGCATCGCAACCGGGCCCGGGCGGCCGGCGTGGTCGAGCCCTGGGGCAGACGGCATCCAGGCGCCGGACGGCGAGATCGCGCCCGCCCATCAACAACCGTCAGATCAAGAAGCGGTCATGCCCAATTTCACGCCTCGAACGGTCAGAGACCTTGACCAATCCTGAAAGAATATGGGGCAAGCCTATATTTCTCGCATCTGAAGGATTTATCGGGCTCCTCGTGATGCAAAACGTATCAGGCAGACCTATACTCTTGTCCCACGGCGCTGCGAAGGCAGCGCATGAAGGGACCTCACGCGTCATGACTATGGGACATCATCAACAGACGGCCACGATTCTGCCCTTTCGCAATCCGCGGGCCTCGGCGGCACAGGGATCACCCGCGATCGGCAAGACGGACGGCGAGGTGAAGGGGCAGCGCCCGTCCCAAGCGGCCTACCACGACAGCGGATATCATCAGGCGGCCATCGAGGAAGCCTCGCGGACCCGCAAGCCCTAAGACGGGCCTTCCGGACCAAGCCTCCATTCGGACAACGGCCCGTCAGCGCGCGCCGATTCGATCCGCATCTGCTGGCGCCGAGCCCAGGCACGCGGGCCTGTACGGGTCGCCCCCCTGCCCTTGCGGGGGCATGCCCGGCGCAACGGCCCAAGCCTCCAAGCCCGAGCCTACAAAATTCTGAAGCGAGATCGATGCAATCGCGCGCCGGACACGGCGCGTGCGTGGTGGCGTCCCCGGCAGGTCTCGAACCTGCGACCCCAGGTTTCATCCCACTTCGGCTTCCGCCGCCGCGCGCCCGGAGGCGCCCGTTCGTGGTCTGGACTATCCCTTCACCGTAGGCTTCGTCGCCGAACCCCTTAGGTGCCGCCCGTCTAGTCTCTACACCGTCCCGAAGCCCGCGGATGCGGGTGCCGGGCTTGGCTCGGGATTGGCTGCGTGCGCCGGAAGCACACGGTGAGCGTTCCCCGAATTTGAGCGGATCCGCCGCGCGGTTTCCCCTCGCGACGCCCAATTAAGATCTAGGAAACCTGTGCTCTGTCCAGCTGAGCTACGGAGACTCACCGGGGGTGTTCCTAGCATCATCGTCCGGACCCGCCAACCGGGGACGCACGTCTCTGCCGGCCGGTCCGCGAGGCCCAGCCTCGCCGGCCTCTCCTCCCCTTGGGCGGTCGTCTCGCCTGTGGCCATCTTGCCGCAATGCGGCATGAACCGGCCGGCGCGCCGGCCCCCTTCCTTGTCTCCACCCCGTACGGGGCGACAATGGCGGGGGATTCGCACCATCGCCCGGGAGTCGGTTTCGTGACGATCGCACAGCGACGATCGCCCCGCCTGCGGGGAGGACGGCGTCTCGGCTTGGCCGTTGGCGCCGTCCTCGCGCTGCCGAACCCGGCCGGCGCGGGCGCGCCCGAGTGCCGTGAGGCGCCGGCGCGGGCGGAGCGTCTCGCCGGCCTCGGCGTGCGGGGCGAGCTGATCCTCGCGTCCGGCCAACGGGCCGTGCTGGACGGCGTGCGCTGGCCGGACAGGCCGGACCTGGCGTCGGAGGCCGGCGCCTGGCTGCTCGCCCGCAACGGACGCTCCCTGACGCTGGTCGCCCGGGGCGAGAGCGATCGATGGGGCCGGTCCCACGTCGACGCGACGGTGGCCGAGACCGACGCCGAGGCGGCGACGCCCGATCTCGCGGCCGGGCTGGTGGCCCTCGGCCTCGTCGCGGTCGATGCGGGCGAGCGGGACACCCTGTGCCGGCCGGCTCTCCTGGCGGTCGAGGCCGGGGCGCGACGGCGCGGCCGCGGCCTCTGGGGCCAAGCCGGTCCGGACGTCCGGGACGGCCCGGCCCTGCGCGCCAGACTGGGTCACTTCGTCGTGATGCAGGGCGCGGTGCGGTGGGTCGGCGAGCGCCCGCGCCGCACCTATCTCGACTTCGCAGGCCGGGGCGAGGATGGGCTGACCGTGACCGTGTCGAAACGCACTTGGCGCGTCTTGCAGGAACGTGGTTTGAGTGCGGCCTCCCTGCGCGGGCGAGAGGTCCGGGTCCGGGGGGTGGTCGAGGCGTGGCGCGGCCCGACCCTCGACATCGCGAGTGCCGACATGATCGAAGTTCTGGACGGGGAGCAGGCGCAGCGGCGCTGAACGGCATGGGTTCGATCCTTCGCCTCACGATGGCCGCTCCTTCGCCGGCGGGCCGGCTCCGGCCCGGCCGGCAGGCCGCCGCCTGGCCGCTCCTCGGGCTGCTGCTCTCGGGCTGCATCGGCGACCAGACCGGTGCCGTCGTGCAGAAGGCGGCGCTGGCCGTGCCCCGCGAGGCGCCGCGCACGACGGGGCGCGAGCGCACTGCCTCGGACGCCGACCACGCCAAGCTCGTGGCCTCCTTCGGCGGCGAGTACCGGTCCCCGGCGACGTTGCGTCTCGTCAGCGACGTGACCGACCGCCTCGTCAAGGCGACCGAGCGGCCGGAGGAGACCTACGCGGTCACCCTGCTCGACTCGCCCGTCATCAACGCCTTCGCGCTGCCGAGCGGCCGGCTCTACGTCACTCGGGGCCTGCTGGCACTGGCGAGCGACACCTCCGAGGTGGCCGCCGTCCTCGCCCACGAGATCGCCCACGTCACCTTGCGCCACGCCACGGCGCGCACCGAGCTGGCGCTGCGCTCGCAGCTGGTCAGCAAGGTCGTGGCCGACGTACTCAACGATCCCGTGACGGGCGCCCAGCTCCAGAGCCAGTCGAAATTCGCCCTCGCCCGGTTCTCGCGCGATCAGGAACTCGAGGCCGACAGCGTCGGGGTACGCACCCTGGCGCGCGCCGGCTACGATCCGTTCGGCGCCGGCCGGTTCCTCACGGCCCTAAGCCGGACCACGGCCCTGAAGACCGGCACCGGCATGGCCGGCGAACCCGATATGCTGGCGACCCATCCGGGCACCACCGAGCGCATCACGCTGGTGACCCGCGCCGCCCGCCTCATCGGTGCCCCCGGCCTCGGGGTCGACGAGCGCGCCCGCTACCTCGCGGCCATCGACGGCATCGCCTACGGCGACAATCCGGGCGACGGCGTCGTGCGCGGGCGCAAGTTCCTCCATCCCGCCCTCGGCATCGCCTTCGAGGTGCCGGAGGGCTTCTCCATCGAGAACACCCGCAACGCGGTCCTGGGCACCACCGGAGAGGGCAGCCGGCGCCTGCTCTTCGATCAGGTCGAGAGCAATCCGGGCCAGGGCCTCGACGAGGTGCTGAAGGCGACCTGGAACGATGTCGTCGAGCCGGGCTCCCTGGAGAACCGGATGGTCGCCGGCTACCCGGCGGCCACGGCCCTGTCCCGCGGCAAGGATTGGACCTTCCGCCTCGCCGTGATCCGGGTCGGCGAGACCACCTTCCGGATGATCATGGCGGCCAAGGGCAGCACCGATCCGGACGGCGCCTTCCGGCGCTGGACCGAGAGCCTGTCCGCGATCGATCCGGCCGAGGCCCGGACCCTGCGGCCCCTGCGCCTCGTGGTGGTGACGGCCGGCGCCGGCGAGACCGTCGAGACCCTGGCGCAGCGCATGGTGGTCCCGGATAAACCGGTGGAGCGCTTCCTCGTGCTGAACGGCCTGGAGCGCGGCGCCCCCCTCCGGGCGGGCCAGACCTACAAGGTCGTGGTGGAATAGACGCGCCCGGCGAGAAGCGCTCGGCAAGACGCGATCAACAAGTCGGGAGCGGCGAGTCGGGAGCGGACTTCGGCGCCGGTCGGTGCCCGGCCGTGTGGGACAGGCTTCCCCGCTCCGGTTTCGCGCACCGTCGAGGCCTCGGCGATCGCGGCGGATCGATCGGCTGCGAGTTCCCTTCCGTGCCACTCTCGGGAATCTCGCCCCGCCGCGGACCACCGGCTCCTCCGCCTCGACCGATGCGCCGAGCGGCTGACACCGCACATGGTTCACCCTCCATACGGGGGAGCGTACGCGCGCCGAGACCGCGGGCCAAAACCGCGCGGCGGCGCCGTCCCCGTGCAGAGCCATAATAAATCAGCGCACGCCCCAGTCGTGACCCTTAATAGCTCATAGTCAACACGCGCTTTTGTCTGGGACGTCAGGCGTTGTTCAGGCTATAATCGGACGCAGATCATGCCCGCTGCGCCTGCCCGGTCGGAAGCGGATGAACCCGGAGCCTCCGAGACCTGACATGCTCGCGATCCTGAGCGGCTTCCTCGACCGCACCAGCCTGGCACCACACGGGATCTGCCTGCTGTGGCGGCCGGAGCTGATCTGGACGCATGTCGTCTCGGACGCGATCATCGCCTTCGCCTACTTCACCATCCCGGTGGCCCTCGGGGTCTTCGTGACCCGGCGGCGCGACATCGCCTTCGGATGGATGTTCTGGGCCTTCGCCCTTTTCATCCTAGCCTGCGGCACCACCCATCTCTTCGGAATCTGGACCCTGTGGGTGCCGGACTACGCGGCCGAGGCCGTGATCAAGGCGATCACCGCCGCCGCCTCGATCGTGACGGCGATCCTGCTCTGGGTCCTGCTGCCGCGGGCCCTCGCCCTGCCCTCGCCCGACCAGTTGCGCAGGGCGAATGCCGAGCTGCTGGCGCGGATCGGCGAGCGCGACGCGGCGCTGGCCGCCCTGCACGAGGCCCATGCCGAGCGCGACCGGGCCGAGGAGATGCTGCGCCAGAGCCAGAAGATGGAGGCCATCGGCGCCCTCACGGGGGGCGTCGCCCACGACTTCAACAACCTGCTCGGCATCGTCATCAGCAACCTCGACCGGATCGAGCGCTTCCTGCCTCCAGAGAGCGGGGCGCGCCGCTCCCTGAACGGCGCGCTCACGGGGGCCGAGCGCGCCGCGGCCCTGGTGCAGAAGATGCTCGCCTTCGCCCGGCGCCAGCCCCTCCAGCCGGTGCGGGTCGACCCGAACCGGCTGATCCGCGACCTGTCGGAACTCCTGCGCGGGGCCCTCGACACGGTGGAGCGCCCGGAAATGACCCTCGCGCCGCAGGTCTGGCCCGTCTGCGTCGACGCCAACCAATTGGAGAACGCCCTGCTGAACCTCGCGGTGAATGCCCGCGACGCGACCGAAAAGGGCGGACGCACGGTCATCCGCACGCGCAACGTTCCCGCCGCGGAAGCCGAGCAGATCCCCGCCCTGCGCCCCGTCGATCACGTGGCCATCGCGGTCGCGGATAGCGGCCAGGGCATGAGCCCGGAGGTTCTCGCCCGTGCCTTCGAGCCGTTCTTCACCACCAAGGCGGTGGGCGAGGGCACCGGCCTCGGCCTGAGCCAGGTCTTCGGCTTTGCCAAGCAATCCGATGGGCACGTCGTGATTGAAAGTGCATCGGGCCGTGGCACGACGGTATGGATCTACTTGCCTCGCGATCCAACCGAGCTATCGTCCCCTCATCCGAGTGGAGAGGCGTCCCGGCTCGGCCGCACACCACGCCTGGGCTACGCCTGACGGAACGCCACGACGATGAGCGGCTCGGCCAAACCACGCATCCTCATGGTGGAGGACGAGTCTCTGCTACTGGAAGTCATCACGGCCGATCTCGAGGATGCCGGCTTCGCCGTCTTCCAGGCGGCGACCGCCGAGATCGCCCTGAACATCCTGAAGGCGGAAGCGTCCGTCGACATCTTGTTCACCGATATCCGGCTGCCCGGCCTGATGGACGGATGGCAGCTCGCCGAGGCCGCGCGGACCCTGCGTCCCGACCTGCCGGTCATCTACGCCACGGGGTTCTCGCAGACGCCGCCCCGCCTCATCGCGGGCAGCGTGTTCTTCACCAAGCCCTACCGCGCGGCGACGCTGATCAAGGCCATCGAATCCTTCGCGGTCGGGCCGAACGCGTGATCCAGCCCCCCGGCCCCACCCGCCGCGCCGTCGCGGTCGCGGGGCTCGCGGGCGCCGCGGCGCTGACCGCCGTCGGATCCTCCGCGGCCGGGGCGCCCGAGGCGGGGCCCGCGCGGACACGCGCGCTGCGCATCGCGATGCTGCTCTATCCGGGCATGACCGCCCTCGATCTCGTCGGGCCGCAGGCCCTCCTCGCCGGCATCGCCGGAGGCGGGCTGCACCTCGTGGCACGCTCGGCCGGCCCTGTCTCATCGGATACCGGCCTGACCCTCCTGGCCGGGGACAGCTTCGAGACCTGCCCGCGCGACCTCGACGTGCTGTTCGTGCCGGGGGGCGACGGCACGCCCGCGCAGATGCGCGATGCCGACACCCTGGCCTTCCTGCGCGACCGGGCGGCGCGCGCCGGCTGGATCACCAGCGTCTGCACCGGCTCGCTGATCCTCGGGGCGGCCGGCCTCCTGCAGGGCTATCGCGCCACCTCGCACTGGTGCGTCCGCGACCGGGTGCTGCCGCGCCTCGGCGCCATTCCGGTGGATGAGCGCGTGGTCTTCGACCGCAACCGCGTCACGGCGGCGGGCGTCTCGGCGGGTCTGGACTTCGCCCTGGCGTTCTGCGCGCGGCTCGCCGGGCCGGAGGCGGCCCGCACGAGCCAGCTCGTGGCCGAATACGCCCCGGCGCCCCCCTTCGTGGCCGGAACGCCGGAAGCGGCCGGCCCCGCCATCACCGCGCGGGCGCGGGCGATCCTCGGCCCACTCATCGACGGTGCGGACGCGGCGGCCGCGGCGATCACGCGCCCGTGACGGGAGCGCGGCCCGAAACCTGCCGGGGCCGCCAATCGCCGTTTGCCACTGCGTTGGGCAAACGCCAAGATCGCCCCTCACGAAGACCACACCCTTGCCATCCTCTTCCGCGCCCGCCCGCAATGCCGGGCGGGTCATCCGCTCCCAACCAGGATAGGACCACCCTATGGCGGCAGGCCTCGCGGGCGACCTCACGCGCACGAAATCGCTGGAACGGCTGAACAGCGACGCGGAGGGCGGCGAGCACAAGCTCGCCCGCACCCTCGGCCCCTGGAGCCTGATCGCCCTCGGCATCGGTGCGGTGATCGGCGCCGGCCTGTTCTCCCTGACCGGCATCGCGGCGGCCGAGCATGCGGGCCCCGCGGTGGTGATCTCCTTCGCCATCGCCTCGATCGCCTGCGCCTTCGCGGGCATGTGCTACAGCGAACTCGCCGGCATGATCCCGGTGGCGGGCTCGGCCTATACCTACGCCTACGCCACCATGGGCGAGTTCGTGGCCTGGATCATCGGCTGGGACCTCGTGCTCGAATACGCGGTCGGCGCGGCCACGGTCTCGGTGAGCTGGTCGAGCTACGTCACGCGCTTCCTGCGCGACACCCTCGGGATCAACCTGCCCCCGAGCCTCGTCCACTCCCCCTTCGAGACCTACGTCCTCGCCGACGGCACCACGGCCCACGGCCTCGTCAACCTGCCGGCAATCTTCATCATCGTGGCGGCCTCCGCCCTGCTGATGATCGGCATCCGGGAATCGGCCCGGGTCAACGCCGTGGTGGTGTTGATCAAGCTCGCCGTGGTGGCGGTCGTGATCGGGGTCGGGCTGTTCTACATCAAGGCGCAGAACTACGTGCCGTTCATCCCCGAGAACACTGGCACATTCGGCGAGTACGGCTGGAGCGGCATCATGCGGGGCGCCGGCGTGGTGTTCTTCGCCTATGTGGGCTTCGACGCGGTCTCGACGGCCGCGCAGGAGGCCAAGAATCCCCAGCGCAACATGATGATCGGCATCCTGGGGTCGCTCGCCATCTGCACGGTGATCTACATCGCCTTCGCGGGGGTGCTCACCGGCCTCGTGCACTACGACCAGATGAAGGGCGACGCCGCCCCGGTGAACACCGCCATCGGCCAGACGCCGTTCCTGTGGCTGCGCAGCCTCGTGACGCTCGGCGTGATCGCGGGCTTCTCCACCGTCATCCTGGTGCTGCTGCTCGGCCAGAGCCGGGTGTTCTACTCCATGAGCCAGGACCGGCTGCTGCCGGGCTTCTTCTCCAAGATCCACCCGGCCTGGCAGACGCCCTACCGCTCGAACCTGTTCTTCATGGTGTTCACCAGCGCGCTGGGCGGCTTCCTGCCGATCTCCCAGCTCGGCCACATGACGAGCATCGGCACGCTGCTGGCCTTCATCCTGGTCTGCATCGGCGTCATCATCCTGCGCCGGACCCAGCCGGATGCGCGCCGCGACTACCGCACGCCCCTGGTCCCCCTGGTGCCGATCCTGGGCATCCTCAGCTGCTTTGCCATGATGGTCTCGCTCGACGGGGAGACCTGGCTGCGCCTGCTGGTCTGGCTCGCCATCGGCCTCGTCATCTACTTCGCCTGGAGCCGGCGCCACAGCCGCGTCGGGCGGGAGGAAGCGGCCTGATCGAGCCGGGAGGTCCCGCCCCATTCGGGCGAGGGACCCTGCGCCTCAGGCGGTGCGCGCCAGGGCCAGGGTGGGCGCGCTGCACACCGGCTCGCCCACGGCCACGGTCTGGCGCTCGCGGGCGATGAAGGCGGTGGGCATCGCCGCCTGCATGTCGGCCTCGACGCTGCGCAGCATCGCGTCGGTGTGGCAGGGATGCAGGTGGATGATGGCGAGGGCCTTCACGCCAGCGGCCTGCGCCAGTTCCACGCCCTTCTGCCAGGTCGAGTGGCCCCAGCCCCGGCAGACCGGATACTCGCCCTCGGTGAACATGCCGTCATAGACCACGAGGTCGGCGTCCCGCACGAAGTCCTTCAGGGCCGCGTCCGGCCACGGATCGCTGTGCTCGATGTCGCTGATCACGCAGAGCCGCCGGCCCGCATGCTCGAAGCGGTAGCCCACCGAGCCCTGCGGATGGTTGAGCAGGATCGTGTCGACGGTGGCGCCGTCGGGGAAGGTCAGCCGCTCGCCGGCCTTGAAGCCGTGATGGGCGAGCCGGCAGGGAATGATGTCGAGGGTGACGGGAAACAGCGGCGGCGCGAACAGCCGGTCGAGGGCCGCGGCGGCGCTCTCCCCGTCGAGATTGCCGCAATAGGTGTTGAGGGTCCGCTCCGGGTCCAGCACCACGGGTTTGAAGAACGGCAGACCGGCGGTGTGGTCGAGGTGCAGGTGGCTGAAGAGGAGGTCGATCTCCTTGGGCATCGCATCGCGGTGATGGCGGCCGCAGGCATTCAGCCCCGAACCCGCATCGAGGAGGAACAGCCGCTCGCCGCACCGGATCTCGAGACAGGGCGTGCTGCCACCGAACTCGATGTAATCCGGGCCGCTGACGGGCGTCGAACCGCGTACACCCCAGAAGGTCAGGGTGAGGCCGTCATCCGCGAAGGGACGGGAGGAGAAGGTCATCGTTCGATTACCATATGCCCCGATCCCAATCTGGATCGGGTGCCCTTCGTCGCACCGGCGCGATCCAATCCTCGCGGGTCGGCGGTAGGCGGGTGCCGGGATCGAAGTGGAACTGCTCTGAGGTAGTAAGCCGCCCCTCCCCCCGATGTGCGAGCCCGCACATGGCTGGGCGGCGAGGCATCCGGCCCGGAACTTCGCCGGCGAACTGTGTCGACCCGGCCACCGGCCCACTCACCGCTGCGCCAGGACGTCGAGGGTGCCCCGGGCCGGACCGGGCACCGGCAGGGTGCCCGACAGGCCGAAGCGAACCAGGCGCGGCCAGGCGACAGGATAAGCCTCCGTCCCGAGGGCGGCGGTCGCCAGAGGCGCGAAGAGCGGCGCCATGCGCTCATAAGCCGGGACGAAGCCCGGCATCCGGGTTCGCGAGAGCGGCGAGTCCGGCGCGATCCAGCGCGACCACACCGCCTCGGCCACGGGGACCGGGCGTGGCCGGGCCGCGATGACCACCACCTCCTGGCCCGCATACGCGAGGGCTTCCGGCCGGCTCACGTCGCCGAGGGAGGCCCCCTTGGCGGCGAGCGCCGCCCAGAACGGATGCTGCGCCCCGTCGGAATAGGTGGTGCGCACGGCCGCGCTCCCCTCCTCCACCAAGGTGGCGATGCGCGCCTCCTCGGCCCCGCGATAGGCGACGACTTGGGCCTCCTTGGCCGGATCCTTCGCGGGGGCGAAGGCGTAGCGACCGCCGACCACGCTGACGGCCGGCTCCTCGCCGAGGGCGTCGAATCGATCGGCGCCCTCCTTGAGCTGGCGCCAGAAATCGATGTTCGGATCGGCCCGGTGCCGGGCCATGTTCGCGGCCGTCATCCGGAACGGGAAGGACTGGAACTGGAAGGCGGATTGACCGCCGGCGAAGGCCTCCCGGGCGATGGCGTAGATCTCGCCCACCACCTGGTCCGTCATGGCAAAGCAGCCCATCGACGAGCAGACCCCGTGCACCATCACGGCCGAACCGGTGGAGCCGTGGGCCCGGTCATAGGCATTGGGGTAGCCGACGTCGAAGGAGAGGTAGTAGCGCGAATTCGGGTTCATCTGGCGCTGCGGCACCGTGTAGAAGCCCTCGGGGGTCTGGCGGTCGCCGCTCTTGCGCTTGGGGCCGAGCTGGCCCGACCAGCGGCAGATCGGGAAGGTCTTCACGTGGACGAAGCGGCCGCTGCCGGCCCGCTTCCAGACCTCGATCTCGGATTCCTTCTTGTAGGCCCGGAACAGCACCGGGGCCGCCGCCGTGGTGCCCCGCGCCTGCATGAGGGCCAGGGTGGCGGCCGGAATCGGCGCGAAGGCCTTGGACGGCTCGGCCGCGGCCGGCGACGCCGCCATCACGGCGCCGAGGGCCAGGATCGGCGTCGCGAGAGCGAGAAGGGCCGACGCCGCACGGCGGAGCGGGCCCCGGGACAGGAAGACCATGCGTGGTCCTGAAGAGCGACCCGTCCGCTGGCGGGCGGACGCCCGTGCACGATGCACGCCCTCCTGCCTATCGCATCCCAATGGGGCGGCAATAGGGGAAGGCCCCGGAAAGCCGGGGAAGCCCCGGTTCTCACCCGCGATCAGGCGGCCAGCACCGTGTTGCGCTCGATGCGCAGCACCGCGTCGAAGGGCTCGACCCCGGCCAGGGCCTCGGCATCCGGCAGGCAGACGATGAGTCCGCGGCCGGCCCGGGCCGCCCGCAGGGCCGCCAGACGGGCGCGGATCTCGTCGCCCTTCCGGTCCTCCAGGGCGATGGCGATGACGACGATGTCCGGCCGGCGCACGAGGCAGCGGGCGAGGTCGATGGCGATGCGCTCCCGCGGGCCGATGGCGTTCTCGCCGAGGCTGGCGCCTCCCCCGGCCAGGCCGGGCTCGACCCGGCTCTCGAGGCCGAGGCGGTAGACGGCCGGTTCCAGGCCCTCGTCGGCGAGCACCCGGCGCACCAGGGCCCGCACCCGGGCCTCGGCGCCGGCCTCCTCGCCGTTGATGCGGCCGAACAGGATGTTCTCCTCCAGACTCGCGGCGGCGGTGAGCCGGGCCGGATCGTAGAACTCGACCGTTCCCCGCAGGTTGGCGGGCATCAGGCGTGCGAAGGAGCGGCGGGCCTCCACCAGCCGCCCCTCGAAGGCGGCGTCGATGAGGCCGAAGCGGTGCCGCGTCTCGCTGTAGCGCAGGGCGAGGCCGATCAGGCGCTTGCGGTCGCGCTGGCCGGCCGGGCCGCGGCGCCAGCCCTTGGCCTCGGGCTGGCGGCCGACGAGATCCTCGAAGAAGCCCCGCTCGGCGGCCGGGAACAGCGAGAACGTCTCGAACAGCGGATGATCGTCGGGCAGGTCGGCGAAGATCTCCACGAGGCTGCGGGCGACCTGGAGACCGATCTCCGTGAGAGGGCGACTGAGGCCCTCCGCCTCCAGGACGGCGCGGAGATACGGGTGCGCCGCGATGTGGTCGGAGGCGAAGGCCGGCCCCACCGCCTCGCCGAAGAGGATGTTCTCGCCCACCGTGGCCTGGTGGTTGTAGCGGGCCGGATCGAAGGGCTCCACCAGGCGGCCGGCCTTGTCGGCGGCGAGCGCCTCGCGGACCGCGTGGCGGGCGGCCACCACGGCACGGGCGATCTCCGGCTCGGCCGCCGGATCGACCGTGCCCTCCAGGCCGCGTGCATACGCGAAGGCGTCGAGGCCGGTGATCCGCAGGGTGGCGATGAGGTCGTCGGGATCGGGGGTCCCGGAGGCGCCGTAGAGGATGTTCTGGCGCAGGGACCCTTCGATGAGAATGGCCTCGGCCCCCGCCAGGGCGATGCGCCGGGCCCGCTCCTCCGGCTCGAAGGCGCGCAGGTCGATGCCGCCGTAGGTGACCGCGCCGGCGGAGGGTTCGAGCTGCCCGGCCAGGATCGCGGCGAGCACCCGGCTGCCGCTGCCGCGCTCGCCCAGGATGGCGACGTGGCCGGGCATCGGCAGGGCGGCGTCGACGCCGGCCAGCCGCTCGCCGGTGGCGGGATCGTAGGCCCCGACCCCCTGCGCCACCAGGGCGCCCGCCTCCGGCAGGGCCGTCACCGTGCCGGGGCGGGCCGGGGCACGGCCCTCGAGGGCCGGCACGGCGACGGCGACGTCGCGGAACGGGCCGGCGAGGATGCGATGCAGGCTCGCCATCCGCAGGGTCACGGTGAGGGCGACCACCGCGAGGGCGAAACCACCGGCGGCGGCCAGCAGCGCCCCGGGCTCCACCGGCTCGGTGGTGCCGTCGTGCCCGCGCCACAGCGCCACCGCCACGACGATCGCGGGCAGCAGGATCGCCAGAGCCATGGAGGGCGCGCGGGCATAGGCCAGGGCGGATTCCGAGGCCGCGAGGGCGTCGCGGGTGCTGGCGCCCTTGGCCGCGAGGCGCTCGCGCTCGAAGGCGCCGGCCCCGTGCGCCCGCACCGCCGGCATGCGGCGGATCAGGTCGGCGAGAGCCCGCCCGGCGGCCCCGCCGGCCCGGAGGCGCAGGGCGGCCCGGTCCTGCATCCGCCGCTGGATCAGCGCCCGGGCGAGGCCGGCGGCCAGGAGCCCGGCGGCGACCGTGACCACGAGGCGCGGCGCGGCGAGGCCCGCGAGGACCAGGGCGAGGACGGTGCCGCCGACCGCCAGCGCCGGGACCAGGATCGCCAGGCCGAACAGCGTGTCGAGGCGGGCGAGGAGGTCTCCCATGGCCTGGGCCAGGGCGCGGGCCTCGTCGCGGGCACCGGGCGGCGCGCGCAGGATCGCCTCGGTGACCCGCCCCTGCAGGGCGGCCACCGTCCGGGTCTGGGCATGGAAGCACAGGCGCGCCACGGCCCAGCCGAGACCGGCCGAGGCGAGGGCCGCCGCCGCGAGCCCCAGGAAGGCCGCGCGCACGAGTTCGCCGTGGGGCAGGATCCAGCCCGCGAAGGCCACGAAGGGTCCCTCGGCGGCGGGACGCCAGGGCAGGGCCGCGGCGATCCGCAGGAACGGTCCCGTGGGATCGGTGTCGTGCACCTGCACGCCGACGAGATCCCGCAGGCACAGGAGTGCGAGCAGCGCGAGGGGTCCGCCGAGACCGAGCGCCAGCCCGACCGCGGCGGCATGCTCCCGCCGCGCGGTCCGCCAGGTGAAGGCGATCGGATCGCGGTCCATCGGCACCCTGTCCACGACGCCCCGGAAAGGGGCCCGGGGAGCGGCTTAGAGGATCGTCCCCGGCGGCGAAAGCGCGGGGGCGCACCTCGGCGGGCCGGACCGCCCTTCTCCGCTGCCCTTCTCCGCCGCCGTTCCCGGTCATCGCCCGGCGCGACGGCGGCGGCGCGGACCCAGCGCGCACTCCGGACGTTTCAGGCGGATTAGCGGCTCCCGCGGGCGGGAAAATCCTCTAGAGTGGGTCGCTCGGCACCCCCAGGGGTCCGCCGCCCCGCAACGTCCTCCCTCCGTCCCTCGCGAAGTCCCCCGAACCTCCATGTGCGAACTGCTCGGCATGAGCGCGAACGTGCCCACGGATATCCGCTTCTCCTTCGCCGCCCTGGCGCGGCGCGGGGGCGAGACCGGCCCGCATGCCGACGGCTGGGGCATCAGCTTCTACGAGGGACGCGGCGCCCGCGCCTTCCACGAGCCGGAACCGAGCGCGCAGTCGGAGCTCGCCCGGCTCCTGCGCCGGACGCCGATCAAGAGCCGCATCGTCATCGCCCACGTGCGCAAGGCCAATCGCGGCCGGGTCAACCTCGAGAACACCCATCCCTTCAGCCGCGAATTGTGGGGCCGACGCTGGACCTTCGCGCACAATGGCCAGCTCAAGGGCGTGAAGAAGTGGCCCCTGACCTGGTTCAAGCCGGTCGGTTCCACGGACAGCGAGCACGCCTTCTGCTGGATGCTCGACCAGCTGCAGCAGCGCTGGCCCGACCTGCCGAGCCCGGCCCGCATCGACCGGGCCGTGGCGGACCTCTGCGCGGCCCTGCACGGCCTCGGCGTCTTCAACATGCTGCTGTCGGACAGCCGCACCCTCTATGCCCATTGCGGCAAGCGCCTGTGCTACCTGACCCGCCGTGCCCCCTTCGGCACCGCGACCCTGGTGGACGAGGACTGGCGGGTCGATTTCGCGCAGGAGACCGGCGCGAAGGATGTCGTCACGGTGATCGCCACGAAGGCCCTCACCCGCGACGAGTGCTGGACCGACGTGGAGCGCGGCCACGTGCTCTCCCTGCGCGACGGCGTGGTGCGCACCCTCAAGCCGGCCAATGCCCCGGGAGGCTCGTCCAAGGGGGCCTCCGCCAAGGCGATCCCGCTCCCGGACCGGGTCCCGTCCCCCTGCGGCTGTTGATGCGGCGCGGCGCAGAACCGCCACGGTTGTCCGGCGGGATGCGTGGCCGGCCCAGATGCGCTACAACGCCCGACATCAGTTGACCACGCGGGTGCTTCTCGGACGCCTCGGGCCGACACGAAACCTGACCGCCCCAGATTACGACGAGCCATGACACGCGACGTGACCGACACCGCCCCCGACGCCCTGTCGGCCTCTGCCGATGGCCGGCCGAACCTGTCCTCGAACATCCGGACCCATCTGGGCGAGCACCTGCGCACGGTCTACGACCGCCTGCCCGCGGACGAACAGCCGACCCGCTTCGCCGAACTCATCGCGCAGCTGGAGGCCGCCCTCAAGGCGCGCGGCGAGGCGATCGAGCCCGAGTTCCGCAACGGCCTGCTGGCGGCCGTGCCGTCCCTGCGCGCCTTCGCCCTGTCGCTGACGAGCAACCCGGCCCGCTCCGACGACCTCGTGCAGGACACCCTGCTGAAGGGCTGGCAGCACCGCGCCCGCTTCCAGCCGGGCACCAACCTGAACGCCTGGCTGTTCACGATCCTGCGCAACATCTTCTACTCGGACCACCGCAAGCGCGTGCGCGAGGTCGAGGACCAGGACGGCTCCTACGCCGCCCGCCTCGCCACCGCCCCGCACCAGGGCGACCGCCTCGACGTCGAGGACCTGCAGACGGCTCTGGGCAAGCTGCCGCCGGACCAGCGCGAGGCGCTGGTGCTCGTCGGCGCCGAGGGCGTCTCCTACGAGGAGGCCGCGGCCATCATGGGCTGCAAGGTCGGCACCGTGAAGAGCCGCGTCAGCCGGGCCCGCGGGCGCCTCGCCGAGCTCCTCGGCTACGACGAGGAGGACCTGAGCTCGGACCGGCTGATCCAGTCGGCCATGCCCAAGGAAGCCTGATCCCGCCCGGGGAAGTCCGATTCCGGCGGCTCGCGACCGCCGGCCCGTAAGGGGTCCGGCCGTGGCCGCCGGCGCGGCGGACAAGGCCCTCCGCTCTGTTCGGTCCCGGAACTTTCGACGCATCCCTTCCGGGAGTTGGACGTTACTGCCCTGAACCCGGCAGCGCTTCACAGCGTCGCGGGATCCTCGTTCAGGAGCTTCACGATGAACTTCAAGACCCTTCTCGCCGCTTCCGCGATCGCCCTCAGCCTGCCCATGGCCGCCCAGGCGCAAGGCCTGGTGCGCGGCGCCGAGCGCGGCGCCCAAGAGGGCGCGGATGCGGCCGGCCCGGTCGGAGCGATCGTCGGCGGCGCGGTCGGCGCGGCGACCGGCACGGTCGGCGGCATCCTCGGGGTCGATGACCGTCCCCGCTTCCGTCAGTACGTCACCCGCGAGCGTCGCTCGTCCTACGACTACAACGGCGACGTCCGCGTCGGCGCCGTGCTGCCGAACTCGGGCGTGACCTATTACGATGTCCCCGCCGAGTACAACGCCCGCGGCGCCCGCTACACCATCGTCAACGAGCGTCCGGTGCTGGTCGACCGCAGCCACCGCATCGTCGAAGTGATCGACTAAGGATTTCCGCCGCGCCCTCGGCGCGGGGATTGATCGAGGCCTCCGGCGACGCCCTCGCCGGAGGCCTTTTTCCGTTCGGACCAGTTCATCCCCGCCCTCCCCCGGTGGCCTTCGGACGATGACCGGTGCAACACTTGACGATCTCGGCCGTTACTCTTCCCGGTACGCGTCGCGTGGGTACGAATTTGTCGATGGACGCGAGGGATACCCAGACAATGGCAGACGATTCCACGCTCGACCCGGCCCTTCCCGAGCCGGTCCGCGATCATCTCGGCCAACAGCTGCGGACGGTGTTCACCACTGGCGAGACCGTCCCGGACTATCTCGGCGATCCGGCCGCCCCGGAGGCTTTCGCCCCCCAGCTGAAGCGGCTCGAGGTGCGGCTGAAGACCCACGAGGAGGGCACGGTCGCGGTCGAGCAGGCCCTCGAGGGTCTGCTCGGCGACCTCGGGGCGGCCCCGAAGCCCGACGAAGCCCCCTAGATCGTCAGACCCTCGGCCTGGTCGCCAGGATGTCGCGGATCTCGGAGAGCAGCTTCACGTCGGCCGGAACTTCGGCCACAGCCTCGGGCTTGGCCTCCTCCTTGCTCACGAGGCGGTTCATCGCCCGGATCACGAGGAACAGCACGAAGGCCACGATGAGGAAGTTGAGCGCCACGGTGATGAACTGGCCGTAGCCGATCACCGCGCCCTGCTTCTTCGCGTCGACATAGGCCGCGCCCTTCTGCACGCTGGATGACAGCGCGATGTAGTAGTTCGAGAAGTCGAGACCGCCGGTGATCGCGCCGATCATCGGCATGAACAGGTCCTGCACCGCCGAGGTCACGATGGCTCCGAAGGCGGCACCGATGATCACGCCGACGGCGAGGTCGACGACGTTGCCGCGCAACGCGAACTTCTTGAACTCCTCGAGCATCGACCCGCCCCCGCATGCTTCGTGCCCGGACGAAGCTTCCGGGCCGCGATCAACTTAGACGATGACAACCCGGGAGCGACAGCGCCCTGCGTCAGCTGTCCACGGCCCGATCGTGGGCCGGCCTCGCCCGTTCGGAGAGATCGTCGGCCGCAGCGAGCGCGGCGGAGCCCTGCCCCTCCGCCTTGGCGCGGCGGCGATACTGCGCCGCCCCGATCGGCAGGGTGATGAGGTAGCCGAGTGCCAGCGCCACCATCGCCTCGAACGGGAAGCTGATGAACAGGCCGAAGGCCGCCACCACCACGAGGAAGATCGGCAGCACCCAGTCCCGGGGCACGCGCTTGCCCATGGTCTTGCCCGAGAAGGTCGGCACGGTGGAGACCACCAGCAGGGCGATGCAGAGCATGTAGCCCAGCACCACGGGGGCCGCCCAGTGCTCCATCGGCAGGCCGAGGAAGTTGAGGTAGAGCGGCAGCATCGCGGTGAGCGCCCCGGCGGGTGCCGGCATGCCGACGAAGAAGTCCTTCTTCCAGGCCGGGCGGTTGGGATCGTCCAGCATCGCGTTGAAGCGGGCGAGCCGCAGCGCCATGGCGATGGCGAAGATCAGCGCGACGATCCAGCCGACCGAGCGCAGCTCCTTCAGGGCGAACCCGTACAGGATCAGCGCCGGCGCACAGCCGAAATTGACGAAGTCCGCCAGGGAGTCGAGCTCCGCCCCGAAGCGCGAGGTGCCCTTGAGCATCCGGGCCACGCGTCCGTCGATGCCGTCGAGGAAGGCAGCGGCCACGATGGAGATCACCGCGGGCTCGAACTTGCCCTCGAAGGCCAAGCGGATCGCCGTCAGCCCGAGGCAGAGCGCCATCAGGGTGATCATGTTCGGTGCGATCATCCGGAACGGCACCGGCTTGAATCGACGCGGCCGGGGCTCGTTGGCATCGGGGGCGAAGGGCGGGAACAGGTCGTCCATGGGAACCCCTCAGATGCGCCGGAACGTGCGCTCGGGCCCGCCGCCGAGATCGGCGAGCACGGTCTCGCCCGCCACGGCCTTCTGGCCGAGGCCGACGAGCACGCGAGTGCCGACCGGAAGGTAGACGTCGACGCGCGAGCCGAAGCGGATGAGGCCGAAGCGCTCGCCGACGTTCAGAGTGTCGTTGGCGTGGACCCAGCCGACGATGCGGCGCGCCACCAGCCCGGCGATCTGCACCACGCCGATGCGCAGGGGCGCGCCCTTGTGGGTCGTCTCCATGACGAGGCCGTTGCGCTCGTTGTCGTCGCTGGCCTTGTCGAGCTCGGCGTTGAGGAACAGGCCCGGCGTGTAGTGGATCTGCCCGATCCGACCCGTCACCGGCACGCGATTCACGTGGCAGTCGAACACGTTCATGAAGACCGAGATGCGCAGCATCGGCTCCTGCGGCAGGTCGAGCTCCGGCGGGGGCAGCACCGTCGAGATGAGGTTCACCCGCCCGTCCGCCGGCGAGACCACGAGGCCGTCGCCCACGGGAGTGATCCGCTCGGGGTCGCGGAAGAAGTAGCAGACCCACAGGGTCAGGATCAGGAAGATCCAGCCGAGGAACTGCGCGAAGTAAGCGCCGATCACCGTCAGCACGATGCCGATGACGATGAAGGGATAGCCCTCCTTGTGGATCGGCACGAGCGTCCGGCGAATCGTCTCGAGGAGATCGGTCATGGGTGTTTCGGACTGCTTTCGTCTGGTGGGCGCCCCCGGAAGGCTCCCTGGGCAGGGGCCCCCTCATAAGGCACGGAGCGGCGTCCGTCATACGGTTTCGGATCAGGGACGCGCGAGGCATCCCATCGCGGTTTCGGATCAGGGACGCGCGAGGCATCCCATCGCGGTTTCGGATCAGGGACGCGCGAGGCATCCCATCGCGATTTCGGATCAGGGACGCGCGAGGCCCCGCCGGCAAACCGGGGACGGGTGTCAGCCATCGGCCTGGACGAGGGGCGGCAGGCGCGCCAGCCGCAGGGCGATCGCCAGCGCGAGGCCGTAGAGGGTCGCGAAGAACGCCACCACGCCGACCCAGCCCGCATGGGCGAAGAACCAGCCCCCGGCGGTGCCGAGCACCGAGGAGCCGAGATAGTACAGGCACAGGTAGATCGACGAGGCCTGGGCCCGGTCGCGCAGGGCCCGGCGCCCGACCCAGCTGCTGGCCACGGAATGCGCGCCGAAGAAGCCCACGGTGACGAGGACGATGCCGAGGATGATCAGGCCGAGATGGGCGGAGAGCGTCAGGGTCACGCCCGCGAGGCCCAGGAGGATAGCGAGCCACAGCACCTTGCGCCGCCCGAGCCGGCTCGCGATCTCGCCGGTCAGCGCCGAGGAGACGGTCCCGAACAGGTAGACGACGAAGATCGCCCCGATGGCGCTCTGGCTGAGGGAGAAGGGCGGATCGAGCAGGCGAAAGCCGATGTAGTTGTAGATGCAGACGAAGCCGCCCATCAGCAGGAACGCTTCGGCGAACAACCAGGGCAGACCGGGATCGCGGAAGTGCTGACCGAAGGTGCCCGGCACCTCGCGCCAGCGCATCCGGTTCGCCCGGAAGCGCCGCGAATCCGGCAGCAGGTAGACGAAGGCGATGGCGGCGAGGAGCGCCAGCACGCCGATGGTGCCGAGGCCCCAGCGCCAGGAGGCATGGTCGGCGATGATGCCGGTGAGCAGGCGGCCGACCATGCCGCCCGCCGCGTTCCCGCCGATGAGCAGTCCCATCGAGAGGCCGATGGCACGCCCATGCATCTCCTCGCCGAGATAGGCCATCGCCACGGCCGGCAGACCGGAGGCGGCGAGCCCCGTGAGCGCGCGCAGGGCGAGGAAGCCGTGCCAGCTCGGCACCAGGACCGCGACGATGGTGAGGAGCGCCGAGGCGAACAGCGAGGCCACCATGATGGGCTTGCGGCCCCAGACCTCCGAGAGGGGGCTGACCACCAGGAGCGCGATCGCCAGCATGGCGCAGGGCAGCGACAGGGCGAGGCTGCTCTCGGCCGGAGAGACCGCGAAGTCGTCGGCGAAGATGGGCAGTAGCGGCTGCACGCCGTAGAGCACCGCGAAGGTGGAGAACCCGGCGGCCCCCAGCGCGATGGCGGTGCGGCGGAAGGCCGGGGTTCCGGCCTCGATCAACCGCTCGCTCGCCTCGTCCATGAATGCTCCTGCGGAGTCGGCCCGGAAGCCGTGACACGCCGCAGCGGATGATCTCGCCCGGCCACCGCCCCCTCGCGAACGGGAGCCGAAGGCAGTGGAGCCCCGAGGGCCCGCACTGCCGAGGCGGGTATATAGGCCGGGCCGACGATGGGGAAACCGCACCGGCGCTCGCCATGGCAGGCGGCGCCGGATGTCCCCGAGGCCGCCCGGTGCCCTCGGAGGCACTGGTCGGGCCGCTCAGGCTGCCCGGACGGTGGCGAGGAAGCGGGCGACCTCGGCGCCGAGATGCTCGGACTGGCGCGAGAGTTCACTGGCGGAGGACAGCACCTGGGCGGCCGCGGCGCCGGTCTCCTCGGCGGCCCCCGCCACGCTCACGATGTTGGAGGTCACCAGTTCGGTGCCGACCGCCGCCTGCGAGACGTTGCGGACGATCTCCCGGGTGGCCGCACCCTGCTCCTCCACCGCCACCGCGACGGTGGTCGACACGCCGCTGATCTCCCGGATGCGGTCGGTGATGCTGCCGATGGCCGAGACCGCCTGTCCGGTCGAGCCCTGGATCTGACCGATCTGGGTTCCGATCTCCTCGGTGGCCCGGGCGGTCTGGTTGGCGAGCTCCTTGACCTCCGCCGCCACCACCGCGAAGCCGCGGCCCGCCTCGCCCGCGCGGGCCGCCTCGATGGTGGCGTTGAGGGCCAGAAGGTTGGTCTGGCCCGCGATGGTCGAGATCATCGCCACCACGTCGCCGATCCTGGTCGCGGCCGTGCTGAGATCCTGCACCAGGGTGGCCGTCCGCTCCGCTTCGACCACGGCGCGTTGCGCGAGCTGGGCCGAGCCGTCGACCTGGCGTCCGATCTCCTGCACGGACGAGCCGAGCTCCTCGGTGGCCGCCGCCACGGTGTTGACGTTGGAGGCGGCCTCCTCCGCGGCGGCGGCCACGGTGGTGGATTGGCTGGCGGTCTCGGTCGCGGTGCCGGCCATGCTCTGGGCCGTGGCCTGAAGCTCCGTGGCGGCGCTGGTCACCCGGGTGATGATGCCGCTCACGGCCGTCTCGAAATGATCGGCCATCTGGTGCATCCCCAGCCGGCGCCGCTCCTCCGCCGCCAAGTCGCTCGTCTTCTGCTGCTGGCGGAGGGTCTCGGTCTCCAGGAGGTTGTCGCGGAAGACCGAAAGGGCCGAGGCCATCGCGCCGATCTCGTTGCGGCGGCCGGAATAGGGGATGTCCCGCGCCAGATCGCCCCCCGCGACCGCCTGCATCGCACCGGTGATCCGAGCGATCGGACGCGTCACGCCGAAGAGGACGAACACCGCGCCGCAAACGCCGATCAGGAGCGAGACGCCGCCCACCGCGACCGTGAGCCAGAAGGCGTTCGCGTAGTCGATCTTCGAGGCGGCCTCCGCCGCGGCGGCCCCACGGTCGTTGTAGGCGACATCGTCGTCGATGACCTTCATCAGTTCCATGTAAGCCGGCCGCGTCATCTCGAACGCGTCGACCATCGCGCTCTGGTCACCGGCCCTGAACGAAGCCAGAAACCCGCCTCGGACCTCGTCATACGCGGCGTAGCGCTTGGCGATGTCTTCGGCGATCACCCGTTCCTCAGGGGCGGCGATGTACGACTGATGAGCCTTCAGGGCGGTTTCGACCGCTTTCTCGCGCGCCGCGTTGAGCGTTTCGAGCGAAGCCGCCGAATCCCGCCCCATGACATAGCGCGCATCGACAAGCCGTAGATTCGTCAACGTGAACTTGATCTCGCCCAAGCTCCGCACGCTTGGCATCCATACCGTAGAGATTTGCGTGGAATTCGCCCGGATTTTCTCCAAGCTCTTCATCGCTATCCCGCCCTGAACCACCAGGGCGGCGATGACAGAACCGATGATCGAAATCAATATCCACTTCAGTTTGATCGACATTGCTTGATAAGAGCGCCTAAAATGCTGTCGTGTCTGCGGCGATCAGAACACAACAGGCCCGAAAGACGATCTAGACTGTAGATTGATCGATTAAAGATTTGATAACCCGGACCCCGGTCACGATCGAAATTCATGGCCGGTGCCCGCCTGGATTCCACGCGGCGGTTCGAGGCGATCCGTGTCGCCGTCCTGTCGGCTCGCGGAGCGCCGTTTCCGGGGGGAACGCGCCGGCAGGCGAGCGGCCGAACGGCGACAGGGCGGAACCGCTCCAGTCCCGTGCCCCCGCGGCCTGCCTGGGCAGGACCGTTCGACGTCCGGCCGGTGCAACGGGGCGGTGACGCGACCCGCGCGCCGGGCCCCAGGCTCATGACGGACCGGATCGTGACCGGTGGACCGTCGCAGCGACGCAGGAGCGCATCGGGAATGCGATCCTGCCGGCCACGCGCAGGAACGGCAGGCTGGGACGAGCCCATGCGTCCCGGGTGTCTGCGTTGACCGATCGACGACCAGGGTCGATCGGGCCCGTCAGGCGACCCACGCAGCCTTCTCGCCGTCACCGGTCCGTCGAAGGTGTGCAAGCGACGGGCGCGCAGCGGGCAACCGGCGGCTTGTCGCCCGCCGGTCGCCGAACTTATCGCCTCAGCGCGGCGGCGGCGGCGCCTCGCTTTGCTGCTGAATCAGCGGCGTGATGCGGCGGACGGTCACCCGCCGGTTCTCGCGCGAGGCGCTCTGCGTGTTCACCTTCAGGTTCTGCTCGCCATAGCCCTGCGTGGTCAGGTTCTCGGGCGGCACCTGAAAGTTCTGCGTCAGCACCGTGGCCACCGACTGCGCGCGGCGGTCGGAGAGCGAGAGGTTGTCGATGTCGGCCCCCACCGCGTCGGTGTAGCCTTCGATCAGGAACACCTCCTGCGGATTGGCCTTGATCGCCCGGTTCATCGCCGACGCGATGGTGGCGAGGCGGGCGGCCTGGTCCGGCGTCACCGTGAACGAGCCGGTGTCGAAGTTGATCGTATCGATGTCGACGCTGCGCATGCGGGCGCGCAACTGCGGGCTGTAGCGGACCTGATCGAGGGTGTAGCGCCGGTCCACCGCCACCACCGGCGGGGCCGACAGGGCCTCGTAGACGGCGCCCTCGTCCGCGCCCTCGTAATCGACCACGTAGCGATTGCGCGGGATGCGGATGTCCGGCGGCGGCAACTCGACGACGTCCTCGTAGATCGGCCGCGAGACGCCGCCGCCGAAGCTGTTGTCGATGATGACGACCTCGCGCCCGTCGCGGAAGCGGCGGGACCGGCGCACGAGACGGCCGTCATCGTCCACGATGGTGACGATCTGCTCGCCGCCCGGCCGGTCGAGATACGTGATGGTATCGCCGCCGCGACGCTCGCTGCGATAGGCCCGCCGGTCGAGATCGCGGAAGCGCTCGTTCTCGTCGTGGCGGATGAAGTAGGTGTCGCGGTCACGCACGATGATGCGGCCGGGCTCGCGGATATAGGTCCGGCCCCCTTCCGAGAACTCGCGGCGGTCGCGGCGTACCTGATCGTAGTCGCGGACATCGTCATCGTCCCGGAAGCCGCCCGGGACGTAACCCGGCCGCCCCGGCGCATTGAAGCCGCTGCGCGCGTCGCGGCGCTCGAAGGCGTCACGCCGCTCGCGGTCCTCGCGACGGTCATCGATGCCGCGATCCTCGCGGCGGGCGTCGATGCCGCGATCGTCGCGGCGGGCATCGCCGGGCCGGAGATCGGGTCGGCCCGCGTCGTCGCGGCCGGGGCCGTTCCGATCGGGGCCGTCGCGGCGCAGGTCGCGGGTCCCGGACTCCCTGGCAGCCGGATCTCTCGCATCCCGACCGCCCGGGATCGGTCCGTCCCGATCCGGCCGGGCGTCGGCCGGGTTGGCACCCGCACCCGGACGGCCGTCGGGACGCGGCGCGTCCGGATTCGGGGCACCGGGCGGGACGAACGGACGTCCCGGGACGCCGGGCCGCGCATTGGGCGCCGCGGCGCCGGGCTGGCCGGGCTGGCCGGGCTGCGGAGTCGGGGGAGCCGGCTGGCCCGAGGCACGCGGCTCGCCGGGGGCATTCGGACGGCCCGGCTGGGCTGCGCCCGGCACGTTCGGATTGACGGGGTTGGCCGGGTTGCGGATCTCGGGTGCGTTCGGCGCCGGGGCCTGCGCCGGAGCGGGGGCTTGTGCAGCAGGCGGGGCTTGGCGCGGCTGCGCGGGCGCCGGACGGTTCGGCTCGGGCGCGGCGGGACGCTCGGGCGTGTTCGGCCGGTCGGGGGTGCGCTCCCGGGCGGCCGGCGGGGGCGACGGACGCTCCGTGGGCCCATCGGCACCGGGGGCACGACGCTGCGGCGCCTGATCCCGGTCCGGACCGGGGCCACGCTCCTCGCGGGCGGGACGCTCCTGGCGCGGCTCCGGGCGATCCGGACGGGCGGCGGGACGCTCGGCCGGCGGCGCGGCCGGCACACGCTCCTGGCGCTCCGGACGGGGCTCGGGTCGTTCTTGACGGGGCTCAGGGCGCTCCTGGCGCGGCTCGGGGCGGGCGGCCGGCCGCTCCGGACGCGGCTCGGGCCGCTCCTGCCGTGGCTCCGGCCGCTCCTGGCGAGGCTCCGGCCGCTCCTGGCGGGGCTCCGGCCGCTCCTGGCGGGGCTCGGGGCGGGCAGCCGGCCGTTCCTGGCGCGGCTCGGGGCGCTCCTGCCGCGGCTCCGGTCGTTCACGTCCGCCGCCGGGCGGACCGCCCCGCGGACCTTCGGCACCCCCACCCCGGGGGCCCTCGCCCCGCGGCCCCTCGCCCGGCCCGGCCTGGGCCAGCAGGGCTTGGGCCAGCAGGATGGTGCCACCCGATGCGGAGTCCGGCCGGGCCAGGCTGGGGCCGGACAGGAGCAGGGCAGGCAGAACCGTGCCGGTCAGGAGAAGGTGGCGGATGCTCCGCATCGAAGGTCACTCACGTCGTTGATGAGGCCTTCGGAACAGAATGCGAGCGGGATGGTTCCCGTTTTTTGGCCGCGCGGCGCCGACTGTCCCCCTCAGGGATTCCCCGGCCGGGGGGCGGTCGAGAACAGGTTCGGGGCGATGATGCGCACCGGTTGGCGCTCCTCGCCCGTCCCCGGCACGGCCGCGGCCGGCTCCGTCAGCGCAGGCGCATCGGAGGCGACGCCGGCACTGCGCGTGGCGGCGTCGGCGGCGAGGCCCGCGGCGGTCTTGTCGGCCCGTCCCACCAGGGTCAGGCGGACCTTCGGCGGGCGCGACAGGGCTTCGGCCTGCATCGGCGTGACGAAGATGTCGCCCTTGTGCCGGACCAGCATGCTCTCGGCCTTGACCAGGGACTGGGCCCAGCTTTGCCCCTCGCGCTTGCACGAGCAGTTCGGCGTGAAGGAGGTGCGGAACTTGAAGGCGTTGGGCAGGGCCGTGTAGGCGCGGCTCCCCTTCACGGTGGCGGCCTGTTTCAGGGCCTCGTCGCCGTGCGGCATCGAATAGGCGGCGGCTTCCGCGCCGGGGCAGAGGGCCTGGCAGAGCTCGTCGGCGCCCTCGCGCCCGTCGGGCAGGTTGGTCATCGGGAAGTAGGCGCCGTCGCAGGTGCGCACGCAGATCACCTGTGCGCCACCCCGCGCGCGCGCCTCGCCCGGAGGGCCGTCCGCCTTGATCAGGCTGCGGCTCGCCGCATCCGTGCAGGCGGCGGCGATCGCCTCCGTGAGCTGCTGCCGGCGGGCGGCCGTCACCTCGCCGTTCTCGGCGCCGTAGCCGGCGTTGAGCGCGCGGATGCGCTGCTCAACCGCGCCGCATTGCGGGGGGCGCGAATCGAAGAAGAGGAACCGCCCCCCCTCGCAGTTCAGGGTGCGATAATAGGCATTCAGGCGGCCGATCTCGTTCTGCAGGGCCCGCGCGGTGCTGGCGCCGTCGCTGAGGCCGGCGAGTTCGGAGCGGTAGCGCAGACAGGCGGAGGTCTGCGCCTCGGCGATACCCGTCAGGGTGGTGACGGCGAGGACGCCGGCGAGCACTCGGACGAGCGTGCGGATCTGGGAGGGGATCAGCGGCATGGCCTGATTGCAATGGATGGCGGGACGCCGTCGCGCGACGTCCCCCGAAGGAAACTTCGACGAAGCGGAGGCGAACGGGCTCAACACAAGTTTATTAGCGACCCTCGCACGACCGCGACACCCTTCCCACATCCGCTCGGAACAAACTGAGGGGAATGATACGATGATGTGGCTTCGGGGTCTCACAGGCTGCGCGCTGGCGCTGGGGCTCGGCCTCGCCGCACAACCGGCGCGCGCGGACGATGCGGACCGCATCTTCGACAAGTCGACCGTGTGGCGACCTCTGACACCCAACGACAAGCTCGTGGTCTACGGGATCGACGATCCGTCGGTGGCAGGGGTGGCCTGCTGGTACACCCAACCGGAGAAGGGCGGCATCAAGGGCACCCTCGGCCTCGCGGAGGATGTCTCCGACATCTCCCTCGCCTGCCGTCAGGTCGGCCCGGTGCAGTTCAAGGAGAAGTTCAAGCAGGGCGCGGTCGTGTTCAGCGAGCGCCGGTCGCTGATCTTCAAGTCGATGCAGATCGTGCGCGGTTGCGACACCAAACGCAACACGCTGATCTACATGGTCTACTCGGACAAGGTGATTCAGGGCTCGCCCAAGAATTCCACCTCCGCCGTGCCGCTGATGCCCTGGGGCACCGAGCCGCCGCCACGCTGCGACGCGCTCATGGAGAAGTAGGCCGGGAGACTGGATCGCCTCACGTCGGAGCGACCCGGCTGCCTGCCACGCTCGGGCGGAATCCATCCCGCCCGAGGATTCAATCCTGGCAGGTGATCCGGATCGGGCGCTCGGCGGGCTTGGCCACCGGGGCCGGCGGGATCGCGCCGGTATATTCGTCCTGGGCGGCGACGCCGAAGGAGCCGGCAGAGGCGAAGCCCTGCGCCTCGCACCAGGCATTGGCCACCACCTGGCCGCAGGCGCTCTCGCCATTGGTGAGGCAGTCGCCGACGCCGTACCCCTCGCTCGACGGGATCAGGAACGTCTTCTCGACGGTGCCGGGTGCCTTGGCCGGGCTCTCCCCGTCGGAGGCGAGGGCGCCGTGGGCGGAGAGGACGAGAGCGAGAAGAGCGCCGATACTGGCGGTCGCGCGGCGCATGGGCAGAACCTTGCTGGTGTCGGAAGCGTATGGGGCGAAAATTTCGCGGCACCAGGTTAACAAACCCTTTCGCCGTGCCGTCGTTTTCGCGGCAGGCGTTTCGAAGGCGTGCCGGTCCGGCGTCGTTCTCGAATTGCTCATGGTTTTGGGGTAGCGCAGGACGGGCGGCCCGGCCGTCGCCTTCGCGCAACAGGGCCCCGGGCGGAACGCGGCGACGGTGTGGCGGGCGCTTGGGTGCGCTGCGGCAAAAGCCGCGCGAAACCAACGCGCTGCGGTGTTTTCAAGGACGGACGGGTCCGGATGGAGGCCCGGGACGTAAGGAAAGTTTCATGGCCTCGATGTTGCGGCTCTACAACACGCTGACCCGCGAGAAGGCCGCCTTCACGCCGATCGATCCCACGAACGTACGGATGTATGCCTGCGGCCCCACCGTCTACGACGCCGCCCATATCGGCAACGCCCGGCCGATCATCGTCTTCGACCTGCTGTTTCGCCTGCTGCGCCACCTCTACGGCGCGCCCCACGTCACCTATGCCCGCAACGTCACGGACGTGGACGACAAGATCAACGCGCGGGCCGCCGAGCGCGGCATCAGCATCCGGGAACTCACCGACGGCACCCTGAAGGCCTTCCACGCCGACATCCGCGAACTCGGCGTGCTGATGCCGGAGGACGTCAACGTGCCGGGCGGGCACCCGCGCTTCGTCGAGCCGCGGGCCACCGACCACATCGCCGAGATGCACACCATCATCGCCGGCCTGGTGACGCGCGGCCATGCCTACGTGGCGGACGGCCACGTGCTCTTCGACGTGCCCTCGATGCCCGATTACGGCGCCCTCTCGAAGCGTCCCCTGGACGAGATGGAAGCCGGAGCCCGCGTCGAGGTCGCGCCCTACAAGCGCTCGCCCCTCGACTTCGTGCTGTGGAAGCCCTCGAAGCCCAGCGAGCCGGCCTGGCCCTCCCCCTGCGGGATCGCCGAGCCCGGCCGGCCGGGCTGGCACATCGAGTGCTCGGCGATGTCCTGGAAGCATCTCGGCGAGCGCTTCGACATCCATGCCGGCGGCATCGACCTCATCTTCCCGCACCACGAGAACGAGGTCGCCCAGTCGCGCTGCTGCTTCGGCACCGACGTGATGGCCGACGTCTGGCTCCACAACGGCTTCCTCCAGGTGGAGGGGGAGAAGATGTCGAAGTCGCTGGGCAACTTCATCACGATCCGGGACGTGCTGAAGGATTGGCCCGGCGAGGTCGCGCGCCTCGCTATGCTCAAGACGCATTATCGCCAGCCGATCGACTGGACCCTGCGCGGCCTCGAGGAGGCGGCCCGGATGCTCGACCGCTGGTACGGGGTCGTCGGCGACGTGGCCGCGGCCGCGGCGATCCCGGAGGGCGTGCGCGAGCCGCTCCTCGACGACCTCAACACCGCCGCGGCACTCGCCGAGCTGCACCGCCTCGACGAGCCGGCGGCCCTGAAGGCCGGGGCGAACCTCCTCGGCCTGCTCACCCAGATGAAGTCGGCGCGCGACCAGGGCACCATCCGGGCAGCCGGCGTCGACGTCGCCCGGGTCGAGGCGCTGATCGCCGACCGGCGCGCGGCCCGGGCCGCCAAGGACTGGGCCGCTTCGGACCGGATCCGCGACGAACTCCTGGGCATGGGCGTCGCCGTGAAGGACGGCAAGGACGGGACGACCTGGAGCGTGGCGACCTGAGCCGGGCCGCCGCGCCGGGGCCGTCGCCTCAGAACCGCTCCGCCACCAGGGCTTCGGCGGCGGGGGCCGGCGCGACCGATCCGGCCGCGTCGCGCAGCAGGCCGACCACGTCGGCCGCCTCGGTGGCCACGAGGTAGCTCAGGTCGAGCCCTTCCCGGATGAAGCCCTGCCCCCGCATGTGGTCGAGGAGCGTCAGGAGGGGCGTCCAGAAATCCGCCACCGAGAGCAGCAGGATCGGCTTGTTGTGCTGGCCGAGCTGCGCCCAGGTGAGCTGCTCCACCAGCTCCTCCAGGGTGCCGATGCCGCCGGGCAGGGCCACGAAGGCGTCCGAGCGCTCGAACATCAGCCGCTTGCGGGTGTGCATGTCCTCCACGACGATGGTCTCCTGGATCTCGTCGAGCATGCGCTCGCGCGATTTCAGGAAATCGGGGATGATGCCGGTGACGTGGCCGCCGTTCTCGAGGACCGCCCGGGCGACGGTGCCCATCAGGCCGACATTGCCGCCGCCGTAGACGAGGCCGATCCCGGCCTCCGCCAGGGCCTTGCCGAGGGTCACGGCCGCGGCCGTGAAGGCCGGATCGCCGCCGAAGCCCGAGCCGCAATAGACGCAGACCGTCCTTACCGGAGCCATGCCGGACCTCCCTGATGCGCAGCGGCCGGGGCCCGTCCGCCGCGGTCCACGAGCCAAACTGCTGATTTTACGGAAGATCCGGCCGTGATCCGGCGGGTATGATTTGGTGATCCGATCATGTTCGCTAATATGTCGCCATCAATCGCCGGTTTGTCGACGGGCCCGATCCCGCGGCGATGGAATTTCGGCCGCCGTGCCGGTGGACGAAGGAGTGGCGTGTCATGAGGGCGGAGTTGCGACGGAGCATCTTCCTCGCCTGCGTGGGGCTTCTGGCGGGCTTTGCCCTCGTGGTCACCCTCTACGGCGCAGGCACCCTGTTCAAGCGCGGCCTCGGATCCCCGGCGGGCTCCGGCGCCCCCGAGGAGAGCGCCCCCCCCACCGGCAAGCCCCCCGCCCGGACCGACGGCGCAGCCGAGCCGAATCCACCGGTCCGGCGGGATGCGAGCCCCGGGGAGGGGGCGGCGCCGGCGGGAAAGCCCCTGGCGGCCCTGGGCCCGGGCCAGCCGTCGGCGCAGGCCTCGGGCACCTCGCCGGGCAGCGAGGCGCCGACCTTCGACATCATCCGGATCGAGCCCAATGGCGAGGCGGTGATCGCCGGGCGGGCCGCGCCCAACACCACCGTCGAGCTTCTGCGCGACAACGAGCCGATTGCCCGTGCGCTCGTCGACCCCTCCGGCCAGTTCGCCATCGTACCCCCCGCCCTGCCCACCGGCAGCAGTGAGATCACCCTGCGGGTGCTCGGTGCCGACGGTCAGGCCCGGATCTCGCGCGACAGCGTGGCGGTGGTGGTCTCGCCCCATCGCAATGCCAAGCCCCTCATCGCCCTGACCTCCCCCGACAAGCCCACCATCGTGCTCTCGCAGCCGGACCCGGCTCCGGCGACGCCGGGGACCACCCTTGCCGATGCGGGCAGGACCGAGACGGGGAAAGCCGCCTCGGGCAAAACCGAACCGGACAGGATGGACTCGAGCAAGGGCGCCTCGGGCAAAAATCTCCCGGATAAGACCGAGGCCGGCCGGAGCGGCAAGGCCGATGGCACCCTCGCAACGACCATGCCCGACGGCCGCGCGCCCCGGAATCCGGCCCCGACGGCGCAGACCCGCCCCGGCAAGGCCGACGCGGACCGCACCGGGCCGGTGAAGATCGTCAGCGTCGAGGCGGAAGAGGGCGGACGGCTCTACGTCACGAGCCAGGCCCCGCCCGGAGCCACCGTGCGGCTCTATCTGAACGACGCCCTGGTGGCGCCCGGCAGTGCCGGCGCCGACGGCCGGGTGGCCTTCACCATCGGGCGCGGCGTCCGGCCGGGCGACTACAAGGTCCGGGTAGACCAGGTCGATCCCGTCTCCGGCAAGGTGAAGACCCGCTCCGAGGTCGCCTTCAACGTGCCCGCGGCGGTGACCAAGCCGGCGGCACCGGGGGCGGGCCGGCCGCCCGAGGGCGGGCCGGCCGTCGCGCAGCCGGGCAATCCGCCGGCACCGGGCCCGGTCGCACGCCTGGGGACGCCGGAGAACCCGGCGACACTGCCCCCGGCGGCCGTGCCCCGGGCAGCGGCCCCCCAGGCGCCCGCCGCGCTCCCGCCCGCGAATTCCGGGACCGGAACGCCCCAGGCCCCGACGCCGGCACCGTCCGCAGCCCCCGCGCGCACCCCGGCGCAGCAAGCACGGACGTCGCAAGATTCGCCCTCGCGAGAGGCTTCCCCGCAGCCGCCGTCGCCGCAGGTCCCGCCGCGCCCCGCTTCGGTCACGCCGCCCGCCACCGCACAGGCCGAGGCGCCCGCGCTGCGAAGCCCTGTCCCGGCCCCGCCCCAGACACCCGCCCAGAGACAGGCCCTGACCCCTGCTCTGGCGGAACGGAGCCCGACGGTCTTCGTCCCGGAGATCGGGACCGCGACCATCATCCGGGGCGACAGCCTGTGGCAGATCAGCCGGCGCATCTATGGCAAGGGCACGCGCTACACGGTGATCTTCGACGCCAACCAGCCGCAGATCCGCAATCCCGACCTGATCTATCCGGGCCAGATCTTCGTCCTGCCCACCGACGGCACCGCGGCGGTTCCGCAACCCGACAAGCGGGGCTGACGGCGCGGCCCCTACGCGGCGGGCGCCGGCTCCGGCACGAGGGCCGGTCGCTCCTTGGGCACCGGCAGCGCCGCCTCGCTGCGCTGGAGGATCTCCAGGGCGGCGTCGGCCTCGCGCTGACGGCTCCACATGGAGGCATAGACGCCGTCCTGCTCCAGCAGGGTGGCATGGTCGCCGCGCTCGACGATCACCCCCTTGTCGAGGACGATGATCTCGTCCGCATTGACCACCGTGGAGAGACGGTGAGCAATGACCAGGGTGGTGCGGCCCTGGCTCACGGTGTCGAGGGCATCCTGGATCTCGCGCTCGGTGAAGGAGTCGAGGGCCGATGTCGCCTCGTCGAGGACGAGGATCGGCGGTCCCTTCAGGATGGTCCGGGCGATGGCGACGCGCTGCTTCTCGCCGCCCGAGAGCTTCAGGCCACGCTCGCCCACGGGCGTGTCGTAGCCCTCCGGCAGGGCGGAGATGAAGCGGTCGATCTGCGCCAGGGCGGCGGCGGCGCGCACCTCCGCCGGGGTGGCGTCCCAGCGGCCGTAGCGGATGTTGTAGCCGATGGTGTCGTTGAACAGCACCGTGTCCTGCGGAACCATGCCGATGGCCGCCCGCAGGCTGGCCTGCCGGACCCGCGAAAGATCCTGGCCGTCGATGAGGATGCGGCCGCCCTGCGGCTCGTAGAACCGGAACAGCAGGCGCGACAGGGTCGACTTGCCGGCCCCCGAGGGGCCGACGATCGCCACCGTCTTGCCCGCGGGCACCGCGAAGCTGACGCCCTTGAGGATGGGCCGGGCCGGGTCGTAGGCGAAGCGCACGTCCTCGAACCGCACCACGCCGTCCGAGACGGCGAGCGGCAGCGCGTCCGGCCGGTCGGCGATCTCCGGGTTGCGGTGCAGGATCTGGAACATGTCGTCGATGTCGATCAGCGCCTGTTTGATCTCGCGATAGATCATGCCCATGAAGTTGAGCGGCATGGAGAGCTGCACCAGCATGGTGTTGACCAGCACGAAGCCGCCGAGGGTGGTACGCCCCGCCATGATGTCGCGCGCTGCCAGCCACATCACGATGGTCATGCCCACGGTGAAGATCACTGCCTGGCCGGCGTTGAGCACCGCGAGCGAGACGTAGGTCTGCGTCGAGGCCTTCTCGTACTTGGCCATCGAGACGTCGTAGCGTTCCGCCTCTCGCCGCTCGGCGCCGAAGTACTTCACGGCCTCGAAGTTCAGCAGCGAATCCACTGCCTTGGTGTTGGCGTCGGTGTCGGAATTGTTCATCCGGCGCCGGATCTCGATGCGCCACTGCGTCGCCTTCCAGGTGAAGGCGAGGTAGGCCGCCACCATCGCGAACACGACCACCGAGTAGATCCAGTCGAACTCGTAGGCGAGGACGCCGATCACGAGCAGGAACTCGACGATGGTCGGCACCAGCGTCAGCACCATCAGGCGCGAGAGTTCCTCGATGCCGCCGCGCCCGCGCTCCAGCACGCGGGTCAGGCCGCCGGTCTTGCGCTCCAGATGGAAGCGCAGGGAGAGCCGGTGCATGTGCTCGAAGGTCTGGAGCGCGAGGCGGCGCACCGCATGCATCGCCACCTTGGCGAACAGCCCGTCGCGCACCTGCGTCAGACCCGCCATGAGGATGCGCGACAGGCCGTAGAGGCCGATCAGCAGCATCGGGGCGGCAAACAGCCCGGTGGGGATGGCCGCACCCGGCTTGGGGTCGGTCAGCGCCACCAGGGCGTCGGTGGCCCACTTGAAGGTGAAGGGCGTCACCATCGTCACGAACTTGGCGACGATCAGCAGGCCGAAGGCGAGGAAGACGCGTCGCTGCAGGTCGGGCCGGCCGTGGGGCCAGAGATAGGGCCAGAGACGGCGATAGGTGGCGACGAGGCCGGGGCGCGCGGGCGGCGCGGCCGCGGCCGGTGCCGCCGGGGCGGGATCGGTGCTCATTCGGGTCAGGAACTCGGGATGAAGAGGGCGTCGGGCCCGCATATAGGCGCCCCACCCGGCCAGCGACAGTCACGGGTGCCGGCGGGTCGGGCCTGCATGCACCGCAGGGACCCGCCGTCAGCCCTCTCCCGCCAGCCGGCGGAGCACCACGTCCCGCCCGATCAGCGGCAGCAGGCCGGCGAGATCCGGCCCGTGCTCCAGGCCGGTGATGGCGAGGCGCAGCGGCATGAACAGCGCCTTGCCCTTGGCCCCCGTGGTGGCCTTCACGGCCCCCGTCCAGGCCTTCCAGGTCTCCCCGTCCCAGGGCTCGGCCGGCAGGAGCGCGGCGGCGGCCCCGATGAAGGCCGGGTCGGCGATGACGGGGCTCACCGGGCCGGTGACCACGCGCCACCAGTCGCCCGCCTCCGAGACCTTGGCGAGGTTGGGCCGCACGGCCTCCCAGAACGCCGCGGCGCGCTCGGACGCGACCCCTTGCGCCGCGAGGCGGTCGGCGACCTCCGCATAGGGCATGACGTGGACGAGGCGGGCGTTGAGTCCGTCGAGCTCGTGCGGGTCGAACTTCGCCGGAGCCCGCGAGATCTGCGCAAGGTCGACGAGGCCGGCGAGCTCGTCCAGGCCCGCCACGGCGCGGACCGATTCGGCCGACCCGGTGAGCACGGCCAGCGAGCGCACGGCGCCCGGCTCGTAGCCGGCCTCGCGCAGGCCGCGCAGCGAGAGGTGGCCGAGGCGCTTCGAGAGCCCCTCCCCGTCCGCGGTGGTCAGGAGGTTGTGATGGCCGAAGACCGGGATCGCGCTGCCCAAGGCTTCGAAGATCTGCACCTGCACGCCGGTGTTGGTGACGTGGTCCTCGCCCCGGATGACGTGGGTGACGCCCATCTCGGCGTCGTCGACCACGGAGGGCAGGGTGTAGAGGTAGCTGCCGTCTGCCCGGATCAGCACCGGATCGGAGAGCGAGGCGCAGTCGACATGGGCGGGGCCGCGCACGAGGTCGTCCCAGGCCACCGTGCGTGCGTCGAGCTTGAAGCGCCAGTGCGGCTTGCGACCCTCCGACTCCAGGGCAGCCCGCTCGGCCTCCGTCAGGGTCAGGGCGGCCCGGTCGTAGATCGGCGGCTGGCCGCGCCCGAGCTGGCGCCGGCGCCGGCGCTCGAGCTCCTCCGGCGTCTCGTAGCAGGGATAGAGCCGGCCCATCGCCTTCAGGCGTTCGGCGGCCGCATCGTGGACCGCCACCCGGTCGGATTGCCGCGCGAACAGGTCGGGCACGATCCCGAGCCAGGCGAGGTCCTCGGAGACCGCGTCGGCGAAGGCCTGCGTCGAGCGCTCCCGGTCGGTGTCGTCGAGGCGCAGCAGGAAGCGCCCGCCCCGCGCCCGCGCGAAGAGCGCGTTGAGGAGCGCCGGCCGGGCGTTGCCGATGTGCAGGTAGCCGGTGGGCGAGGGCGCGAAGCGCACGAGGGGCGCGCCGGCGCGGGGCGTGTCGGCCTGGGGCGAGGTGGCGTGAGTCATGAGGCGCCCTCTAGACCATTTCGCCGGCCCTGAGGACTCCGGTGACGGGCGAAAGCCTCAGCCCCGGGTGCCCCATCTCACGCCCATCCGGCTCGGGGCATTCGAATCCGGCCCGAGGGCTGGTCCGCTCCCGCTGCGCGGCACGAAGGGCTTCGGCGTCAGGGTCTCGGGGATGGCGCTCTCGAACTCCTGCATCTTGGCGAATTGGCCCGCCTTGCGGAAGCGCCAGAGGTAGCCCGGCACCACCGCCTCCATGGCGGTGGGCTGCAGGCCGATGCCCTCCAGGGTACGCCCCTCGGCCTTGGCCGTCTCGGAGACGACGTTGTCGTTCTGGAGCAGGACGACCTGGTCGCGGGTGAGCTTCAGGCTGTCCGGCAGGAGGCCGAGGGTGAGGGTGTCGACCACCTCGAGGGCGCGGGCCTGGAACATCGCGGCCGGCTGCGGCAGGCCGAGGACTACGCGCTTGCGCATCGTGACCTTGAGCATGTAGCGCACCAGCGATTCCAGGGTCTCGACCTCCGGGCCGCCGAGTTCGTAGACCTTGCCGGCGGGCACGTGGCCCTCCACGGCGCGGGCCACCGCCTCGGCCACGTCGGCCACGTAGACGGGCTGGAAGCGCGACGCGGCGCCGGCCAGCGGCAGCACCGGCAGGGCACGGGCCAGGGCGGCGAAGCGGTTGAAGAAGCTGTCGCCGGGGCCGAACACCAGCGAGGGCCGCAGGATCACGTGCGGACCGCCGGCTTCGGCGACCCGGGCCTCGCCGAGGGCCTTGGTGCGGGCGTATTGCGAGGGCGAGTGTGCATCGGCGCCGATGGCCGAGACGTGGACCAGGGGCGCGCCGACGGCGGCCGCCGCCCGGGCGATCTCGCCCGCGCCTTCCGCCTGCAGCTGCGAAAAGGTCTGCTTGCCGGTCTCCTGGAGGATGCCCACGAGGTTGACGACGATGTCGGCGCCGTGGACCGCCTGGGCGATCGAGTCGGGGTAGCGCAGGTTGGCCTGGACGGCGACGATCTGGCCGACCTTGCCGAGGGGCTGCAGGAACAGGGCGAGGTCGGGCCGGCGCACGGCCACCCGGATCCGGTAGCCGCGCTTGGCCAGCGCCCGCACCACGTGGCGCCCGAGGAAGCCCGATCCGCCGAACACGGTGACGAGCTGCGAGGCGGGGCGGGTCAGGGGGAGGGTCTCGAAGCCGGTCATCGCTCGTGCGTCTCGAAAAGCGGCCCCCGCGCCGGTCCGGCCCCTGCGGGGCTTGGATCGGCGCCGGTCCTTGAGCCTGGTGCAGCGTATCTAGACCACTTCCAGGCCAGACGGGAGGCCGAACGATGAAATTCGGCCCTCGGCAGCTCCGGGGGAGCCTCAGCGCAGGCGCGGCTGGGGCTGCGGTCCGGCGACCGGGGTGCGCCGGCTGAGGCCCTTGTGGACATGCACCATCAGGGCGATGCCGAAGAGCGGGGTGACGAGGTTGAGCACCGGCACCACCATCAGGCCGGCCAACAGCACGCCGGCGAGGAGCGTGGTGCCGCCGTAGTGGCGGCGCATGGCGCCGGCCTCCGCCATCGGCCGGAAGCGTCCGGCGGCGAGCTCGAAATACTCCCGCGACAGCAGGTAGGCATTGGCCCCGAAGAACGCGACGAGATTCACCCCCGGCACGAAGAACAGGATCAGCGCCACGAGGTTCACCAGCAGGGCGAGGCCGGCGAAGCGGACGGCGTAGAACATGGCGGTGCCGAGGGGCAGGGCGAGGCCGGGCGGCTCGCCCGGAAAGTCCGTGCGCTCGACGATCTCGGCCGCGTCGTCGAGGAAGTAGCCCGCCACCAGGATCGACACCGCCGGCATAACGTAGGCGAGGCCCACGAACAGGCCGGCCCCGGCGAAGAACACCGCCAGGGTATCGAGGAAGGGATAATCCACCGAGAGATGGTGCTGGGACAGGAACCAGTTGATCGCCCGCGTCAGTCCGAACCAGACGAGCACGAGGATGCCCACCGTGAGCCCGAGGGACTTCCACAGGATCGCGCGCAAGGGGGATGAGAACACCTGCCGGACGGCGGCGAAGGCGGCCTGGATGAGCATACCTGGGTATCCCGTGGTCGTGGATCGATCCGTTCGTGAGGTCCCGGCCTGCGTCGCCCCCGCGCGCGCCGTGTCCCGAGGTTCTGGCGATGGCCGTGCGCAGGCGCAAGTGCGGGCCATCGCTGCACCACCCGTCCCGCCGGGCAGCGGACGGGCGATTCGCGGCGCCGACCCTGGACGCCCGAGTTTTCTGGCGTGTGACCGGCGTGCGACCGGTCGCATGGTGTCGCCCGGCACCGCCCTCTGCTAGGCCCATCGCCATTCTTCGCCGACAGGAACGAGACCGTCATCCATGCGGACGTCCCGCCCCGAGCACGAACGCTGGCGCCCGAGCATCGCGCCGCGCCTGGCCCCCCTGCCCGACGATCCGGAGGTCATCGTCGTCGGGGCGGGCGCCGCCGGCGTCGCGGCGGCGCGCGGCCTCGCGGCCCTGGGCGTCCGGGTGGCGGTCCTGGAGGCGCGCGACCGGGTCGGCGGGCGCCTCGTCACGGTCTCCCTGCGGGGTCACGCCGTCGACCTCGGCGGGCACTGGCTGCATGCGGGGCCGATCAACCCGCTGGTGCGGCTCGCAACTCAGCGGGGGGAGCCCCTGCGGATGGCGGCCCAGGAGAGCCATCTCTGGGTCGGGCGCCGGCGCGGCCGGCCGGTGGAGGCGGCGGCCCTCGGCCGTGCCTTCGCGGTGGCCGACCGGGCGATGAGCACCCAGGCGGGCTGGGCGGGGCCGGACCGGCCGGCGGCCACCGCCCTGCCGCCGGGCCTCGGACCCTGGGGCCGGCGGGTCGAGCGCGTCCACGGCCTGGTCTCCGGGCAGTCCCTCGCCCGCGTCTCGCTCCAGGACTTTCCCAGCATGGAGTACGGCGACAACCGCTTCATCGCCGGGGGCTACGGCGGTTATCTCGCCCGCCTCGCCCAGGGGCTGCCCATCGCCCTTGGGACGCCGGTCACCGGCATCGACTGGTCGGGCGCGGGCGTACGGGTGCACACGGGATCCGGGAGCTTCGCGGCCCGGGCCGTCATCGTCACGATTCCCACCATGGTACTGCGGGCCGCGCCTCTCTTCACCCCCGTCCTTCCCCCGGAGGTCGCGGACGCGATCACGGGATTCGCCACCGGCATCTACGAGCATGCGGTGCTGCACTGGCCCTCCTGCCCGTTCCGGGGGGCGGACCGGCTCGCGAGCCTCGTCGGCGGGCGCGAGGCGAGCCCGGGCCTCCTCACCCGGATCGACGGCACGCCGTTCCACTTCTTCGAGCTCGATGCGCCGATGGCCGCCGCCCTCGACGCCCGTGGGGCCGGGCCGGACGGGGTCCGCCGCCTGGTGCGGGCGACGCTCGCCGCACATGTCGGCGCCCGCGCCCTGCACGACCTGAGCATCCCGGCGGTGAGCGCGTGGCGCCACGACCCCTGGGCGCGCGGATCCTGGGCCGTGGTGCCGCCGGGCCATGCCGATGCCCGGGTCCGCCTGCAGGCGCCCGTGGCGGACCGGATCTGGTTCGCCGGCGAGGCCTTGTCGCGCCTGCAATGGGGCACGGCGGGGGGCGCCTACGCGGAGGGCGCGCGGGCCGCCGCGGCGGTGGCCGAGCGCCTGCGCGCTTAGGACGGCCTCAGGCCGGCGCCCGGCGGAACATCAGGGGCAGGAGGGGGAAAATCTCGCCGAAGCGCACCGGCAGGGATGCGATGAGGTGGGGGATTTCGTCGGCCGGTCGGGCCGGGCTGAAGAGGAAGCCCTGGATGTCGTCGCAGCGGCTCGCCCTAAGCATCTGCGCCTGCTCCCTCGTCTCGACGCCCTCCGCGGTGACGGTGATCGAGAGCTTGCGCGCGAGGGTCAGGATCGCCTCGATGATCGCCAGGCATTCGGGTCGGCTGTCCATGTCCTTGATGAAGGAGCGGTCGATCTTGATCTTATCCACCGGGAACCGGATCAGGTAGCTCAGCGACGAGTAGCCGGTGCCGAAATCGTCGAGCGCCACGCGGATGCCCAGGGCGCGCAACTCGTTGAGGTTGGCGATGGTCGTCGCGTTCATCTCGAAGAAAACCGACTCGGTGACCTCGATCTCCAGGCGCTCCGGCCTCAACCCGCTGGCCTCCAGCGCCTGGGTCACGTCGGCGACGAGGTCGGTGTTCCGGAACTGGATCGGCGAGAGGTTCACCGCCAGCCGGATGTCGTCGGGCCAGCGCGCGGCCTCCCGGCAGGCCTGCATCAGGACCCAGCGGCCGATCTCGGTGATCAGGCCCGAGGCCTCGGCGACGGGCACGAAATCGGCGGGGGAGACCGGGCCGCCGGCGCCGCGGGTCCAGCGCAGCAGGGCCTCGAAGGTACGGACCCGACCGTCCTCCAGACCCACCAGGGGCTGGTAGTGCAGGCTGAATTCGCCCTGCGCCACCGCCCGCTTCAGATCGACCTCGAGCTCGCGCCGCAGGCGCATCGTCGCCTCGAGGTCGGGCGAGAACACCCGGACCTTGCCGCGGCCGGTGGCCTTGGCCCGGTAGAGGGCGAGATCGGCCTTGCTGAGGAGGCCTTCGGGGCTGTGCGCATCGCGCGGCGCCAGGGCGAGGCCGACGCTGGCGCCGATCTCCACCTGAACCCCGTCGAGAGTGTAGGGTGTGCTCAGGGCCGCGATGAGGCGCAGGGCCAGTTCGGTCAGGGCATCCTCGTCGCCGCCGGGCAGGAGGATGGCGAACTCGTCGCCGCCGAGGCGCGAGACCAGCCCCTGGGGCGGGACCGTGCCGGTCAGGCGCTGGGCCACCCGGACCAGCAGGACATCGCCGAGGGCATGGCCGAAGGTGTCGTTGACGAACTTGAAGCCGTCGAGGTCGAGATAGAGCAGCGCGCAGGCCTCGCCCCCGGTCTGCGCCCGGGCGCAGAGCTGGGTCGCCACGCCCTGGAACTGGGTCCGGTTGGCCAGGCCCGTCAGCGGGTCGTAGCTCGCCAGATAGGCGATCCGCGCCTCGGACTGGCGGGTGTCGGTGATGTCCGAACCGACCCCGCGAAAGCCCAGGAAGGTCTCGCCGCCGTCGGTGATGGGCCTGCCGCTGAGGCGCCACCACCGCGTCAATCCGCCGATGGTGACCTCGACGACGCGCTCGCGAAAGGCCTTGCGCTCGGCGACGAGGGCCAGGATCTCGGCGATCTCCGGGGTCATCTGACGGGGCTTGCGAACGCCGAGAAAGAGCGCCGCGAACGGCGCCTCGTGCAGGATCGCCGGGTCCTCGCCCGCCACCTGGCCGATGCGCTCGGACACGTGCTGGAGGCGTCCCAGCGGGTCGGTCTCCCAGAGCCAGTCGCTGGTGCTCGCCTCGAAGTCATGGAGCAGCAGGCTGATCGTCTCGTTCTGCTCGCCGACCCGGACGCGATCGATGATCCGCTGTTCCGAGAGGCGTCCCATCCGCCCGGCGGTGAAGGCGACGAAGGCCGAATAGACGCCCATCAGCATCGCCAGCCACCCGTTGGCGGCCCCTCCGACGAGGAACAGGGCGGCGAGGCTGCCCAGGGCGATCGGCGCGGAGTAGACCAGGCCGAGATGCGCGAGCGAGCCGAAGGTGTAGGTGGTGGCCATCAGGCCGGCCCCGATGGCCACCACGAAGGTCTGGTCCTGGGTGCCCGCGGTGGGGAGGATCATCAGCGGCATGCTGGCCCAGGCCAGCCCCAGGATCAGCGAGAACAGGGCGGCGAGCCGATGCCCGGTGACGACGTCGCGCTCCCCCAGGCGCCGCCGGCGGTAGCGCCGCGCCCCGATCGCCGCGAGGGTGATGGGACCGGCGACGCTGCCGAACAGGATCAGCAGGTAGGTCCGGTGCGCCTCGCTCCAGAAGAGCAGCAGCACGGCACCGACGACCACCGTATGGGTCAAGGCCAGGTAGGGTGCGAATTGCAGCACCTCGTCGAGATGGCCGGCGCGGGCCTCCAGATCGTAGCGATTGGTCCGAAGGCTCGCGGCGCGGGACGGCGCCCCCTCGGCCGCCGGCTCCGGGCTCCCCGGTGCCGAGGCGCGAACGCGATCACCCGCCCGGCGTCCCCACGTGGCCTCGCGCACCCGCGCCCCGGCGGCGGGGGAGACGAGCGGCCCGGACGCGAGGGAGGGGCAGGCGAGGACGGGGGCAGGTGGACGCGGCATCAGCTGAGCGATCTTCAGGTTATCGCCAGCAGTGGGGCCTGCCGGATCGACCCAACCGGACAGGACTTGACGGAATCGGGGTCGCATCGTCCGCGTACCGCATCGTCAAGTCTCCGACTGGAGGGCGAGGCCACAGGCTAGTCCCGATCATTTGATAGAAACTTAATTGTAGCCTTTCGCGCGGTCCCGCAGCGGTTGCGTCGCCGGTTATCCCGTCCCGGATCGCCCCCTCCTGATCGCCTCAGAAACCGGACCGGCCTCGGACGGGCCGGAGGCACTCCCGCGTCACGAGAAGAGATCGCGCGTCACAACAGGACGTGGGGCCCGAGATCCTTCGCCGGAAGGGGCTGGAGGAACGCCGCGCCGATGCCGTCCTCGAAGCAGCGCGCGACCGTGGCCGGCGTTCGGCCCAGGGTGATCTGCGTGCCGGGCTCCAAGCGGATGTCGATCCGCACGGCCGCGCCCGAGGCCGAGACGTTGAGGAGGCGGCCCGGGATCCGGGTGCCGCAGGACATCGTGACGAGGATGTCGGGCGAATCCGGCACGAAGCGCGGATGGACGCGCTGGGGCACCTCGCCGCCGTTCTGCTCGGCGGCGAGGTCGAGCAGGCGACGCACGATGACGGGCAGCGGAGCCTCGGCGCGGATCACCCGGGTGACGAACTGCTCCTTGCCGCCCTCGATGACTTGGACTTCCATCGCGCCCGCGTGCCGGATGCTGCAGGACAAGATCTCGCCCAGGGACGGCACGACGGACGAACGAAAGCGAAGACCCGTGACGGAGAGATCGGCGGTGACGGCGTAGAAATCGGCACGATACCGATTCCAGCAGAGGGCAGGCAGGATCACTCTCGTCTGCGTTGCTGTGAGGGTCTCGCCCATGGCCATCCTGAGGTTGCGGAGGCCATAAGACGGGGCGCCCCCCGACATTCCTTTACCCGAACGCCGAAAATTTGATCCAACCGGGCCCGGGAAGGCCGGCCATGCACGATTTCCGTGCAGAAGGCCCTGCTCGGAATCCTCGCACGCCGCATCGGTGCGGACCCGCCCCTCACCCGGTCGGACGGGCTAGGGATGGCAGTCGCTGCTCGACGCCAGGGTGTCGAGGCGGGTGAGGTCGCCGACCACCGCGAATTCGCCGTAGTTGAGCCGCAGCGCGCCGCTGACGCCGTTCTCGTAGAGGTCGAAGCTGAGGACGTAGATCGGCGTGCGCTCGCCCTCGCCGGGAATGTAATAGCTCAGGGTGACGGGCCAGCGCGGCACGGTCGCCATCGGCCCCTCCCGCAGGGGCTTGTCGCGCTCGGCCGCCTTGTCGGAGGCCGCCGGCGCCGGGACCTGACGGCCGATGACCGCGAGGGTGTCGTAAACCTTGCGCCCATCGTCGGAGCCGTCGAAGACCTTGACGGAGACGGTGCTCTGCCCGTCGCGGGCCGCCTGGATCAGGCGCCGCATGTGCACCGTGGGGAAGAGGACCTCGCCCGCATCCTGGAACTGGTCGCGCTTGGGCTCCTTCAGCTTGACCTTCAGGAGGTCGGAACTCGATTCGGCGGTGCCGTCCACAGCCTGGCCGGGAGTGCCGTTGAGTACCGTGCTGGTCTTGAAGCGGTAGCTGCGCCCGTCCCCGCTCTCGAACGTGCTGTTGCGCAGGTCCGAGGTGCGGCTGCCGGTCTCGCCACTCTCCAGAACGGTCACCTGGCGGGTCTGCATCGTGTAGCCCTTGCAGGCATCCCCGGTGAAATCGATGACGATGCGCCCCCGCGCGCTCTCCACCGCCCGCGTGCCGCTGCTCTCGGCGAGGGAGAGATCGTAGACGGCCCGATGGTTGGCGAGGGTGATCGGCGCGGCGGCCCCTGCCCCGGTCGCGAACAGGACGAGACCGACGGCGATGCCGGGGACGGCCATCCGCGCCCTCGGGACGGCTGCACTCACGCTGGGACGACGCATGGACTCTCCTGACAGGACGGGGCCGGAGGACAGGGGCCCCGCCGACGCCCCTCAGATAGGGCACCCCGCGGGCCCGCGCGAGGCTCGGTCCCCCCCCCGTCCGCATTCGCCGCGCCGACGGGGCGCCCTAGATCGGATCGGAGAAGAAGAACCGGAAGACGGGAGAAGGAAACGCCCATGGACGCCGATACCCTGCGCTCGCTCCAGGCCCCGATCAAGGACCGCTACCGCAACGCCCCGGACTCGGCCGTGGTGACCCTGCGGGCCCGGGGCAGCCTCGACGACACGGCCATCGCTTGCAAGGTCGAGACCGGGCGCGCCCTCGCGGTGGCAGGCCTGCACCCGGCCACCGGCGGCTCCGGCGCCGAGCTCTGCTCGGGCGACATGCTGCTCGAAGCCCTGGTGGCCTGCGCCGGCGTGACCCTGAAGGCGGTGGCCACCGCGATCGGCGTCGCGCTCCGGTCCGGCACGGTGAGCGCCGAGGGCGACCTCGATTTCCGCGGCACCCTCGGGGTCGACAAGGCGGCGCCCGTGGGCTTCCGCGCGATCCGCCTCACCTTCGCCCTCGACACGGACGCCCCCCCGGACAAGCTCGACCAGCTCCTCAAGCTGACAGAGCGCTACTGCGTCGTGTTCCAGACCCTGAACCACAAGCCGGAGCTGGCCGTCACCCTCGCGCAGGGCTGACCGGCAGCGCCGGGTTTCGCGCCGGGGCGAATGATCCCGGGGCCATGCTGGCGCGTTCCCCTCGACATGATGATTTTTCAATGGACAGTCGGCGTCCTTCTCGGCGCCGTGCTCCTGGCGGGGCTCGCCCGCCGGGTGGGTGCCCCTTATCCCGTCTTCCTGGCCCTTGGGGGCATCGGCCTCGCCTTCATCCCGGCCGTGCCCAACCTGGTGCTCGACCCGGAGCTGGCGCTGGCCCTCTTCCTGGCGCCCGTCCTGCTCGATGCGGGCTACAACACCTCGGTGCGGGACCTGCGCACCCACTGGCGCCCGATCGCCGGCCTCGCCTTCGGGGCGGTGGTCGCGACCACGGCCGCCGTGGCCGTGGTGGTGAAGTGGCTCGTGCCGGACATGCCCTGGGCGGCCTGCATCGTGCTCGGCGCGGTGGTGGCGCCCCCCGACGCCGTGGCCGCGCTGTCGGTGCTGCGCCACGTCTCGCTGCCCCACCGCCTCACGACGATCCTGCGCGGCGAAAGCCTCCTCAACGACGCGGGCTCGCTGATGATCTACCGCCTCGGGGTCACGGCGGCGGTCACCGGCACCTTCTCGGTGAGCCAGATCGGCCCGGCCTTCCTCGTGGGCATCCTCGGCAGCCTCGTCGCCGGGCCGGTCCTCGCCCTCCTCTACAGCGCCGCCACGCGCCCGGCCACCGACGCGCCGAGCGTCATCGTCCTGCAGTTCGTGGCCGCCTTCGGAATCTGGATCGGAGCGGAGCACGTGCACCTGTCCGGGGTGCTCACCGTGGTCACCTTCGCCATCACGGTGGCGCGCATCGCGCCGGGCCACACCCCGCCGCGCACCCGCATCGTCTCCTACGCGGTCTGGGACACGGCGGTGTTCGTGCTGAACGTCCTCGCCTTCGTGCTGATCGGCCTGCAGATCGGCCCGATCCTGGAGCGCCTGACCCGGGAGCAGCAGATCTCCTACGCGCTGGTCGGCGCGGCGGTGTTCCTCACCGTGGTGGTGGTGCGCTTCCTCTGGGTCCTGCCCACGGCCCACCTCGCCCGCCTGGGAGCCGACGGGACCGAGACCCGCGACCGCGGGCTCTCGGCCGGGATCGCGGTGTCCTGGGCGGGCATGCGGGGCATCGTCACCATCGCCACGGCCCTGGCCCTGCCCGACGGCGATCCGGGCTTTCCTTACCGCGACCTCATCGTGCTCACCGCGTTCTGCGTCATCATCGGCACGCTGACGATCCAGGGCCTGACCCTGCGTCTCCTGCTCGGCCGGCTCGGGTTGGAGGACAACGACCCGGTCGGGCGCGAGGTCGGGCACGGCCGCACCGAAGCCTACCGAGCCGCCCTAGAGAGCCTGGAGAATGCCGAGGATGCCCCCTCCGAGGCCTTGCGCGAGGAGTTCCGCATCGCCCTGGAGCAGGCCGAGGCCCGCGACACGGGCTTCGCCTCCGAGGCGCTGCCCGCCGATGCCGCCCGTCGGCGCGCCATCGAGGCGGCCCGCGACCGGGTGCTGGCCCTGCGCCGCTCCGGCACGATCGGCGACGACGCCTACTACGTGCTGGAGGAGGAGTTCGACTGGGCCGAGATGAATGCGACGCCCCGGGCCGAGACCTGACACGCGGGCGCGGAGTCGCATCTCGACCCCGACGCCTCAGGCCACGGGCGCCACCCGCAGGGAGAAGTGTGCGCCCTGCACGTCCGGGGCGACCGCGAGGGCGCCCCCGAGCTGGCGGGCGAGGCTGTTGATGATGCGCATGCCGAGGCTGGCGCTGCGCGCCGCCGTGGGATCGAATCCGTCCGGAAGCCCGGCGCCGTCATCCTCCACCGCGAGGATCAGGCCGGCCGCCCCGTCGGGCCGGGCCTCGACCCTGATCTCGCCCTCGCCGTCCGCGTAGGCGTACTTGATCGCGTTGGTGACGAGTTCGTTGACGAAGAGGCCGAGGGGGATCGCGAGGTCGGCGGGGATGTTCATCCGCGCCGCGCGGCAGACGAGGCGGTGGCGCGGCGCGCTCTCCTGCAGCTTGGCGCAGAGGGCCTCGAGGAAGCCCGCGACGTCGATCGCCTCGAGGCTCGGCTGGCGCCAGAGCTGGTCGTGGACCTGGGCCACCGCCTCGACCCGAGTGCGGGCATCGGCGAGGGCGCTCTTCACGTCGTCGTTGTCGGAGCCCCGGGCCTGGAGCCCAAGAAAGCCCGCCACCACCGCGAGGCTGTTCTTCACCCGGTGGCTCATTTCCCGGGATAGGAGCTCCTGGCGCTCCAGGGCCGCCTTCAGCCGTGCCTCGGCCCGCTGGCGCTCGATGGCACCGCCGACGAGGTTGGCGAACCCCTGCATGAAGGCGATGTCGGCCTCCTCGAACTGGCCCTCGCGGGTGTCGTCCACCTCCAGCACGCCGTAATTGCCGTCGCGGTTGGCGATCAGCACGTTGATCGCGCGGCGGATGCCGTGGTCGGCCATCAGCTTCGGCGTGCGGAAGCGCGTCTCGTTCTCGAGATGGTTCGAGATCACGGGCCGGCCGGTCTTCAGGGCATAGCCCGCCGGCGAGGCGAGGTCGGCACCGATGATGGTGGTGCCCACCGCGTCCTCGGCCCAGCCCACACCGGCACAGACGAGGAGGCAATCCTGGTGCGGTTTGTATTCCAGCGCCTTGCAGAATTGCGCCTCCATGCCCTCGGCACAGAGTTCGGTGGCGCGCTGGAGCAGGGGCAGCAGCTCGGTGGCCCGCAGGGCTTCGACCCCGAAATCGGAGAGGATCGCCTGCTGCCGCAGGCGGATCGCCAGGGCCTTCGGCGCCAGTTCGGTCATCGCTACGCTACACGTCCCGGTTTCGGCGCGGCCGGGCCGCCCGTCCGCATGGCCTCCTTGTGCGACACCCGGAGCGCTGCCCGCAAGGTCATACAGCACGGTCCGCACGAGAGTTGATGGCCCGCGCCCGGCTCAGATCTCGATCTCGGTGCCGACCTCGACCAATTGCCGGGTCGGCACGCAGAAATGCGCGCCGGTGCGCTCGGCGTTGCGCAGGAGGAAGGCGTAGATCTCCTCCCGCCAGGTCGCCATGCCGCGCTGGTCGCTCTTCGGGATGATGGTCTCGTGCCCGATGAAAATCGTCAGATCCTCGAGGCACTCTGCCGGCAGGCGCTTGGCATCCACGGCGCAGCGGAGGCCGTCGGGCACCGAGGCATCCTCCATGAAGCCGTAGCGCAGGATCACGCGGGTGATGTCGGGCGTGATCGGGATGACCTCGGCGCGCTGATCGCGAGCGACGGCCGGCTCCTCCTCGTAGCGGGCGGTCACGATGAGGATGCGCTGGTGCAGGGCGTGGCTGCGCGCGACGAAGCGGGACAGGTGCAGCGGAATGGCGCTGGTGGCGGAGGACAGGAAAGCGGCGTTGCCCGGCAGGACGATCGGCGGATCGCGCCGGAGCTGCTCCAGGAATTCGACCTCGGGCTGGCGCAGGGCGACCCGGGCCGACTCGACGAGCTGGTTTCCTTTGCGCCAGGTGAGCATCAGGAACGCCACCACGGCCGCCAGCATCAGCGGAAACCAGCCGCCCTCGAACAGCTTCACGCTGTTGGCCCCAAGGAACACGAAGTCGATCGCCAGGAAGAACCCGTTCACCGCCAGCACGGCCACGGGGTTGTAGCCCCATTTCAGCGCCACGAGGGCGGCGAGCAGGGTGGTGATCGCCATCAGGGAGGCGACGGCGATGCCGTAGGCGCCGGCCAGGGCATCCGAGGAGCCGAAGACCAGGACCGCGCTCAGGGTGGCGGCGGCGAGCAGCCAGTTCACCATCGGCACGTAGATCTGTCCGCGCTCGTGCCGGGCGGTGTGGACCACCCGCATCGGCGGCAGGAAGCCGAGTTGAATCGACTGCTGGGTGAGCGAGAAGGCCCCCGAGATGATCGATTGCGAGGCGATCACGGTGGCGACCGTGGCGAGGCCGATCAGCGGATAATGCGCCCAGTCCGGGCTGAGGCGGTAGAACGGGTTCTCGATGGCGTCGGGCTCGACCAGGAGCAGCGCGCCCTGTCCGAAATAGTGGATCACCAGGGCCGGCAGCACGAGGCCGAACCACGAGGCGCGGATCGGGCCGGCTCCGAAATGCCCGAGATCGGCATACATCGCCTCGCCGCCGGTGACCGCCAGGAAGGCCGCGCCCAGCATGGCGAAGCTGACGTGCCAGCCCGCATGCGTCAGGAATTCGACGGCTTTGAGCGGGTTGAGAGCGGTCAGGATCTGCGGCGCATGCCAGATGCCGCCGAGACCGAGCAGCGCCAGCACGACGAACCAGACGAACATTACCGGGCCGAAGATGCGGCCGATGAAGGCCACGCCTCGGCTCTGGACCAGGAACAGCCCGACCAGGATCAGCACCGTGATCGGCGCGACGAAGCGCGACAAGGCCGGTGCCTCGACCTTCAGGCCCTCCACCGCGCTGAGCACCGAGATCGCCGGCGTGATCGCGCCGTCGCCGTAGAGGAGCGCGGCGCCGATGAGGCCGACCACGAGGAGAAGGCCGGCCCAGGAGCCGGGCTTGGCGTTCCGGGCTCCGAGCAGCGCCAGCATGGCGACGATGCCGCCCTCGCCGCGGTTGTCGGCGCGCAGGATCAGCACGGCGTACTTGATCGAGACGATGAGGATCAGCGACCACAGGATCAGCGAGACGGCCCCCGTCACCGCGATCGGAGTCGGGGGCGCCCCGGCACTCGCGGCGCGGACCGCCTCCTTGAAGGCGTAGAGGGGGGACGTGCCGATATCGCCGTAGACGATGCCGAGCGCCCCCAGCATCACCGCTGGGCGCAGGGCCGGCCGTCCCGAACGGGATTCCTCGTGGACCACGGGCACGCTCTCCGGCAACGGCGAAGGTTCGCTCTGCCGCTCGCAGGTAGGGGCTGCTGTCCGCCCGACCAGGGGCCGGGCCGCCCTCCGGCGTGAAACCCCGGGCGGGGACATCACTCGAGCCGGACCACGACGCTGTCGCTGGCGCCCGTGGCGTCCATCACGGAGATCCGCGCGAAGCCGGCACCGTCCGGAGCCCAAGCCGATTGTCGGCGCGCGCCCCCCGCCACCGGCAGGCCGTCGACCATCCAGGTCAGGGGCGGCACGCCGCCCAGCGCCTTCAGGGCGAGACGCGCCGACGATGCGGGATCGGGCTCCGACAGGCCCAGATCGATGCGGGCGCCGTCTGGCGGGTAGGCGATCTTCAGGGCGCCCCCCAGCGCCGCCGACAGGGTCTTGGGGATGTCGCGCCGGATGTGGCGCAGGGGCGGCGGCAGGCCGGCCGTGGTGGTCACCAGGGCGTCGCGCGGCATCGGCACGGAGTCGGGCTCGCCGCCGAAACGGGCGAAGGCATCGAACAGGATCGGGGCCGCCACCACCCGGCCGACGAGGCCCGGCACGGCATTGCCGTCCGGCCGTCCGACCCAGACCGCGAGGGTGATGCGCCGGTCGAACCCCACCGCCAGGGCATCCCGGTAGCCGTAGGAGGTGCCCGTCTTGTAGGCGAACCGGCCCGCCAGGGCATTCTCGGGCGGGGGCGCACCCCGAAGGATGTCGGCGACGTACCAGGCGGCGACGGCGTCCGTGATGCGGGCCTCCTGCGGCGGTGCGCCGGCCCCTCCGCCCGACGCCTCCCCGACGCGACGGGTCAGGTTCGGTACCAGCCCCTGCCGGGCGAGTCCGGAGAACAGGCGGGCGAGGTCGGTGAGGGTGATCCCGAGGCCGCCGAGCGCCACCGGCAGGCCCGGTGCGGTGTCGCGGGGCAGGTCGATGCGGGCGCCGGCGGCCCGCAGGCGGGCGATGAAGCGGGCGGGGCCGACCCCTTCCAGCAGGTCCACCGCCGGCACGTTCAGGGAGAGCTGGAGGGCGCGTCGCGCCGTCACGCTGCCCTGGTAGCCGAGGTCGAAGTTCTCGGGGGCGTAGGCCCCGGCAAAGCGCACCGGCCGGTCGTCGAGCTGCGTCTCGGGATGCGCCAGCCCGGTCTCGAAGGCGAGCGCGTAGATGAACGGCTTGAGGGCGGAGCCCGGCGAGCGGATCGCGCCCGTCATGTCGATGGCGCCGGCGCGACTCGCATCGAGGTAGCCGGGGCTGCCGACCTGGGCCAGAACCGCGCCCGTGCTGTTGTCCAGCACCAGGATGGCGGCCGAGATCCCGGGTCCGTGGGCGGCCGCGCGCTCGGCGGCCAGGGTTTCGAGGCTCGCCTGCAGGCGGCCGTCCAGGGTGAGGCGGATCGCCTGGGCGCCCGGGTCGGCGGCATGGGCCGCCTCCGCCGCGTGGGCGGCGAGCATCGGGAAGGGTTTTCGCGCGGATGGCACCGGCTCGGCGCGGGCGGCCTCCGCCTCGGCCGCCGTGACGACGCCCTGAGCGGCGGCGATGGCGAGGACCCGGTCGCGGGCGCGCCGGGCCGCCTCGGGGAAGCGGTCGGGTCGCCGGGCTTCCGGCGCCTGCGGCAGAGCCACGAGGAGCGCGCTCTCGGCGAAGGTGAGCCGGGCCGGCTCGCGGCCGAAATACGCGAGGCTGGCGGCACGCAGGCCCTCGACCGGGCCGCCATAGGGGGCGAGCGCCAGGTAGAGGTCGAGCACCCCGTCCTTGCCGAGGCGACGCTCCAGCTGCACCGCCCGCACCATCTGGCGCAGCTTGGCGGCCAGGGAGCGCTGGGCCCGCGGCTCGACGAGGCGGGCCACCTGCATCGACAGGGTCGAGCCGCCCGAGACGATGCGGCCCGCCCCCAGCCATTGCCCCGCGGCCCGGAGGGTCGCCGCCGGATCGACGCCTGGATGGCTCGCGAAGCGCCGGTCCTCGTAGGCCGTGAGCATGGCGCGGAAGCGCGGATCGACCTGGGACCCGGTCACCGGCAGACGCCAGCGCCCGTCGGCGGTGGCGAAGGGGCGCAGCAGCCGCCCGTCGCGGTCGAGCACCACCGTCGAGCGGAGCCCGGCCGGGATCAGGTCGAGGGGCGGGAGGGTTTGGATGAAGTGCCAGAGGGCGAGGGTCGGGCCGAGACCGACAACGGCAAGGGCTGCGAGCGCGAGGCGCCGAAGTCCCCGCCCCGTTCCGGGGGCACTCGGAGTTTCACGGTCACGCGCACCGCGTCCCCCCCTCCACGAGGGGGACGCGGTGCGCCATGCCGTGCGCGCCCGATCGGACCGGAGAGGAGGGTCGCGGCCCGTATCCACGGCCCTACTTCGCGCTCACCGTCATCGAACCGAACCCCGTACGCCCGAAGCGCTCCGGCCGGTACATGTCCTCGATGGTGGCGGCCGGGTGAACGTAGGTGCCGGGCGAGACCGCCCGCACGGTGTAGGCGACCCGGAAGAAGGCCGATTGCTCGGGGGTGCGCTCGTAGGCGGCCACGAAGCGGTCGTCGCGGAACTCGGTGTGCACAGGCGCCACGTCGGACTTGGCGAAGGCGAGACCGGTGAGCGCATCGGCATCGAGGAGCTTCGGGTTGTCGATCTCCAGGCCTGCGGGCAGCCGGTCGACCAGGAGGAGGCGACCGGCGCTGGCCTTGGCCTCGGTCACGGTGAGCACCACCACGAGGCGGTCGTTCTGGTGGATTCCTTGCGCGAGATCCACCGGGGCGCCGTCGAGACGGTGATAGCGTCGCTCGATGGTGTAGCCGCGCGCCTCGGCCGGCTCGGGAGCGATCGGATTGCCGCTGACGCTGACCACCGCCTGCACGGGCTGGGTGCCGGCATTGACCAGGGTGACGGGTTTCCCCTCCAGGGCGGCGGCGCGGTAGCGGCGCGCCAGAGCGCCGCTTTGCGGTTTACCGTCCAGGGTGAAGCGGAGGTTGTCGGAATCCGCGCTCAGGCCCTCGGCGGCCAGCACCATCCAGGCCTCCTCCTGCGTGCTGGTCGGCCGGCCTGCGGCCCGCTCGGCCGCGATGATGGCACCGAGCGGCTGGACGCTGTCGCGGGCAAGCCCCGTCTCGGCGGCCAGCGCCAGCAAGCCCGCGCTGTCGCGCAGGCGCGAGCCGTAATCCGGCCGGTAGGCCGAGGTCGTGGAAGCCGCCTCGCGGAAACCGGCCAGCGCCGAGGCGAAGGCTTTCGCCGCCCGGCCCCGGTCCCCCAACAACGCCAGGGCCGCCGCGATCTGTCCGCGCGCGAGGGGCGTCGCGAACGCAGCCAGCTTGGTGTCGACGAGGTAGCGCAGGTCACCCATCACCGGGCGGCCGTTGCGGGCGAGCACGTAGGCGGCGTAGGCGATGTCCATGCCGCCGTCGCCGACCTCGGTGGTGTTGGCCACCGCGTTGCGCAGGCGGTCGAGGGCATTGGCGAAGGCGGTCTGGGGCACGGCGAACCCGCGCTCCCGGGCCCGGGTCAGGAAGTCGGTGACGTAGGCGTTGAGCCAGGTGTCGCTGGCGCCATCCGTGGACCACAGGCCGAAATCGCCGGCCGCGTTCTGGCGGCCGAGCACCCGCTCGATCGCCTGGCGCACGCGCTCGTCGGCCTTGTCGAGGCCGAGCGGATCCTGACCGAGCTGATCTTGAGCCGCGAGGCGGTGGACGTAGAGGAGCGGCATCGCCCGGCTCACCGTCTGCTCGGAGCAGCCGTAGGGATAGCGGTCGAGGGACTGGAGGAGCGCCGGCACGTCGATGCCGGCGAGATTCGAGGCGGAGAGCGAGACCGTGCCGGTGCCGGGCAGGATGTCGGCCAGGAGCTCGTCGGAGAGGTGCAACGCCGCGCCGGGTTCGAGGGTCTCCACGGAGCGGCGGGCGAGCGCCCCCGTGCCGGGACCGATGGTCAGGGCGAAACTCTGGCCGACGCCCTCGGGCAGTCCGGGGCCGCTGAGCGTTAGGTCGATCCGCGACAGGCCCGGCCCGGCAGCGGTGATGGGAATGACGAGGGCCCCCCTGGCGCCCGCCTCCAGCCGCAGGGTCTTGTGCAGGGCCTCGGCACCGACCAGCACGGAGCCGGTCAGGTCGAGATCCACGGTGTAGTCGCCGGCCGGCCCCTCGACATTGTCGATGGCGACGTGGACGCGCGAGCGATCGCCGACATTGAGGAAACGCGGCAGGGTGCCGGTGACGATCACGGGATCGCGGATGATCACGTCGGCCTGGGCGGCGCCCACCTTCGCGCGACTCCAGGCGGTGACCATCACCCGGCCGGTGCCGTTGAAGGACGGCAGGGGGAAGCTGACGCTGGCACGGCCGTCGGGTCCGACGGCGATCGGCCCGGAATAGAGCGCCAGCGGCGCCTGGGTCGGCGGCGAATCGGCGAGTTCGGCTGCAGCCCCGTCGCCGCCGGAGCGGATGGCGCCGAGCGTCCCCTGCATGCCGTCGATCAGGTATCCGTAGAGGTCGCGGATCTCCGGGCCGAGGGCCTTCTGGCCGAAGAAGTAGCCGAACGGGTTCGGTGCCTCGTAGCGGGTGAGGTTGAGGATGCCGACATCCACCAGCGCGACGGTGACCCGCGCCTCCTCGCCGGCTCGCAGGCCGGCGAGCTGGATCGGCAGGGTCAGGGTCTCGCGCGGACGGACCTTCGCCGGCGCGTCGAGCGTGACGCCAAGATTGCGGCTGTCCCGGTCGACCCCGAACCACGCGACACCGAGCGCACGGCCCGGCAGGCGCTTGGCCGCCTGGTCCAGGGGCCGGTAGGCGGTGGCCACGAGGTAGGCGCCCGAGCCCCACTCGGCCTTCACGGGGATGTCGATGGTGGCACCGGCGGCCGGCACGTCGACGGTGAGGAGCGCGTGCAGCTTGTCGCTGACGACGGCCAGCGTCGCCTGTCCCTTGAACGTCGGCTGCAGCCGCGCGTGCAGCGTCTCGCCGGTGGCGTAGGCCGCCTTGTCCAGGCGCAGGTCGAGGAGGTCCGGCACGTCCGCCGTCTCGCCCCCGCTCCAGCCCACTGTGAAGGTCACGCTCGCGGTGGCGGCCGGGCGACCGGGCACGCTCGCCTCCAGCCGGTAGGTGCCGTAGCTCACTGTGGCGCTGACGCGGCCCGGCGCGGCGGGGGTCAGGTCGAGACGGCCATCGGCGACGCGGCGGGTGCTGGTCACCGGCTCGTAGGACCAGCGCCCCCCCTCGCGGTACCATTGATAGTTCTTCTCGACGCGCTGGAGCGTCCAGGCCACGTTCCCCTGCGCCAGGCGCCGGCCGTCGGGAGCGGCCATGACCACGTCGAAGCCGGCGACGCCGCCCTCGGTGAGGTCGCCGGCAAAGCCCTTGCGGATGGCGAGCACCGGCGCGTCGGGCAGGATCGGCAGGGTCAGGCTGCGGCTCAGCGCCCGCCCGCCGGGCTCGCCCACCTGCAGGGTGATCTTCGCCTCGACGGGGCGCGGGGCGGCGAGCGCCTGGACCGGGACGACGAGCCGGGCCCTGCCGGCCGCATCGGTGGTGGCACGGGCGTCGATCTCCGCCGAGGCGGCCTCCACCCGCTCGTCGTCGAGGCCGACCGAGAAGCCCTCCAGGCCCTGGATCCCGCTGCCCGCCGCCTGTTGGACCAGGACGGTACCGGAAACCTCGAGCCCGGCGCCCGGCGCGCCGTAGAGGTAGCGCGCCGCCACGTCGATCGTGGCGGGCGCACCCCTGGTCAGGCTCGGCGTCGCGCTCGAGAGCGTCACGTCGAGGCGCTCGGGGACGTAATCCTCCACGAGGAAGCTCGCCTCGCCGATGGCCGGCGCCTTGGGGTCTGTGTAGGCCGCCACCCGCCAGGTGCCGTGCTGCGCGCCGGCCAGAAGGGGCAGCGCCAGGGCGCGTCCGCCGAGGCCCGCATCCGCCACCTGGGCGCGGCGGTACTCGACGCCGTCGGGACGCTTGACCACCAGGGTCAGAGGAATTTCCGGCACGGCGGCGCCCTGTGCATCGCGCAGCAGGCCGGTGAGGTTCACGGTCTCGCCCGAACGGTAGACCCCGCGCTCGGGAAACACGTAGGCCTCGACGGCGCCTGGCTGGGGCCGGCCCTTCACGCCGCGATCCGTGAGGTCGAAGGCCGACTGGCCGAGATCGAGGAAGCCGTAATCGTCGCCGATCTGCGCCACCACGAGGCCCGGTGCGGTACCCCCCTCCCCGCGGGCGAGGCCCGACGCGAAGGCGGCGTGGCCTTGGCCATCGGTCTTCGCCGTGGCCAGGACCTCGTTGTTGCGCGCCACCAGCCGGATCTCGGCACCGGTCAGCACGTCGGCCGAGGCCAGCGAGCGGGCGAAGACGTGGACGCCGTCGCGGCCCTTGAAGGCGGTGAGGCCGAGATCCGAGACCACGAACCATTGCGTCGCCTGCTGCTCGTAGCCGCCCTCCTCGTTGGTGGACGCCGTGGCTCCCGCGGGTTGGGCCACCATGATGTAGATGCCGGCTTCCAGCTTGCCGACCGCCTGGAGCACCGGGAAGGCGGTGACGGCCTCCTGGTTCAGCTCGGCCTTGGCCGTGTCGAGGACGCCCTTCCAGACGCGCCGACCCTTCTGGTCGGCGATGGTCCGCGCCGTCGTCCCGTTGAGCTGGGACAGGAAGTCCTCGGCCCGCAGCGACGGCAGCAGCCCCCGGTCACCGACGCGCAAGACCTCAACGTCGATCTTGGCCGCGTTGATCGAAACCAGAGGCACGCCGGCCTGACCGGTGCGGGGCAGGACGTAGTTGCGCCCGGTAAAGCGGACCTGGGGCGAGCGGTCCCGGACATAGATCTCGTAATCGGATGCCTTGAGCAGGGTCTCCCCAGCGCCGGAGGGCAGCCCGGAGCGGACCACGAAGGCGTAGCGCTCGCCGTGCTTGAGCCCGTCGACGCAGATCTGCTGGCCGGTGCCGGTGACGGCGGCGTTGGCTGCGCCGGAGACGGCGATGAAGGGCGTGAAGTCGGTCTTGGCCGCGACGCCTTCCGAGAACTGGAAGCAGACGCGCGGCGCGGCAGCGTCCGAATCGACGGTGTAGTTGAGGATGCGGAAGCCGTGCTCGGCGCGAAGGCCCTCGTAGGTCGCACGCACGTCCGCGTCGTCGGCGAGCGCCAGGCTGGCGCGGTAGGCCTCGAGCGACGGGCGCCACTCCGATTCGGCGGCATAGACCTCGCCCAGCGTCGCGAGCGCCTCGGCCTCGACCGCTCCGGCACTCGCCCGCAGATAGCCCTGGTAGGCAGCGGCCCGCGCGTTGCGGCGCAGGCGCAGACGGCCTGCGTAGTCACCGGTCTGCTCGTCGCTGCCGACCGCGCTGGCGGCGCGCGCATAGGCCAGCCAGTTCGCCGGCTCGCCGGGTTCGCTCGCCACGGCGAGGCCGAGGGGCTTCAGGGCATCCGCCGGCTTCTCGGCTTCAACCAGGGCCTCGCCCTCGGCCCGCGCCTTCGCGGCGGATCGGGTATCGGGCCGGGGATTCCCCACCTCGGCCTTCAGGGTCGCTTCGAGGCGGACACCGTCGCTGGCGAGGTCTTCGCGCACGAAGCTCTTGGCGGCGGACGGCCTGGGCGAGACCTTGGCAGCGGGGCGCGTCGTTGGCGACTGGGCTTGCCCTTGGGCCTGCCCCTGCGCCTGGACGGGGAGGGCCAGAAGCCCGGCGATCGTGAGGACCTGCACGAGGCCAGAGAGTCCGACCACAGATCGGGGCGAGCGCCCGTATCCGGATGATCCCGCCATGCTTCCACCCCGTTCTCTGGAGGCCGGCCCGTCGCACCGGTCCCGCGCGGAACCGTAGCACTTCGCGCATCGGCCGCAACGGCCTGGAATTCGGGCGTGGGCTCTGCCACACCGGACGGGTTCTCGCGGGGGAGACGCGACTCGGCCATGATGCGACGCGATCGGACCACCCGGGGCCTGACCGGGTTCGTGCTGGCCCTGGCGGCGAGCGCGGCCTCCGCCCAGACGCCGCCGGCACCGAGCCCCGGCGCATCGAGATCCGCCATACCGAGACCCGCCATACCGATGCCGATCCCGTCGACGCCCGCCGCATCGGCACCCGCGCGGGCGAAGCCGGCTGCGCCCGATCCCGCCTTCGAGGCGGCACGGAGCCTGTTCGAGGCCCTGCCGGAGGCCGAGCGCAAGGGGCTGCAGGACGCCCTGGTCTGGACCGGCGACTACAACAGCCTGGTCAACGGCACGTTCGGGCGGCGCAGCTACGAGGCGCTTCAGGCGCATGCCCGACGAACCGGCGGAGCGGGGCTGCCGGACGCGGCCGGACGCGCCGCCCTGCTCAAGGAGGGGGCCGCGGCGCGCGCGGCCGCCCGATTCGCCGTGAAGCCGGACCCGGCCAGCGGCGTCGTGCTCGGCGTGCCCGAGCGCATCCTGTCGAAGCGCACGCCCCAGCCCGGGGGCACCCGCTGGCAGAGCGCCGACGGGCGCATCACGCTGGAGACGAAATCCTATCCGCCCGGCGAGACCGGGCTGGAGGCGGTCTTCGCCCGCATCACCGCCCCAGGGCCCGACCGGCGGGTGACCTACAAGCTCCTGAGACCCGACTTCCTGGTGGTGACCGCTGAGACCGGGACCGGCAAATCCTACATCCGATACGCCGCCGGCGAGGCGGGCCTGCGCGGCCTCACCCTCGGCTACGACAAGGCCCTGTCCGGGGAGGTGGACCGCCTCGCCATCGCCATCGCCAACAGCTTCGTGCCCTTCCCCGAAACGGCCCCCGCCTCGGCACCGGCTCCGGCCGCGACGGCCGTTCCGTCATCGAGCCTGCCGCCCGTCGCAGGCAGCCGGCCGGCCCCAGTTGCGACGGGCCTGGTCGTGGCGCCGGGACGGGTGCTTACCAGCGCAGCGGCGCTGGTGGACTGCCGGGCACCGGTGGTCGTGGGCCTGCCGACGCGGGCGAGCCCTGGCGGCACCGCCGATCTGATGCTGCTGGAAACGGCTCTGCTCCCCGGCCGGATGGAACGCACGCCGGCCCTGCACGCCGGCGCCCTCGCCGAGGGCGAGGCCGTGGTGGCGTTGGCCGTCGATGCCGAGGGGGCGTCGTGGTGGCGCCGGGCCGCTCCGAGCCGGGCGGGGCGCGCATCGCCGCGCCGCTGCAGCCCGGCGCCGGCGGCGCTCCGGTTCTGGACCGCGCCGGTGCGCTCGCGGGCCTCGTCGCGACGGTTCCGAAACAGCCCCGCCTGATCGCGGGGGTCATGCCGCCTGCGAGCTACAGGCTCATCCCGGCCGACGCGCTCGCGGCCTTCCTCGGCGCTGCGGGCTTGCGGACAGCGCCTGCGCCGAAGGCGGCCGGCACGCTGGGCGCAGCCGCCGCGACCCTGGTGGGCGCGGTGGTGGCCATCACGTGCCAGCCGTGAGCGGGGCCGTCAGATTCGTCCGGTGACGAGCAGCACGATCAAGATGATCACCAGCAGGCCGCCGAGACCGAAGCTCGGTCCGCGGTAAGCGCCGCCGCCGAGGAAGTTGCCGCCGCCGAGAACGATCAGGATCAGGACGATGAGGAGAATGGTGGTTAGGGTCATGGATGGGAACTCCGTCACGCGCCCAACCGGAATTGCTTGAGCTTGACCGTACAAACGTCGCCGTGGCGATTCCGTTCAACGGTCCGTGCGGCATAATCCCACGAAGGCGGGGTTTTTCGCCGGTTCGACGTCAGGCTCGCCACTCCGGCAGGGAATCCGATGCGGTTCCAAGCCAATCCGGCACCGGCAGGCCCCGCTCGGCCAAGAAGGCGGGGTTGAACAGCTTCGAGGCGTAGCGCGCGGCACCATCGCACAGGATGGTCACGATGGTGTGGCCCGGCCCGAGATCCCGGGCGAGCCGGATCGCCCCGGCGACGTTGATGCCCGACGATCCGCCGAGGCTGAGGCCCTCCTCCCGCATCAGCCGGAAGACAATATGGAGGGCTTCGGCGTCGGGAATCCGGAAGGAGACGTCCGGGGTGAAGCCCGCGAGGTTGCGGGTGATCCGGCCTTGGCCGATGCCCTCCGTGATCGAGGAGCCCTCCGCCCTCAGGGTACCGGTGGTGTAATGAGCGTGCAGTGCGGACCCCTCCGGGTCGGCGAGGCCGATCCGCACGCCGGGACGCGCCGCGCGCAGGGCCTCGGCGGTCCCCGCCAGGGTGCCGCCGGTCCCGGCCGCACAGATGAAACCATCGACCGCCCCACCGGTCGCCGCCAGGATCTCCGGGCCCGTGGTTTCCACGTGCGCCTGCCGGTTGGCAACGTTGTCGAACTGGTCGGCGAAGAAGGCGCCGCCCGGTTCGGTCTCGGCCAGGCGCTCGGCCAGGCGGCGCGCGGCGTGGACGTAGTTGTTCGGGTTGGCGAACGGCACCGCCGGCACCTCGACCAGGCGGGCGCCGGCCAGACGCAGGGTTTCCTTCTTCTCGGCCGACTGCGTCTCCGGGATCACGATGACCGTGCGGTAGCCGCGCACCGCCGCGACGAGCGCCAGGCCGATGCCGGTGTTGCCGGCCGTGCCCTCCACGATCGTGCCGCCGGGCCGGATGGCGCCCCGGGCCTCGGCGTCGCGCACGATGGAGAGCGCCGCCCGGTCCTTTACCGAGAGGCCGGGATTCAAGAACTCCGCCTTGCCCAGGATGGTGCAGCCGGTCTCCTCCGAGGCGCGCGCCAGGCGAATCAGAGGCGTGGCGCCGATGGCCGAGAGGATGTCCGGCAGAGGACGGTCGGGCAGGTGACGGTCAGAATGGAGGATCATGCGCGGGATTCCGGGGGCGAGGCGGCGGACCCGGCGCGCGTCAGGCGGCGAGGGCCCGATTCACCGTGGAGCGCAGGTCGGCCAGCGAGAACGGCTTCGTCAGGACGTCGGTCACGATGGCATCGAGGCCCCGCGCGCGCTCGCGCTGGTCGGCGAAGCCGGTCATCAGCAGGATCGTGAGATTGGGAAAGTCGCGCTTGGCCGCGAGCGCCAGGGCGATCCCATCCATCAGCGGCATGCGGATGTCGGTGAGCATGAGGTCGAACGCGCCATCCGCCTCGGTCAGCCGGTCGAGCCCGTCGCTGCCGTCCGTGGCCGTGACCACGGCGTGGCCGTCGATCTCGAGGCCCCGCTTGAGGAAGCCCCGCACCGTCTCTTCGTCATCCACCAGGAGGATGCGGGCCATCGTTCGTCTGTGTCTCTCTCGGGTCCGGGCGCTCAGTCACGCAAGCGCTGAGGCGCCCTGTCAAGGGATCGTCGGACACAGCAAGCCCTTTAAGGGCCAAATCGTTTCATATTCTCTGGCGCGCCAGAGAAATTCCGCGGATCGTGGGCGGGCGCGCCTCAGGTGCCGCCGAACAGGTCGGGCTCGCGGCTGTCGTAGTCGACGAGGCCGACGAAGGGCAGCTGGCGGTAGGCATGGGCGACATCCATGCCGTAGCCGACCACGAACACGTCCGGGCAGGTGAAGCCGACGAAATCCGCGTCGATGGTCACGGCCCGCTTGCCGGGCTTCTCCAGGAGCACGGCGGTGAGCACCCGCTTGGCGCCCCGCGCCATCAGCAGGTCCTTGGCGAACACGATGGTGCGGCCGGATTCGAGGATGTCGTCCACCAGGAGGACGTCGCGTCCGCGCACCTCGCTCTCCACGTCGCGCAGGATCTCGACCTGCCCCGAGGAGACCGTGGCGGTGCGGTAGCTCGACAGGTGGACGAACTCGGCCTGCGGCTCCAGCCCGACCCGGTGCAGGGCGCGCAGGAGGTCGGCGGCGAACATGAAGCTGCCCTTGAGCACAGCCACCACGAGCAGGTTCTCGGGGTTGGCGGCGGCGATGGCCGCTGCAAGTTCCTCGGTGCGCCGGGCGATGGCGGTTTCGTCGAAGAGGACGCGGACGCGTCGGGAAGCGCTGGTCATCCGCATTCCTTATCACGGGGCCGGAGCGCTGGCACCGGCCTTCGGCATGGTCTCGCCCGCCTCGGCGGCGGCAAAATGCACGCGGACCGAGCGGCCCTGCGCCGGCGGCGCCGACAGGCTCGCGCGAAAGCGCGCGGTCTCGCTCTTCTCGAGCGCCGTGCGCGGGGGCGCGATGCGCCAGCGATAGAGCGGCTGGTCACGGCCGTCCCGGACCTCCACCTCGATCGGCGGCACCGTGGCCTCGGCGGCGACACCGACGAGATCGCCCTCCACCACGAGTTGGCCCTGCGCGCCCTCTCCCGGGGTCTGGAACGCCACGAGGTCGCGGAATTCTACGCCGCGCAGGTTCACCGGGAAACCGACGCGGGCATAGAGCCCGGCGCTCTGGGGCATCGCCCGCACCACCGTGGCGCGTCCGAGAACGGCGAGGCCGAGTCCGCCCACCACGGCGAGCCCGAGGGCGGCCCCAGGCGACGCCAGGGGGAAGCCCGTGCGCTTCGGCTTCACGGGCTTGGCCCGCGCCCGCGGGCGCGGCGTCTCGGGCGGCGATGGAACGGGCTCGGGTTCGGCGGCCAGGGCCGATTCCCAGGCATCGAGATCGGCTTGGGCCGAGGCGCGGCTCTGCGCCGCGTCGGGGCCGAGCTCGGAGGCGGCCATCATGGCGGCGGTCATCTCGGCCTCGAGGGCGGCGGAGACGTCGTCGGGGGAGATGAACCAGGTCTCGCGGCAGGCCGCGCAGCGCACCGAGCGCCCGTCCGCGCCGACGCGGTCCACGTCGATCTCGTACTCGCTGGCACAGGACGGGCAGACGATCAGCATGGCGTCCGTGGGCCTCGGATCTCGATGGACGGTTGCCGACGGGGGCAAAAAGACTCAAACGGTTCTCGGCCAACACGGTTAACCGTCCGTGAAGCGGACGGCCTATAACCGGGATGCGCGGGGCCGTCGCAAAAGGGCCGACTGTGTTGGGCAGGCTTAGTCAGGCAGGCTTGGTCAGGCAGGCTTGGTCAGGCAGGCTTGGTCAGGCAGGACCTCGGTTAGGCAGGACCTTGGGGGGATCGTGGCGGATCGGGTGAACACGCAGTCGCTCCTCTCCGGAGCCGAGGAGCCGGTGGTCCAGTTCGAGAGCGTCGGCATGCGCTACGGTCTCGGGCCGGAGGTGCTGAGCGATGTCAGCTTCCAGATCGCGCCGCGCTCGTTCCAGTTCCTCACGGGGCCGTCCGGTGCGGGCAAGACCACCCTGCTGCGCCTGATCCTCCTGTCGGTGCGCCCCACCCGCGGCCTCGTCTCGGTCTTCGGCGAGGAGGTCAGCGACATCTCCAGCGAGGCGCTGACCGGCCTGCGGCGGCGCATGGGCGTGGTCTTCCAGGATTTCCGCCTGCTCGACCACCTCACCACCTACGAAAACGTCGCGCTGCCCCTGCGTGTCCAGGGGCGCTCGGAAACGAGTTACCGGGCCGAGGTCGTAGAGCTCCTGCGCTGGGTCGGTCTCGGCGAGCGCATGCACGTGCTGCCGCCCCTGCTCTCGGGCGGGGAGAAGCAGCGGGCCGCCATCGCCCGGGCGCTCATCGCCCGGCCGGAACTGCTCCTGGCCGACGAGCCCACGGGCAACGTCGACCCCGGCCTCGGCCGCCGCCTGCTGCGATTGTTCATCGAGCTCAACCGGCTGGGCACCTCGGTGCTCATCGCCACCCACGACTTCGCCCTGATGGACCTCGTCGATGCCCGGCGCTTCGTCCTCGGCGAAGGGCGCCTGACGGTCGAGGCATGATGGACGAGACCGACACACCGTCCCCCGCGCCGGCGCACCGTGCGCCGCCCCGCACCGACGACCGGCCACCGGTGAAGCCGCCGGCGCCGCCCGAATCGCGGACCGCCCCCCTGCCCCCGACCCTGCGCCGCAATGCCCCCCTGGTGCCGACCGACTCGGCGGCGAGCCGGGCCCTGGCCGCCGTCATCGCGATCCTGACCTTCCTCGCCGCACTCTGCGCGGGAGCGGCCGAGATCGTGGCCTCCAGCGCCGTCCAATGGCAGGACACGGTGGCCCAGGAGGTGACGATCCAGGTGCGTCCGAGCCCCGGGCGCGACATCGATGCCGACGTCGCCCGCGCCGAGGGCCTCGCCAAGGCCACCCCCGGCATCGCCGCCGTGCGGGTGTTCTCGAAGGCCGATGCCGAGCGGCTGCTCGAGCCCTGGCTCGGCAGCGGCCTCGACCTCTCGGACCTGCCGGTGCCACGGCTCGTGACCCTGAAGCTCGCCGAGACGTCCCCGGACCTCAAGCCGCTGCGCAGTTCCCTCAGCGAGGCGCTGCCCGGGGTGGCGAGCCTCGACGACCACGCCCTCTGGCTGCGCCGGCTCTCCACGGCGGCCAACACCTTCGTGGGCGTCGGGATCGGCATCGTCCTGCTGGTGCTGGTGGCGACGGGCCTCGCCGTGGTCTTCGCGACCCGCGGCGCCATGGCGGGCAACCGGGAGGTGGTGGAGGTCCTGCACTTCGTCGGCGCCAACGACGACTTCATCGCCCGGGCCTTCCAGCGCCGGTTCTTCGGCCTCGGCCTGCGCGGCGGCATCATCGGCTCGGGGGCGGCCATCGCGGCCTTCGCGCTGGCCGGGCTGGTGGCGCGCAACTGGCGCTCCGGCCCGGCCGGCGAGGAGATCGAGGCCCTGTTCGGCACCTTCCATATCGGCTGGCGCGGCTACGCCGCCGTGCTCCTCATCGGCGTGATCGCATCGGTGGTGACCGGTATCGTCTCGCGTCTCACCGTGCGACGGTTCCTGGCCTGAGGGGCGTGGGCCGGCGACAGGCGCGCACGCCCTGTCACCGAAGCCGACGATCCCGTTAACCCTCCATGAACCTTTCCGGGCGGAGATACTTGCCTCGTGAACGCCCCAATCGGGGCTACTCTCTGGGGGAATGACGAGGCGGATGTCAGCCAGCGGCACCATGAGGCCCTCCGAGGCTTTCGGATGGGCCTGGACCGACGCCGCATCCCGCGCGCCCGCCCCGGCACGCCGGCAGCCGGATTCGGCCGCTCCTGGAACCAGGGCGCGAAGCGGGCTCGGCCCGACCGCCAAGGCCACCCTCGGCCTCGCGGCCACCGGCGCCGTCGCACTCTTCTGCGGCTTCCTGACCTTCGTGGCCTGCCTGGAGCGGGACGAGCGCGTGCCGCAGGGTCGGGCCGACGGCATCGTGGCGCTCACGGGCGGGGCGCAGCGCATTGGCGACGCCATCGACCTCCTGGCCAACGGCTATGGCCGGCGCCTGCTGATCACCGGCGTCAACGAGCGCACCAGTCGCGACGAGATCGCCCGCCTCAACCCGACGCAGCGGCACTGGATCGACTGCTGCGTCGACCTCGACTATCGGGCGCGCAACACCATCGGCAACGCCATCGAGACCCGGCGCTGGATGCGCCAGCACCGCTTCAGCACGGTGACGGTGGTGACCTCGAACTACCACATGCCCCGCACGATGGTGGAACTCGACCACGCCCTCATGGGTGCCGACCGCGTCGTGCCCCATCCGGTGATCGCGGAGGGCTTCGATGCCGACCGCTGGTGGCATCACCCCTCCTCCGCCAAGCTGCTCGCCTCGGAATACCTGAAATTCCTCGTGGCCTGGGTCCGGACCCGCTTCGAGCACGATCCGGAGCGTTCACGGGCCGCCATCCTGATCGGACGCGGCAAGCCGATCAAGATGGTCGCCGAACCGCTGCTGCTGCGCGGGCAGGAATAGGTCGAGCCCCGCCTGGAGCCCAAGGCCTCACAGCCCCTTGCACTGGCTCCGGATCATCCCGGCGAATTCCTTCTCGGATATCTGGACCTGGTTGAGACGATCCGTGCGCTCGGCCCCCGAGAGGCAGCGGCCATAGACGCTGGCCACTCGGCGCATGGTCTCCACGTGCCGGCGCCAGACGCGACACTGGTCGGCCGCCTCGCTGCCGGCCTGTTCGAGCTGGTCGATCGCCTGTCGCTGCATGGAATTCGCCACGAGGACATCGCGGGCGCAAGCGGTATCGGTGGCGCCACGCTGTTGTGCGCGCGCAGGCGGGGCGGCGAGCAGGAGCGCGACCACCACGGGCGCGCAGGGCAGGATCCGCATGATCATGCGGCCTGCGAGGCCGAGGTGTGGGTGAGCAGCGCGTAGAGGGCACTGGCGTCGCGGGCGGCGCGGATGCGCTCGAGGATGCCGGGCTCGCGCAGGAGGCGTGCGACCTGGGCCAGGGCCTTCAGGTGGTCAGCACCGGCGCCCTCGGGCGCCAGGAGCAGGAAGGCGATGTCGACAGGTTGGCCGTCGAGGGCATCGAAATCCACCGGCTTCTCCAGCCGGGCGACGAGGCCGAACAGCCGGTCGAGGCCGGGCAGCTTGCCATGCGGGATGGCGACGCCGTCGCCGATGCCGGTGGACCCCAGGCGCTCGCGCTGCAGCAGGGTCTCGAACACCTCGCGCTCGTCCAGGGCCGGAAGCTGACGCACCGCGTGCGCGCTGAGCTCCTGCAGCATCGATTTCTTGGCGCGGACACGCAGGGACGGCACCACGGAATCCGGAGAGAGGAATTCCAGCACTGGCATGAAGGACCGTCGCCCCGTCGGCGGCGGCCGATCCGGCCGCCACTCCATGAAAGGTCGGGCCACCCAGGCGGCCCTTGAACTCAATCGAGCGGGTTCAGGCTCTGTTCCCGACCCGCGCCTACGAGGCTGTCTCGGCCGGATCGACCCAGCCGATGGCCCCGTCCGTGCGGCGGTATACGACGTTGATGCGTCCGGTGCCAGCGTGAACGAACACGATGACCGGCGCGCCCGTGAGGTCGAGGGCGGTGACCGCCTCGCTGACCGAGTGGCGCTTCAGGGTCTTGGTGCTCTCCGCCACCACCGGCGGGTGCGCCGCCTCCCCGTCGTCGCCATCCTCGTCGAGGTCGATGGCGTCGGCCTCGCTCGGGGCGGCGAACACCGCGTAGGCCGCTTGCACCGTCGCGCCGTCATGGCCGGCCGCGCCATGGTCCTTCAGCCTGTGCTTGTAGCGCCGAAGGCGCTTTTCCAGGCGGTCCGCCGTCTGCTCGAAGCTCGCATGGGCGTCGTGGGCGGCGCCGGAGGCCTCCAGGGTCAGGCCGGAGACGAGGTGGAGCACGCAATCGGTGCGGTAGGCGGTCCCGTCCCGCCGGAGGGTGACGTGGCCGGAGCAGGTCCCGCTCATGTGGCTGTCGAGATATTTCGAGAGCGTAGCAGCCATTCGCTCCTCGACCCGCCCCCGAAGGGCTTCGCCAAGGTCCAGGCCGTGGCCCGTCACGCGCAATGACCCCATGATCCCTCCGATTTTCGTTGTGGACACGCCCTGGGTAAGGCGCAACCTGAGTTAAGAAGCCTCTCTCGGAGAAGTCAACGCGAGGCCGGACCGAGGCGTTGTCCCGGCCGCGGATCCGTCATTCGCGGCCCGGACCCCGGCCTCGCGCGAGCCCCCGGGGCTGCGGAAGGCGGGCCGCTGTGGATCTTGCCGGCCCGCCCCGTTCGTCGCCGAAGGGGACGCCCCGCCGAGGGGTCTCACCGCCCCGCATAGGCGAAATGCTCGCGACGGCGCTCGATCGAGGAGGGAATGCGGAGGGATTCCCGGTACTTGGCGACGGTGCGGCGTGCGATGTCGATGCCCTCGTCACGCAGGCGCTGCACCAGGGCGTCGTCGGAGAGCACATCGCTTGGCGCCTCGCCGTCGACGAGCTGCTTGATGCGGTGGCGGACGGCCTCGGACGAATGCGAGGCGGTGCCGGCGGCGCCCGGGATCGCGGCGGTGAAGAAGTACTTCATCTCCAGCGTGCCGCGGCTGGTGCCGATCGACTTGTTCGAGGTGACCCGCGAGACGGTGGATTCATGCATGCCGATCGCCTCGGCCACGGTCTTCAGGTTGAGCGGGCGCAGGTGAGCGACGCCGTGCAGGAAGAAGGCGTCCTGCTGGCGCACGATCTCGGAGGCGACCTTGAGGATGGTGCGGGCCCGCTGCTCTAGGCTGCGGGTGAGCCAGTTGGCGGTCTGCAGGCATTCCGACAGGAAGGCCTTGTCGCCCTCGGCCGCCGCGCCGCGGGAGACGCGGGCATAGTAGCTCTGGTTGACCAGCACCCGCGGCAGGGCCTCGGCGTTGAGCTCCACCAGCCACGAGCCGTCGGGCGCCGCGCGCACGAACACATCGGGGATCAGCACCTCGACGGCACGGGTTCCGAAGGCGCGGCCGGGTTTCGGATCGAGCCGGCGCAGCTCGGCCAGCATGTCGACGAGATCCTCGTCGTCGACGCCGCAGAGCCGGCGCAGCGCCGCGAAATCGCGCTTGGCCACGAGGTCGAGGCGCGACACCAGGGCCTGCATGGCCGGATCGAACCGGTCTCGGTCGCGCAGCTGCAGGGCGAGGCACTCGGCGAGGTCGCGCGCGGCGATGCCGGCGGGCTCGAAGCTCTGGACAAGCTTCAGCACCCGGGCGACCCGGTCGAGGGAGGCGCCGAGGCGCTCGGCCACCGCGTCGATCGATTCGCGCAGGTAACCGGCATCGTCGACGGCATCGATGAGGAAGCCGCCGATCAGCCGGTCCAGGGGATCGCGGGTGGCGAGGTCGAGCTGGGCGCCGAGATGCTCGCGCAGGGAAACCTCGGCGGTGAGGCTCGCCTCGAAGTCCGGGGCCTCGCCGTCGAAGCTGCCGCCGGTATTGCCGTAGGGCGCCGGCGTCAGCGAGAGCATGTCCCCGGAAGCCGCCTCGCGGGCATGGGTCGGGTTCTCGTCCGAGAACACGTTGTCGAGGCGCGTGTCGAGGGCGCTCTCCATGTCGGCGCCGCTCGCCGTCAGCGTGGTGGCGATCCAGGGCTCGTCGCTCCCGTCGTAATCGCCCCCCTCGCCGTCCCCGTCGCGATCGACCGAGGATTCGGAAGGTGTCTCGGCCGGCGCGCGTTCGATCTCGCTCTCGCCGTCGGCGCGCTCCAGCAACGGATTGCGCTCGAGTTCGGCATCGACGTATGCGGCGAGGTCGAGCTGGGAGAGCTGGAGGAGCTTGATCGCCTGGAGAAGCTGAGGCGTCATCACCAGGGCTTGGCCCTGGCGCATTTCCAGCCGTTGCAGCAGACTCATGGTTGTCGCCCCGGGTGAGTCGCACCTCGGATCAGCGGCCCACGTCGCCGTGAACCGACCCTCGGCACAAATCTTGCTTCCTGTCGTCTGCCCCCAGGTCTAACGCCAACCCGATCCCGCGTCAAAGCGTGGCGGACCGGGCTTGCACGCAAATTGAGCAGGCCATGAAAGCAGCACGGGGGCGGGCACTCCAGCGGAGACCCCTGCGTCGCATCTTGGACGCTAACAAAAGCTTGGAAAATCAGCCGAAATTCCCGCATTGCACCATTGGCGTGCGGTTCGGATCGTACTGGACGCCGGCTGAAAAAATCCGTGGGCTGTGACCCGGATGCAGAGCTGACGCTGCAGGGTTCGGACGAGACCGGCCCCTAGAGGCGGAAATCCTCGCCGAGATAGAGGCGGCGGGCCTCCGGATTGGCCACGATCTCCTCGGGCGTTCCCTCGGTGAGGATGCGACCCGAATGGGCGATGTAGGCGCGATCGATGAGCCCAAGGGTCTCGCGCACGTTGTGGTCGGTGATGAGCACGCCGATCCCGCGCTGCTTCAGGTGCTTCACCAGGTCCTGGATGTCGCCGACCGCGATGGGGTCGATCCCCGCGAAGGGCTCGTCGAGAAGCATGAAGCTCGGCGAGGAAGCGAGCGCCCGGGCGATCTCGCAGCGACGGCGCTCGCCTCCGGAGAGGGCGATGGACGGCGACTTGCGCAGGCGCGCGATATCGAACTCCTCGAGCAGCGATTCGAGCTTGCGGGCGCGCTCCTTGCGGTCGGGCTCGGCCACCTCGAGCACCGCACGGATGTTGTCCTCCACGGTGAGGCCACGGAAGATCGAGGCCTCCTGCGGCAGATAGCCGATGCCGAGGCGGGCCCGCTGGTACATCGGCAGTTGGGTGATCGGCAGGCCGTCGAGGGTGATGGTGCCGCGATCGGCCGTGACGAGGCCGGTGATCATGTAGAAGATGGTGGTCTTGCCGGCGCCGTTGGGGCCGAGGAGACCGACTGCCTCGCCGTTGCGCACGGTGAGGCCGGCCTCGTGCACGACGGTGCGGGCGCCGTAGCTCTTGCGTAGGCCGCGCACGCAGAGGATGCCCGGCCCGCCGCCCTCCTCGACGATGGCGGCCGCCTCGGCCGCGCGACGACGGGCGCGCCCTCCGAACAACCGCCGGAGCAGGGAGGGCGCAGGCGGCGCGCCGGCACGATCGGAGGAGCGCTCCGCCAGGGCGGGCGCCGGCGCTGCGGCACTCAATTCGTCTGGGCCCGGGTCTTGCCGGCAGGCTTCTCGGCGGAGGCTTCGATGGGCTTGTCCGCTGCGGGCTTGTCGGCCGGCGGCTTGGCCGCGCGTCCGGCGATGGACGCCGGCGTGCAGCCCTTGCCCTTGGCCCCGTCCTCCTTCTGCGGCACGAGGAGGGCGGAGACGCGCCCGCCCGCCACCGGGTCCATGTTCGCCCGGCCGGTGTTCATGTCGTAGACGAGGCGGGAGCCGCGGGTGACGTTCTGGCACTGGCTCAGGATGACGTTGCCGGTGACCACGATGCGCTTGGCCTCCTGATCGAACACGGCGTTGTCGCCGGTGGCGATCTGGTCCTTCTGCACCACGGTCACCGGGCCGGCACATTCCACGCGCTGGATGCCGTTCTCGTTCAGGCCGGCGGCCCGCTCCGCCTGGCTGGCCGGCTCGCCGCCCGCCGCTGGCTCTTTCTTGTCCTTGCCGCGCTTGTAGCGCACCGTCATGCTGGAGCAGCGGATCGTGCTGTCGCCCTGCACGGCGACGACGTTGCCGGCGAAGACGGCCTTGTTCTCGCGGTCGAACACGTCGAGACGATCGGCGTCGATCTTGATCGGCTCCTTGCCGCCGCCGCCGAGGTTGCCCAGGGGCGAAGCGGCCTTCTCCTTGCGCGGGGCCGCGGGCGCCGTCTGTGCCGCGGCGGGCCCGGCCGCGATCACGCTCGCCAGCGCGAGCACGAGGGCCGTCAGGCACCGATGCGGGACGACGTCCTTCACCGTGGGCCGCGTCACCGGCGGCGCTCCCCGTCCTCGGGCTCGGCCGCCGTGGTCCGGATGCGCGTCGGCTTGTCGCTCAGCCCGGCGACCTGAGCCTTGTCGGCCCCGGCCTCGGACTTGTCCTGCGGATCCCCTCCCGACGGATCCCGACCGTGCAGGACCGTATGGACGTTGCCGACGAAGGAGATGACGTGGCCGCTGTCGATCACCTCCAGGGTGTCGGCCACGATGGTGCCGCTCGGCATGGAGACGGCGACGGTCTCGCTCGACCGGACGCTGCCGGCCTTGAAGTCGACGGCGGCCGTCTTCAGGCGGACCTCCTCCCCCTTGTCCGTCCAGAGCCGGATGTCGCGGTCGAGGTTCAGGGATTCGCGCGCGGAATCGAACACGCCGGAGGCAGCTTCGAGGTGGACGAGGCCGCCCTTGTCGTCGGTGTTGAGCTGGCCCTTCATGGCCTGCAATTCGATCACGCTCGGCTTGCGAACGTCCTGGAAAGCGGCGATGGCGGTGACCTCGTAGCCCCGGTCGCCCTTCCGAAAGCCGGACAGGCGGGGATTCTCCATCTTCACCTTGCTGCCCGACAGGCTGAGCTGGCCCACCGACACGTCGGGGAGGCCGGCTCCGAAGGGATTGAACAGGGTCACGACCGCGAGTGCGATGACGGCGGTTCCGGCGGCGAGGGGGATCAGCCGGCGCAGGGCGCGCACGTGGCTGCTGTGGTTGCGCGCCCGCGCATGGGCGCGGGTCCGGCGCGCATCGACGCGGCCGTCGCTCGTCTGCCCCGTCTCGATCGCCGCGCCCAGGTGCATGATCTTTCCAACATCGTGCCCCGGCGGCGGCGGCGCACGCGAGGAGCGCGCCACGGCTGGGTCGACCGCCGGATGGCCGGGGGCAGTGGCGAAGTTATGACGGGAAGCTTGAGAAAGCATCAAGCCTCCGGTTCACCCGAGGGCGGAATGGCGCAGGCGCGGGCGCGGGGATGTGCGACGGCGCACGGAGGCCGGGGACAGGAAGGCTGGCGTGACGGGGGCCCATGCGAGGGAGGCCGCCCCTAGGCATGCGCGAAGATGTCGGTGTCCGGCCAGCCGGCGAGGTCGAGCCGGGCGCGGGTCGGAAGGAAGTCGAAGCAGTTCCGCGCGAGATCCGCACGGCCCTCCCGCTCCAGCATCGCGTCGAGCCGCGCGCGCGCGGCATGCAGGTAGAGCACATCGGAGGCGGCGTAATCGACCTGGGCCTGGCTCAGGGTATCGGCGCCCCAATCCGAGGATTGCTGCTGCTTGGAAAGGTCGATGCCCACGAGTTCCCGGACCACGTCCTTCAGCCCGTGCCGGTCGGTGTAGGTGCGAGCCAGCTTCGAGGCCACCTTGGTGCAGTAGACCGGCGCCGGCATGACCCCGAGGCCCTGGAACAGCACCGCGAGGTCGAAGCGCGCGAAGTGGAAGATCTTCAGGGTGGCCGGATCGGCCAGCACGCGCATCAGCGTCTCGGGAGCCGGTCCGCCAGGGATGATCTGGACCACGTCGGCAGCGCCGTCGCCACGCGAGATCTGCACGACGCAGAGGCGGTCGCGATGCGGGTTGAGCCCGAGGGTCTCGGTGTCGATGGCGATGGCCGGGCCGGCGACGTAATCGGCGGGCAGGTCGCCGCGATGCAGGCGGATGGCGGGGGGCGGCGGCATGGACGGGGAGTTTTCGCGCTGGGATCGACGACGGGCCACGAACGGCGTTTCTCGTGTGATCCCCGGCGCCTATCACCCGGCCCGGCCCCCCGCAAGGGTGGCAGACCGCGCGGCGCGCAGGGACACCCCGCGCGCCGCGCCAGACCTTACATGTCCGTTTGGCCAGCCTCACTTCTGCTTGGCGATGACCTTGTCCTTGATGCCGTCATAGGCGTTCTGCGGGATGATCTTCTTGGACAGAAGCTCGTCCTTGCCTCGATAGGGGCGCCCCTTGATGATCGCGGCGGCGCGTGCGGCACCGATGCCCGGCAGGGCGTCGAGCTCGGCGGCGGTGGCGCTGTTGATGTCGACCAGGGCCGTCTTCGCGGCCGGCTCGACCGTCGGCGCCTTGGGCGCCGCGGGCGCGGTCGGCGCCACGGTCTTGGGAGCCGTCGAGGGCGTGGGGGCGGCCGGGCTCGGCGCCTGGGCCAGGGCGGGGCCGGCGGCGATGCAGGTCAGAACGGCGAGGGTACGCAGCAGGGATGAGGACATGGATGTCTCCCGAAAGCATCGCCCTCCGCGTAATGCGGCGGCGAGCCTGTCCCCTGAGTAGAAGTTCCAACTTGAACCGCAGATTAAAGTCCTCGCGCGTCTCCGCGCCGGGATTGATGCCGTTCGGCGGGGAGCGAATCCTCCGCGGGTCCAGGGCGGGATCCTGGCCGGCACGGCGAGGGCCGGGGATCCTTGCCGCGCCGAGGTCCGATCCGCGCCGGACCTGTCGGCCCTGCCTCTTCGAACCTCCTGCGCGGGACGCTCTAGCCAGAACCTGCGGGTGGCGTTATAGACCCGCCAGCGAATCTCCGTTTGACCACGGTACCGAGGCGGCCTTCCCCTGGAAGTCGCGCCCACGGTGCCTTTTTTGCCGTAGCAGGACTCTTCCGATGGCCGTTCCGAAGCGAAAGACCTCCCCCTCGCGTCGCGGCATGCGCCGCTCCGCCGACGCCCTCAAGGCCCCGACCTACGTCACCGACAAGGATTCGGGCGAGCTGCGTCGTCCCCATCACATCGATCTCAAGACCGGCATGTACCGGGGCCGCCAGGTCCTCAAGGTGAAGTCGACCGAGGCCTGAGTCCTCGCGGGGGCGCCGTACGGCCGCCCCGGACCGCACCGCACGCCCGAGATTCCGAGCCGAGGCCCCGCAGGGGCCCGGCTTTTTTCGTTGGCCGATCGCCACCATCCGAGGGTGATGTCAGCGTCCGTCAGGCGCGGCGCGCAGCCTCGGCGTAGCGCGCCGCGGCCGAGCGCGTGCGCTCGATGCGGGACGGCCGCAGGGTCGGCTCGGTGCTGACGATGAGCTGGGCCAGGAAGCCGGATAGGGGACGGGCCGGAACTGGCCGAAACCCGGACGCCTCGCTGCCGGAAATGACCACGAGGTCATGGCGCGCGAGGGGAACCGCTTCAGGCGGTGCACCTCCTCGGTCGTCCCGCCCCGTCTCGGCACGCTCCATGCCCTCGCTCCCAGCGCCCGGATGGCCCGTGGGAACAGAATTGGCCCGCGTTAACGGTTCGTCAACCTTTGATCCGGCGCCTCTCGCGCAGCAAGGTTACCCGTTGAGGGTCTCGGGCGATTCCCGCACACGGGAGATTTCCACCGACGCCGCGGGCCTACTTCTTGGCCAGGTCCTCGAGGCGGGACTGCATCTCGGCCATCTGGCGCTTGAGGTCGTCGAGGTCGCTTCCGGCCGGGCCGTGCTGGACCGGGGCGGGAACGCCGGCGGACTTGCCCGCCGAAGAGGGATGCGCCCCCATGCCGGAGAGCGGGCCGGTGCCGAAGGTGGTGAACATCTTCATCGCGTCGCCGAAGAAGCTCATGTTCGCCCGGACCTGCTCCTCCATCGCACTCTGGAACGCGGTGGGCGCGAAGCTCTGCGTCATCTTCTCGCGCAGGCCCTCCTGGTCCCGGGCGAAGTTCGCCATCGAGAATTCCAGGAAGCTCGGAACCATGGTGCGCATGCTGTCACCGTAGAAGCGGATCAGCTGGCGCAGGAAAGCCACCGGCAGCAGGTTGTCCTCGCCGGCCTTGTTCTCCTGCTCGAAGATGATCTGCGTCAGCACCGACCGGGTGATGTCGTCGCCCGAGCGCGCGTCGTAGACGAGGAAGTCCTCGCCGTTCTGCACCATCGTCGCCAAGTCCTCGAGGGTGACGTAGGTCGACGTCCCGGTGTGATAGAGGCGCCGGTTGGCGTATTTCTTGATGACGGTGTGGGTGGACTTACCGTTATCCGCCATTTCTGGGGGCCTCTCCCGGCGCGTTCGTAGCCGCGCGATCTTCTTACCGCGGCGCCAAGGACCGCTGCTCGATCCCGCGCCGCACAAGTGCACCTTAAGACGTTCCCGTGCCGACGAAAACAGCAATTTATCGCCCATCCCGCGGAATACCACGCAAGGGAGCGCGTCCTGTCACGGGCGGGGCCGCAAACAACCTTCGGATGCCTTGACTTCGCAGGGTCGACGGCTTTCATCCGAGGGAACGGCACAAAGGCGCCCACGCTCGATTGCATTCAGAGCGTCAAGGGAGCGCCCGCCGGAATGAGGAGAACGTCACCATGGCAGCAGAAGATATCGTCATCGTCGGTGCGGCGCGCACCGCGGTGGGTTCGTTCGGCGGCGTATTCAACACCGTCCCCGCGCACGATCTCGGCGCCGTGGCGATCAAGGCCGCCCTCGAGCGCGCCGGCGTCCCGGCCGACGACGTGGACGAGGTGATCTTCGGCCAGGTCCTCACCGCCGGCGCCGGCCAGAACCCCGCCCGCCAAGCCGCCATCAAGGCTGGCATCCCCGAGAAGGCCACCGCCTGGGGCGTCAATCAGGTCTGCGGCTCGGGCCTGCGCACGGTCGCCATCGGCATGCAGCAGATTGCCAACGGCGACGCCACCGTGATCGTGGCCGGCGGCCAGGAATCGATGTCGCTCTCCCCCCACGCGCAGTACCTGCGCGGCGGCCAGAAGATGGGCGACGTCAAGCTCGTCGACACCATGATCAAGGACGGCCTCTGGGACGCCTTCAACGGCTACCACATGGGCCAGACGGCCGAGAACGTGGCGCAGGCCTTCCAGCTGACCCGCGAGCAGCAGGACCAGTTCGCCACCGCCTCGCAGAACAAGGCCGAGGCCGCCCGCAAGGAGGGCCGCTTCAAGGAGGAGATCGCCGCCGTCACCGTGCCGGGCCGCAAGGGCGACGTCGTGGTCGATACCGACGAGTACATCCGCGACGGTGCCACCGTCGAGGCCATGGCCAAGCTCAAGCCCGCCTTCGCCAAGGACGGCACCGTCACCGCCGCCAACGCCTCCGGCCTCAACGACGGCGCGGCCGCCATCGTGCTGATGTCGGCTTCCGAGGCCGAGCGCCGGGGCATCAAGCCCCTGGCCCGGATCGTCTCCTGGGCCACGGCCGGCGTCGACCCCAAGGTGATGGGCACCGGCCCGATCCCGGCCTCGCGCAAGGCCCTGGACAAGGCCGGCTGGAAGGCGTCCGACCTCGACCTGATCGAGGCCAACGAGGCCTTCGCCGCCCAGGCGCTCGCCGTGAACAAGGACATGGGCTGGGACACCGACAAGGTGAACGTCAATGGCGGCGCCATCGCCATCGGCCACCCGATCGGGGCCTCGGGCGCCCGCGTCCTCGTCACCCTCCTGCACGAGCTGAAGCGCCGTGACGCCAAGCGCGGCCTCGCCACCCTGTGCATCGGCGGCGGCATGGGCGTCGCCCTCTGCGTCGAGCGCGTCTGAGCCCGAGCCCTGAGGGGCGCCGCATGAATTCTTGACGGCGCCGCAAATTTAAATCGGTCGCGCCCGACGTGGACCCTCCGCTAAAGCGCGACCGGCCAAAGACAATCACAAGAAACCAGATCTCGGAGGAAACCATGGCTCAGGAACGCGTCGCCCTCGTCACCGGCGGCACCCGCGGCATCGGCGCCGCCATCGCGAAGGGCCTGAAGGCCAAGGGCTACAAGGTCGCGGCCAATTACGGTGGCAACGACGAGGCGGCCAATGCCTTCAAGGACGAGACCGGCATCCCGGTCTTCAAGTTCGACGTCGGGGACTACGCGGCCTGCGAGGCCGGCATCAAGGCGGTCGAGGCCGAGGTCGGCCCGGTCGACATCCTGGTCAACAATGCCGGCATCACCCGTGACGGCCTGTTCCACAAGATGACCTTCGAGAAGTGGCAGGCGGTCATCAAGACCAACCTCGACTCCGCCTTCACGGTCACCCGGCCGGTGATCGAGGGCATGCGCAACCGGGGCTTCGGCCGCATCATCCTGATCTCGTCGATCAACGGCCAGAAGGGCCAGGTCGGCCAGACCAACTACTCGGCCGCCAAGGCCGGCGTGATCGGCTTCGCCAAGGCCCTGGCCCAGGAGAGCGCCTCCAAGGGCATCACCGTCAACGTGATCGCGCCGGGCTACATCGCCACCGACATGGTCATGGCGGTGCCGGAGGAGGTGCGCAACAAGATCATCTCGACGATCCCGGTGGGTCGCCTCGGTGAGGCCGAGGAGATCGCCCGCGCGGTGGAGTATCTCGCCGCCGACGATTCCGGTTTCATCACCGGCTCGACCCTGACGATCAACGGCGCCCAGTACATCGCCTGATCTCTAGAACCAGCGAGGGCGGCGCGCGTCGCCCCCGCTGCGGCGGGATTGGGTCCCTCTCGGGGGATACCGCTCCATCCGAGGATGCGCTTCAGCCCATGCAGGCGTCCTCGCGCTTCTTGAACGATTCGGATTTCGGTTCGTGCTCGGCCGGCCGGCCGCGACCGATGACGCCGTCTGCCCGCGCCCGCAGGTAGACGTAGATGTCGTCGATGTAGCACATCACGTTCCGGTTGTCGCCGAAGGCCGGCATCACCAGCTGCTGCGCGGAATTGACGTCCTTCTTGCCGCCCGCGACGATGCCCACGAAGGTCGCGTAATCGTCGCGCTTCAGGGCCTCAACCAGCGATGGCGCATAGGTCGAACCGGCCCCGTCGGGGCCGTGGCAGACGATGCAGTTGGCATTGTAGCGCACGTAACCGGACATGGCCGGCCAATCGACCATCTTGCCGCCCTGGGTCACGTGGTAGGTCGGCGTGCCGTCCTTGTCGACGTAACTTCCGTCGTCGACCTTGGCCGGTTGGGTCGGCCCCTCGCTCTTCAGGGTCGGATCGGGCGCGGGCGGGGTCGGATCCGCCCGGCCGGGACTGGCACCGAGGACGAGCAGGGTCGAGGCGAACAGCGTAGCAGTGGACGAACGGGACCGACGCATCCTGAAGACTCCGGGTCTGGGGCGACGAGGGTAGAAACGCCCGGAAACAACCGTCCGCAAGGGAAAACATCCTACAGTTGTGAGATCATGCGCGCCAGCGCCTCGCCATCGGGTGCGTCGCGCCGCGATACCGGTCCGTATCGCCCCTGGTCCGCGCGTCGGTGCGCCTCGTGTCGGATCCGGGATCGTCCCCGGTTGCCATCCGGCGGGTCTCCGTGGGACAGGAGCCCCCTGCCATCCGCTTCGGTCCTGCCATGCCCACCCCGACCCTCCTCGGTTTCGGCGCGATCCTGCTGTGGTCGCAACTCACGCTGCTGACCGCATTGTCCGGCGCGATACCCCCGTTCCAGCTCGCCGCCATGACCTTCGCGGTGGGCGGCCTGGTGGGCTGCGCGAGTTGGCCCCTGAGGCGCGAGGGGCTCCGAACCCTGCGCCAGCCCTGGCCGGTCTGGCTCCTCGGCGTCGGCGGCCTGTTCGGATACCACGCCCTGTACTTCGCCGCCCTGCGCCTCGCCCCACCGGCGGAGGCGGGCCTGCTCAATTATCTTTGGCCCCTCCTGATCGTGCTGCTGTCGGCCCGGCTTCCCGGGGCGGCGGGCCTGCACGCCGGCCATCTCGGCGGGGCCGCCCTCGGACTCGCCGGCGTCATGGTGCTGTTCGCCGGCCGCGGCGGGATCGACTTCGCCGCCGGAGCCCTGCCCGGCTATCTCGCGGCCCTGGCGGCCGCCTTCGTCTGGTCGGGCTATTCCGTACTCTCGTCCCGGGTCGGGGCGGTGCCGACCGATGCGGTGGCGGGCTTCTGCCTCGCCACAGCGGCTCTCAGCTTCGCCTGCCATCGCGCCTTCGAGACGACGCTGTGGCCGGCGGGCACGGTGCAGTGGGGGGCGGTCGTCGCCCTCGGCCTGGGGCCGGTAGGCGCCGCGTTCTATCTCTGGGACATTGGGGTGAAGCGGGGCGACCTGCGCCTTCTCGGGGTCGCGGCCTACGCCGCCCCGATCCTGTCGACCCTGACCCTGGTGCTCGCCGGCTATGCCGAGCCGAGCCCGGCCCTGGCGTTCGCCTGCCTCCTCATCGTCCTCGGCGCCGGGGTGGCGGTGCGGGCCTCCCGGGCCGGGGCGCGCGAGCGCCTCCGCGACAGGACCTGAACCTCACGACCTGGGCATCGGGCGCCAGTCCGGCGGCGCCATCTCGAAGCCGGCGAATTCGAAGGCCGGTGAGACCGTGCAGCCCACCAGCGTCCAGGCCCCGAGGCTGGTGGCGGTCTGCCAGTGGCCGGCCGGGACGACGATCTGCGGCTGCTGACCCCGCGCGAGGTCGGGGCCGAGATAGGCCGCGCTGGCATCGTGACCGTTGGGGCTCACCGTCAGGACGAGGGGGGCGCCCGCGTGCCAGTGCCAGATCTCAGCCGCATCCACCCGGTGCCATTCGGAGACCTCACTGAGATCGAGGAGGTAGTAGATCGCGCTGCCCACCGAGCGCCCCTCGACGGTGCGGGGATCCCGGAAGGTCTCGCGGTAATGCCCGCCCTCCGGGTGCGGCGCGAGGCCGAGGCGGGCGATCACCTCGGCGGCGGTCGGTCCCTGGGATCCGGCACTCATGGGCGAACTCCTGCAGATGGCGTCACTCGATGGCACCCTGCGGCAGGCTGAGGCCGGGGGGGGCCTTGGCGCCGGACGATCCGCTCCCCGACTCCTTGGCCACCTTCGGCCGGACCTTCTTCACCGGGGTCTTGCTCGGCTTGGCCGCCTCGTTCCCGGCGGCCACCGGCGCACGCGTCACGGCTGGAGCCTCCCCGCATTCCCGAAACCCGAGCTGCGCCAGACTCTTTCCGGTGTCGGAGACGATGTTGAGCGTGTCGGGCAGGGGCGCCGGCACGGCATCCCAGCGGACCGGGGCGCCGAGCAGCGCCCCGAGGGCCGCCGGGCTGCCGCCGCGCCGCAGGGCGAACAGGTCAGGGCCGTATGCCGTGGCGGCCTTGCCGGCGATGACGACCTCCAGGACCCGGGTCGTCTCCGGCGTGAGCGGGCGCAGCGGATTCTCGACGACGACGGCCCCCGTGCGGGTCACCCAGACCACAAAGTCCTTCTGTCCCTCGTAGACCGCCGCCCGGGCCTCGCACTGCACGGTCAGGCCGGGCAGGTTAGCGGCTGGCATCGGCGCGGGAGCGGCGACGGGCGCGGGAGTGGCGACGGGCTCGGGGTCGGTGGGGGTGGTCGCGGGGGCCTCGGCCGCCGGTTTCACCGCAGGTTTGGGCGCGGGCTTGGGTTTGGGCTTCGGGGCAAGCCGGCGCGGGGTCGGCGCCGCGGCCGGCCGCTCGGTTTCGGGAGCCGGCTCGGACACCTGAGCCTGGGCCGCTCCCGCCACGATCAGGGCAACCAGGGACAGGGAGGCCAGCGACAGGAAGGCCGCGGGCTGGAGGGTCGGCCACCGGCGCGTGCGGGAGCACACCATCAGCGAAGCTCTCGTTCTCGATGCGGGTCTGGACGGGGCAGCGACGGCAACTTACGGGCCGGGTCCTCGTCCGAAACCCCGAGCGGCCGCTCCGGCTCGATGTCCAGAACGGTCGCGCTGCGATCGATGGGACTGGGGCGCAGCGGCTCGAGGCTGCGGATCAGCAGATCCTCGCCATCGGCCTCATCCACGAGGTCTTCCTCGCGCGCCATGCGCAGTTCGGGCCGACGCCCCCTTCTGAGCTGAAGGGCCACGAGGAAGCCGGAGAACAGGAGGACGCCCAGGGCCCCCAGGATCAGGAGTGTTTCCATGCCGGGTCCAGCGTTAGCCCAGGACGCGCCGCGTTGCATCCTCTCCCGGCACGTTCGCGGACCGCCGCCCCACGCCGGAACGGTCCTTGCGTCGTCGGGCGACGATGTCAGAAGGAACGGCTCGACCCCGGCTCGATATCCCCGGTTCCGGGGCGGTCAGGCATGAGCCGTGCAGACAGGGACTGCGCAGGGATGGACCATGCGACCCCGGGGATGGCCCTCTTTCCGTGTCGATGGCCGGGGATTTCGCGCAGTTCCGACGCATCGGCGGCGTCCGCATGCCGTATGACGCCCTAGCCCGCTCCCGAACCTCAAGGTCGATCGATGCGCATGCATGACCTCAATCCGGCCGATGCCGCCCACGACCCCGGCCCTGATCCGCAGGGGGCGGAGAGCCTGGAGCGCGACCTCCTGCGGCTGATCGAGGAATCCCGCGAGCAGGCGGCGGAGGATCCGTTCCGCAATCCCGTGCTCGCGGTCACGCTCGCCATCACCCGGCGCTTCGACCGGGGTGAGATCGGCGAGGACGACCTGGACGACCTGTTTCCCCGGCTGCGATCCCAGTCCCTGGCGTCCCGCGCCGAGCGCCTGCGCGCCTATGTGGGGCTGGACCGGGACGCGGTGTCGGCGCCCGACAGCCGGATGGCCGCCCGTCTCGTGGCGGCGGTCCCCGCGCGCCAGGGCGATTTCGAGACCTTCCGGGACCTCGTGGGCCGCACGGGCTTCGCCGTGGTCTTCACCGCCCATCCGACCTTCGGGATGCCGCGCGCCGTCGCCGCCCTGATCGCCCAGGCGGCGAGCCAGGCCGAGGGCGCCGCCCGCGCGCCGCTGGTCGCGCGCGCGGCCGCCCTCTCGACCCGGCCCGACCCGAACATCAGCCTCGACGACGAGTTCGAGCAGGCCTGCATCGCGGCCAATCACGGCCGCACCGCCGTCGACGGCTTCAACGCCATGCTCCTCGATGCGGCCCGGGCGCGCTGGCCCGACCGCTGGACGGAGCTCGTCCCGAAACCCTTCTCGATCGCGAGCTGGGTCGGGTGCGACACCGACGGGCGCACCGATATCGGCTGGTGGGACACCCTGCGCTATCGCCTCGAATCCAAGCGGATGCAGCTCGATCGGGTCATGCGCCACCTCCCCCAGGTGCCCGCGACCCAGGTGGTGCGCGACCTCACGGGGAACGCCCTCGCCGCCGTGAACCGCCAGCTCGCCGTCGCGCCCCGGCTCGGAACCAAGCCGTCCCTGGAGGCGGTGCATCGCTTCGCCCTCGCCCTGATCATCGAGCGCGAACGGGCCCAGACCGATGCCAGCGCGATCCTGGCCGGACTCGCGGGCGCCCTCGGGGCGGCCGAATCCGAGGCCGACCAGCGCAGCATCGCCCTGCTGCGGTCCGGCATCGCCACCCACGGTCTCTCGAACGCCCTGCCGCATTTCCGGCTGAACGCCAGCCAGATCCACAACGCGGTGCGGCGCGTCACCGATCTCGAGGGTGAACCCACGGACGCCGCCCAGCGCCGTTCGCACCTCGCCACCATCCACGCGCTGCTCAACGACGTGCAGGCGGTGGACGTGGATTTCGGCGCGCTCGCCGCCGAGCGGGCCTCGGCCGCCCGGCTGATGATGACGATCACCCAGATCCTCAAGCACGTGGACGGCACCCACCCGGTCCGCTTCCTGATCGCCGAGACCGAGACCGGCTACACGCTGCTGGCCGCCCTCTGGCTGGCGCGGCACTACGGCATCGCCGACAGGGTCGAGATCACGCCGCTGTTCGAGACGGCCAGCGCCCTCGAACAGGGCATCCGGGTCCTCGACGATGCGCTCCGCAACCCGCATTGGCGGCAATATCTCAAGCGCATCGGCCGACTGACGGTACAGTTCGGCTACTCCGATTCCGGGCGCTATGTCGGCCAGCTCGCGGCGAGCTTCTGGATCGAGCGCCTGCGCCTGCGCATCACCGAGCTGATGGTGCAGAACGATCTCACGGGCGTGGAACTCGCGATCTTCGACACCCACGGCGAATCCATCGGCCGGGGCGCGCATCCCAGCTCCCTGCGCGACCGCCTCGCCTATCTCGCCCCGGAGGATTCGCGTCGGCGCAACCGGAATGCCGGGATCCGGGTACGCCTCGAATCGAGCTTCCAGGGCTCGGACGGCTACCTGATGTTCGGCACCCTGCCCCTGGCCGAGGCCACGGTGGAGCGCATCGCCGAGCACGTCTTCGCCTTCGACACCGACGACGACGACAGCTTCGCCGACTATGTCCTCTCCGATCCCGCCAACGGGGCCGACGAGACCGACGACCCGATCTACGCCGAGCCGGATTTCGCCGCCGAGTTCTTCACCGTGGTGCGCCAGGACATGGAGGCGCTGGTGGACGATCCCGGCTACGCCGCCCTGCTGGGGACCTTCGGTCCGAGCCTCCTCGACCGCACGGGCTCCCGGCCCGTCGCCCGCCAGACCGATGGCGGCGGCCCGACCATGATCACCCATCCGCGCCAGATGCGGGCGATTCCCAACAACGCGATCCTGCAGCAGCTCGGCTTCCTGGCCAATTCCCTGCACGGCGTCGGCCGGGCGGCCGGCCGGACCCCGGACCTATTCCGTGACATGCGCCGGGATTCCGTACGCTTCTCCCGGGCCTTCCGACTCGTGCAGCACGCGGCCAGCGTCTCCGACCTCGACGTGCTGCGCGCGTATATCGACACGCTCGACCCGGCGGTGTGGCTGGAGCGGGCCCGGCGCACCCAGCGCGACGGCCGGCGCGAGGAACTCGTGGTGATCGCCAACGCCCTCGACCGGCTGCGGCTCGCCCCCGACCTGCGCCACCTCTTCGGCCGCCTCACCTGCGACTGGCTCAACCTGCAGGTCGCCGCTCCCGACCTCGGCCGGATGTCGGCCCGCCTGACCCTGCTGCACGCGATCCGCCTCGCGCTGATCCACCGGATCTGGTTCCTGGCCGTGCACATTCCGGGTTTCCGACCGCAATCGGGCGTGAGCCGCGAAGCGCTGATCGAGCGCTTCCTGCGCCTCGACATCGACGGCTGCCTCACGCTGCTGGAGGACATCTTCCCGATCACCCCGGATCCGACCCTCGGCCTGAACTTCGGCGAACCGGCGGGCCCGCGCGACGTCGGTACCTACGAGGCCGAGCACAAGACGCTGTTCGAGCCGATCCGGCGCAGCTTCCAGCGGGTGCGCGAGATCTCGGGCCTGATCCAGCACGAGGTGGGCGCGTTCGGATGAGGCCGAGCCTCGCGGCCCCGGCGCGCCGAGGCCGCCGGGTTACGCCGGCGGCTCCTCAAGTTCAGGGGCCGAACGCCGATCCGTCCGGCGCGGCGTCCGAGCCCGGCGCGCCCATCGTCATCGCGGCCGCCGCGGCCGCCAATCCCCAGCGGACTAGGTCCTCCGCCTCTCCGGCCGTTCCCGCCTCGGCGTAGCAGCGCAGTTCGGGCGCGTTGCCGGAGGCGCGGAAGTGGATGGTGCGTCCGCCATCGAGCTCCATCCTCACGCCGTCCTGCTCGTCGATGGCGCGCGGCTCACCGATCGGCCGAACGAAATCCCGCCGATACGTCTCCTCGCAGAGTTGCCGCAGGAAGGCGCCGCTCTTCTCGGCCGGCGTATTGGGCAGGCGGTCGCTGGCGGTCTCGCCCACGGAGAGGGATGCGACGAGGTCCGCGAGCGACAGTCCGGCTTTGCGCGCCGCGGCCAGGGTCGCCAGAATCGGCAGCATCGCATCGCGGGTCGGCAGCGCGGGCAGGGTTCGGCCATCGAGGGTCACGTCCGAACCGAGCAGGAAGCCACCATTCGCCTCAAAGCCGACAACGGCGTCGGCGCCCTCCGTCTCCGCCTGGGCCATGCCGGCGATGACGTAGGGCGAGCCGACCCTGGTGCGCAGCACCTGCCGGAACCCGCCCGCATGCTCGATGGCCGAGCCCGCCGTGACCGGCACGACGACGGTATCGACGCCGAGATACCGCGCCGTGATCAGCCCGAGAACATCCCCCCGCAGGATTCGTCCGGCGGCATCCGCGACCAGTGGCCGGTCCGCGTCGCCATCCGTCGTCACCAGGGCGTCGAAATCGCCCGACGCCGTGGCATCGCGGATGAAGGCGATGTCCTCAGGGCGATGGGCCTCCGTGTCGATGGGAACGAAGCGGTCCGCGCGCCCGATCGAGGTCACGTCCGCGCCCAACGCCGTCAGCAGTTCCACGAGCAGGTCGCGCGCCACGGAGCTCTGCTGGTAGACCGCGATCCTGAGGCCGGCCAGGATATCGGACGGGAACGTTCCGCAATAGCGCTGACGGTAACGGTCCGTCGCGCCGGGCTCCGGCGCAGCGGGATCGGCCGCCGCCATGGCGCCTTCCGTGGTGATGTCGCCGAGGGCCGCCAGGATCGCAGCCTCATCGGTCTTGGTGATCTCACCGTCGGGCCGGTAGAATTTCAGACCGTTCCGGTCCTCCGGAATGTGGCTGCCGGTGACCATCACGGCACAGACGCCGCGCCGAAGCGCTTCCAGAGCCAGGGCCGGCGTCGGCAGCGCGCCGCAATCGATGGCCGTGAAGCCGGCGCCCGTGGCGGCGGCCGCCACCGTGGCGGCGATGCCGGGGCTGCTGTCGCGCAGGTCTCGCCCGATCACGACGGTGCGACCGGTGCCGGTCGTCTCGGCGACGGAGCGGAAGAAGGCCCTCGCATAGGCGTAGCTCGGCCAGCCCACCAGGTCGGTGACCAGCCCACGCAGACCGCTCGTCCCGAACTTCAAGCTGCTCATGAGAACTCCCATCACAGGGGCGCGACGCGGCGCCGGCAAGACGACAGCGCTGCTTCTAGGAGAAGTGGTTCCCCGTCTCAATCGCGTGCCGATTCGTGGAGGCCAGGGGCGCGATCCCCGAGGGGGTGCCGGTGTCTATACCGGCACGACCGTGAGCAGCGTGCCTTCCACCCCCGTCACCCGCACCCGGGCGCCCATGGGCGCATCCGGGCCGGTGACGCGCCAGAGGGTGTCGTTGACGCGGATCCGACCCTCGCCGGCGACGATCGGTGCCACGAGGGAATAGTCCCGCCCGACGAGGCCCTGGGCGCCCTGGTTCAGGGCGCTCGGACCGTCCTTGTTCCGGCGGCTTGCGACCACCGCGAAGGCCACCGACAGGACGGCGAACAGCAGCAGCTGTCCCTGCCAGGGCATCGGCACGAGGAGACTTTGCAGCCCCGTGACCACGGCTGCGAGACCGAGCCAGAGCAGGAACACTCCCGAGGCGACGAGTTCGGTTCCCATCAGCACGAGGCCGACCAGGATCCAGGTCCAGGCCGGGCCGATCGCGTCGACGAACGACGCGATCATCGCGCCGACCCGCCGACATTCGGAGGCAGGCCCGCGCTCTTCCGGGCAGGAGCCCCCTCGCCAAAGACGCTGCGGGTGATCTCGGCGATGCCGCCCAGGGTGCCCGCGAGGGCCGCCGCCTCGATCGGGACCACCACCACGCGCTGGTTCGGCGCGGTGGCGATGGCCTTGACCGCCTCGACATACTTCTCGGCCACGAGGAAATTCGCTGCCGCGAGGTCGCCCTTGGCGATGGCCTCGCTGACGAGCTGGGTCGCCCGCGCGTCGGCCTCCGCTCCGCGCTCCCGCGCCTCCGCATCGCGAAAGGCCGCCTCCTTGCGCCCTTCAGCCTCCAGGATCGCCGATTGCTTGCGCCCCTCCGCACGCAGGATCTCGGCTTGCCGGTGCCCCTCCGCCTCCAGCACAGAGGCGCGCTTCTCGCGCTCGGCCTTCATCTGCCGCGCCATCGCGCCGGCGAGGTCGGCGGGCGGCACGATGTCCTTGATCTCGATGCGGGTCATCTTCACGCCCCAGGGTGAGGCGGCGGCATCCATCACCCGCAGCAGGCGCTCGTTGATCTCGTCGCGGTGGGACAGGAGCTGGTCGAGATCCATGGAGCCGACCACCGTGCGGATGTTGGTCCTCGTCAGAGTCATCATCGCGACCTCGAGGTTGGAGACCTCGTAGGAGGCCCGGGCTGCATCGAGCACCTGGTAGAACACCACGGCATCGATCCGCACCCCGGCATTGTCGCGGGTGAAGGCCTCTTGGCTCGGCACGTCGATGACCTGCTCCATCACGTTCACCCGCCGGCCGATTCGCTCGACGTAGGGGGCGATGAGGCCGAGGCCGGATTCCAGGCTGCGGTGGTACTTGCCGAACCGCTCCACGGTGTAGACGTGCCCCTGCGGGACGATGTTGATGCCGATCCCGAGGGTCACGACGACGAGCGCCACGAGCACCACCGCCGCGACGCTCACGCCCACAGAGAAATCCATGCCCCGTTCCCCTGACGATCCCGCCGGCATTGAGACCGGCCGGATCGTGCGACGCAAGGGTGTCCGGTGCGTCCTGGGCGCGGAGGCGACCAAGGTCAGGGTGTCAGCGTCCCCAGACTCCGAGGCGCTCGGCGCGGGCATGGTCCTCGGCGGCCACGAGGTCGGGCGTCGCCTCGGGTGAGGCGCGGCCGCCGCCGTTGAATAGCACCACCTCGGAGAGGTCGCGCCCGTCCACCGCGCACAGGCGGGCCTCGCTGCCGGCCACCGGCTGGCAGGTCACGGTACGGCCGGCCAGGTAGCGGGTGAGTTCGTCAGCCTGTCCGCCGCGCACCCACTCCACCCCGAAGAGGCGCACGAGCTTGCCGCCGACCCGCAGGGTCGCGGTATCGATGACCTCCACCGGACCACGGATCTCGTTGGCCGAGGCCGGTTTCGGAGGCGTTTCCTCCGGCAGAGCGGGACTCATGTCGGGCGCGCTCTGCGGCGCCGCTGTGGACGAGGCCTGCGGCGGGGATTGAGCCGGTCCCCCCGTATCGGGCGAAGCGGTCTCCTGCGGCGTCCGCCCTCCGAAGACGGCGAGGAGGGCCACGAGCGCAGCGGCGCCGAGTCCGATCGGGAGGGCGCGCCGGGATAGGGCATCGCGCATCACGTTGCGGTCGCGGGCGACTTCGCCAAGACGCGAGGCGCTGTCGGCGAGGCGACCGCGGGCATAGCCGCCGACGCGCTGCGCCCCCTCTCGGACGCGGCCGGCGACGAGGCCGGCCCGGCTCGGTTCCGCGGGGTCGGCCGCGGGTCCCGGCGCGACCGCCTCAGCCGGCGAAGACGCGACCCGGCTGCGCCGGAGCGTCGCGAAGCGACTGGACAGGGAGGTGGCAAGGGCACGGCTTCGGGTGGCCGAGCGCGTGACCAGGGACCGTGCCAGAACCGACTGCGCCTCGACGAACCGCGCCGTCGCCATTCGGAAATCCTCCGTCGGAACGGGTTCCGGCGCGGACTCGGGTTCCTGCGCGGGAATCGGCCGGAACAGGGCGGGGTGCCGGTCTCGGAGCTCCGCGAGGAGGGCCGGCAAATCCATCGGAACCAGGGCCCCGTCCGCCTCGGTGACGTGACGCGGTGCGCCCGTCCGATCGATCACGCGGTAGCCGGGCGGCTCCAGGCTCGGCGCGAGGGCCGCTTCCGCCAGGAGCGCGAGCGTGCGCTCTGCCACCGGATAGGCGCCTGCCTGCGTGACGGCTCGGGCGATACGCAGGCGCAAGGCTTCACGCTCCGAGGCCGCCCCGTCCCGTCGCGCCTCACCCAGTCCCGGCGAGGGTGGATTTCGATCATCCAAGATGCGCAGAACTCCGGGTATGACGCACCGATCGCGACGGGCCGGCCTCAGGCACCGCGCTGCGCATTCGCTATAGCGCTCTGCGGCCCCGCACCATAGCGGCGCAGCACGCGGCTCGACTCGGCGACGATCAGCGGGCGCTCCCCGGCGAAGCTGATGGTCAGAGTGAGTTCGGATACGCCCTGCGAACGCACGCCGCGCCCCGGGTTGTCGGCGCGGAAATTGAAGGTGGTGTGGACGATGCAGGTCGCGCTCGCCGCGTTGCAGGCCGTTCGGGTCGCTCCGCCCTGTGCCTCGTAGTGACGCTCGGGCCAGCGCCGGACGAAGCGGCGCTTCTCGGCGATGAGGGCCGCCAGTGACAGGGTGCGGCCGTGGAAACGGACCCGCTCGGCGTAGAATCGCGGCGCGTTCACCACCATCGCGTCCCCGGAGGCCGAGACGTTGTCCAGGTACCGGTCGGTCAGGCGCGTCGCGGCGGCGGCCCATTCGGGGAAGCGTGCGTCCGAGGCCGCCGCCGGTGATGCCATCGGGGTGGGCGTGTCGGCTAGGCGCGGGCGGATATGCAGGCGCTCCGGCGCGGCGCGTCCCTCGCGGGTCGCCGCACGGCGGCCGTCGGCGGATCCTGCCACGCGCCGCCGGTGCGCGGCCATCGGCGTCCGCTCGGCGCTCGCCGCGTCCTGAGCCGACGAGCCATCCGCCTGCGCCTTGGCCGTCGCAGGCGTCTCGGCTACGGGCTTCTCGGACGCCGGCTTCTCGGACGCAGATTTTTCGAGCGACAGCTTCTCACCGACGGCCTTGTCCGCGCCGGGTTGCACCGCCTGTCGAGCCGGCGGATCGACCCAACCTGGGCGCGTCTGGGCCTGCGCCGTTCCTACGGATAGAGCCGCGCTCATCAGCGCGACGGACGAGGCGAAGCCAAGTCGGATGAGACCGGTTCCGTTGGAGCTTGGACCGTGGCGCATGGCATCATCACCGGGGTCGCGGCCGGGGTTTCGGAAAAGCGCGTGCGGGACCGATCGACCGGAATGAAACGTCGGGTGCGGCCGCTAAGTTTCCCTGAATGCGCACGCAACGGTTCGGCCCAGGTTCGGAAGTGTGGACGGGTGCGAGGATTGCGGGGATGCGTCGCGCACGGACCCAGGCGCCGCGGCACCGACTCTTGTGCCGAGGGGCTCTTGTCATTGCCAAGCCTGAACCCACCTTGTGGATCGGGTCCGGGCCCCTCTGGCGGTCGAGGCGTTGACCGTGATGTCGGACCCTTCCATGCTTTTGCGCTGACGCGGCGCGAACGCACCGGAGGGTGTCGAGCCTCATGGTCCCTCGTTGTCTCCCGTTCCCACATCGTCAGCCTGATCCGTGCCAGACCGGAGCCCCCCGATGAGCGCGCCCTCCCGCAAGGCGCTTCTCCTCGTCAATCCGAAGGCCCGCAACGGCAGCTTTTCCCTCGACGAGGTCCGCGACGTCCTCCGCGCCGGAGGGATCGAACCCTTCGAGCCGCCGGGTGACGCCGACTGCACCGCGGTCATCAAGCGTCACGCGCAGGGTTGCGATCTCGTCATCCTCGGTGGCGGTGACGGCACCCTCAACGCGGCCGCGCCCGCTCTGGTCGAGACGGGATTGCCTCTGGGCATCCTGCCCCTCGGCACGGCCAACGATCTCGCCCGCTCCCTCGGCCTGCCCGTCGACCCGGTGGAGGCCGCTCGCCTCATCACCAGCGCGGAGGCACGCCCGGCCGATCTCGGCTGTGTCAACGGGCACTACTACTTCAACGTCGCTAGCATCGGCTTCTCGGCGGACCTCGCGGGCGACCTCACGGCGGAATCGAAGAAGACCTGGGGCACCCTCGGCTACGGCATCGCGGCGGTCCGCGTGCTTCGGCGGATGCGGCCCTTCACCGTCTACATCGAGCATGACGGTCAGACCGAGACGGTGCGCACCATCCAGGTCTCGGTGGGCAACGGACGTCACTACGGCGGCGGCATGACCGTCGAGGAGACGGCCACCGTCGACGACGGCAAGCTCGACTTCTACAGCCTGGAGGTCGCCCATTGGTGGCGGCTGCTGATGCTCCTGCCGGCTCTGCGCAAGGGCACCCAGGGCAAGGCGGCCGACGTGCGGGCCTTCAGCACCACCGAGATCGTGGTGAAGACCAAGAAGCCGCGCCCCGTGAACACCGATGGCGAATTGTCGACCTACACCCCCGCTCATTTCAAGGTGGTGCCGAAGGCGGTGCGGATCTTCAGCCCGGCCCCGGCCGAACGGCCAGGCGTGGCCGCGAGCAGCCCCGGCCCGACGGCCTGACCGAGCCGAACGGGGCCGGGACCGGCCCCGCCCCTCTCCATCCCCGCTCCCGGCGCGACGCCGTCCGGGGGAGCGGCCCTGACTGACTCGACGAGGCCACCGTGGACAGCCTGCTTCAACTCGCCAGCGACCCCACCGCCTGGGCGGCCCTCGCCACCCTGGTGGTGATGGAGGTCGTGCTCGGCATCGACAACCTCATCTTCATCTCGATCCTGACCAACAAGCTTCCGCCCGAGCACCAGCAGAAGGCACGGCGCATCGGCATCGGCCTCGCGCTGATCCTGCGCCTCGGCCTCCTCGCCACCATCGCGTACATCGTCGCCCTGACGCAGCCCGTCTTCGAGGTGTTCGGCAAGGGCTTTTCCTGGCGCGATCTGATCCTCATCGCCGGCGGCCTGTTCCTGCTGTGGAAGGCCACGAAGGAGATCCATCACACCGTCGATCCGGAGCCGGAGACGCTCGGGAGCAACGCTGTGCGGCTCGGCTTCACCGCAGCCATCGGCCAGATCCTCGTCCTCGATCTCGTATTTTCCATCGACAGCATCATCACGGCGGTGGGCATGACGGAGCACGTGCCCATCATGGTGATCGCCGTCGTCACCGCCGTGACCGTGATGCTGCTGGCTGCCGACCCGTTGTCACGCTTCATCGCCGCCAACCCGACGGTCGTGATGTTGGCGCTGGGCTTCCTCATCATGATCGGCATGACCCTGATCGCCGAAGGCTTCGGTGCTCACGTGTCGAAGGGGTACATCTACACTGCCATGGCCTTCTCGGCGGGCGTGGAGGGGCTGAACATGCTGGCCCGACGCCGCAGGCGTGCCCAGACTGGAACGATCACCAAATCTTGAGGAAACGTCGTTAACGTTTCACGGGAAAACCCTCAAGGAGGCTCGGCCGGGGTGATCGGCCGGGCCTCCCTCCGGCGGGCGGCGCGTTCTCAGAGATCGATCATGCTCGCGATGAACAGGCGCGGCTGACCGCGATAGCAGAAGCCCGCCTGGCAGCAGGTCTAATAGCTGCGGTCGAACAGGTTGTGGACGGTGGCCTGCAGTTTCATGCCCTGCAGCTTCGGATCGATCCGTGCGAAATCGTAGCCGAGTACCGCATCGAACAGAGTCACGGTGGCGTTGCGGAAGCTGCTTGGCACGTCGTTGGCCGGGCTGCTGCCAGCGTCGCGCACGCCGCCGCCGACCCCGAGACCGTAGAGGTCGAGACCCGGGGGTTAGCACGGAGGTCGCGCGCATCTTGAAGGGGTTGCCGGGAATGCCCGAAAAGGCGAGCCTGACCGTCTCCGGGCTGCCCGGGCTCCGGGTCGTTCGGATGTCCACGTGGCTCTAGGCAGCCAGGATGTTGAAGCCGGGTCCGAGATTAGCGACGGCCTCCGGTTCCGCGCCGCGCGCCTGCGCCTCTCCGACGGCGGCCTAGACGACCAACGGATTGACGGGGTCGGGCCGCAGCACGTTGGTCTGGGTGATGTCGAAGATGGCGGTGTTCAGGACGACGTTGGTGCCCGGCACGTTGAACTTGATGCCGCCATCTGCTGGACTTCCGTCGACTGGAACGGTGTGCCGTCGCGATCGAGCCCAAGTGTGAGGCGAAGGAGGGCGCGAAGCTCACAGAGGGCATGAGTTCGTCGGTGAGCAGGGTGCGCTGCACGGGACCGGTGGCAACGTGCGCCTCGATCTGGTTGTCGACCGCGAACGCGTCGAGCACGTTGGTAATCCGGCCCGTGGAGCGCAGGGCCCGGGTGAGATCGTCGCTCAGGGCGTCGATCTGGGTCTAGCTTAGGTCAGCGTCGATCTGCTGGTTGCGGAAGTTCTGCCAGAAGATCGGGTCGGGGCCGAAGCGATGCTCGAAGGCATAACCGATCCGGTACTGCTCAGTGATGAAGTTCTGGAACGCCGGGGCGCCGGTCAAACACTACAGGATCGGCTCACGGGCGGCGGCCTCCTCGCGGGCACAGACGGCTTGGTCGGGAGCCGGACCGCCGGCGGCCCTGAGCTTGCCGAGTTCGACGCGAGCCTTCTCCAGATCGGCCCGAAAGCCGGCGTCGCCCTGAAGGGCGGCGAAGACGGCGCTCGCAGCCGTGCGCCCGGCCTCGATATCGCTCGCCCAGTGCAGACCGCAGACGACACGGCTCTCGCCGTAGGAGCGGGCACGGACGAAGAACTGCGTCGCCTTCTCGGGCATCAGGGCCGCCATGATCGCCGCGTAGGTCCAGGCCTGGGTCGCATGGCTCGACGGGAAGCTGAAGGCATTGCCGAGGTCGGAGGTCCGCATCACGCAGATCTCCGCGTCGTTGCCGACGAAGGGGCGCAGGCGGCGGTAATGCAGCTTCGGACCACGAGTGGCCTGGGCGATGTCGAGGCGCGCGCGTTCCAGAAGGGTCATCAGGGCAGGCGCCCGGGACTGCTCGATACGCTGGCCGATGACGCAGGCGAAGTCGTCAAGGATCGCCGAGGCGCCATCGGCCACATCGGTGGTGGCCAGGGTCCAGCGCGGCGTTCCCTTGAGGGCCCGAGTTGCGACGAACGCGGCTTTGTCCGCCGACTCGGCCGCCGACTGGCCCCGCGGCGGGGCTCCGAGGATCGCGACGGTGTCGGGCGCCTGTGCCTCGGAGAGGTAGGGTGCCCGGGCTGCCTTGCCGGGTGTCAGGGGCGTGACACCGACGGCGGGGGCCGAGGCCGGTTTCTGCGCAGTCTCCTCCGCCCGAACCGCCGTAGGGGCAATCCCCACCGGCAGGGCGGCCAGAAACATCAGGGTCGGGAGCAGGCGGGCCATCGGCGTCTCGGCGTCAGAGGTCGGCACAGAGTGAGTGCCATCGGAGTATAGGGCTTCTATACAACAGGCCTATGGCACGGCTCGTCTGAACGCTGACGAAATCGCTTTCGATGTTTCTTTCGGGCTCCCGGAAAACGTCGGAAGAGGCGAATGACCGGACTTGGTCGTCCTGCATCGACACAGGCGATCGACGCGCCGGGAGAGCGCCGCGTCGCGGAAACCGGGCAATGCAGGCGCCGGACCGACGCGACGACCGATCAGAGCTTCGTCGCAGTCCGGCCGGCGAGGTTGCGCGCTGCGGATTCGAGACCGACGTGGTCGTGACCTCCGCTGAGGGCGTAGGCCGAGTGACCGGCGGTCCAGTAGGCGGTCTCGCCGTCGCCGGGGCTCGTGACCTCGCTCGGAGCGACGTGGCCGTCGAGGCTGCGGGTGGCAAACAGGGAGACTTCGCCGAGCTTGCCGGCGTCAATCACCACCTCGATGCCGGTGCCGTTGCGGGCCGGCACGATCTGCACGTCGCGCACCGTCCAGTCCGCCGGCAGGTCGGGCAACGCGATGCCGGTAGCTGCGGCAATGCCGGCGCGATCATAAGCCTGGGCCTGATCGCCCCGCTGCGCGGCGATGCGGGCGCGGACCTGCGCCGCCTCGCGGGCGTGGCGGGCATCGGCGACCAGGGCCGGATCGACGGGGGAGGCGAACGTGTCCGGCACGCCGAGGAAAGGCCCGTCGGAATGGGCCAGCCAGCCGGTGCCAACGAGGAGCGCGATCACCGCGGCGCGCCGCAGGCGGTCACCGAACCGGCGCCAGGCCAGGGTCCGGTCGAGGCGCCGTGCGGCGGCCCGGTTGCGCTCCGGTCCGGGGCCGGGAAGAATGGCGAAGGCCTGCCGGAGCGCGTCCCGGTCGTGCAGCTCGGCCATGATCTGCGCGGCGGTCTCGGGATTGCGCGCCAGGTGCGCCTCCACGTCGAGGCGGCGCAGGCCATCGAGCTGCCCATCCACGAAGGCGGTGAGGTCATTCTCGGTGATCGGATCGATCATCGCGGTCTGGTCCATGGCGTCGGCTCCGGTCGGATACAGGGGGCGCGTCCCCGGACGAGGAGTCCCGGCCGCGCTGAGAACGGATCGGCCTGCCTATGGCGCTCCGTCCCGGTCTTCGAAAACGTCTCAGGTGTCGCCGACGGCGCGGCCCGTTCGGTGCGATGCGTCGTCCTCGTCCTGGGCGACGAGGCGCAGGCGCGGCCGCTCGGCCGCGAGGCGCTGGCGCCGCTCGGCGACACCGCTCCCCTGGCGCTCACCTTCCTCGAAGGCCCGCAGGGCGGCGCGGCCCCGGCCGAGGCGCGACATCAGCGTGCCGATGGGGATGCCGAGGACGGCCGCCGCATCGGCATAGGCCATACCTTCCAGGGTAACGAGGTGAAGGGCGGCGCGCTGCTCTTCCGGCAGCGTGAGGAAGGCGCGCCGGATCTGCGCGAGGCGGACTTGCGCCTCCTGGGCCGGGGGCGCCATCTCCTCGCTCATCTGCACGAGGGTATCGGCGTGGCGGGCCTCGACCCGCTTCCGGCGCTGCTCGTCGATGAAGACGTTGTGCAGCACCGTCATCATCCAGGTGCGCAGGTTGGTGTTCGGCCGCGCCGCCTGGCCCGATTCCAGGGCCCGCACCAGCGCATCGTGCACGAGGTCATCGGCCCGCAGCGTGTCGCGCGTCAGGGCCCGCGCGTAGCGCCGGAGCGGCACGAGCAGGTCGACGATGGCAGCGGGGCCGGGCCGGTTCGGTTCGGTCGTCATAAGAGCATCAACGCACGAACCGCTGCTCTTAATCCAGCCGCGGCGTGTGGACGCGCATCAACGGTAGGTCGCCTCGAGATCGAGGGTGCAGGTTCGGCCGATCTGCTCGTAATTCTCGGCGATCCAGGCCTGAGCCGCACCATGGCCCTTGTCTCGCAGGCGCTCGAACACCCGCCAGCGGGCATCGAGGCGCGAGGAGGCCTGGTACTCGTCGAGGGCGCCCGTGCCGTCGATGCGGTGGACGTACTGCGACTGGTACTCGCCCCGGCCGAGCACGCCCTCGGCGATGAGGTGGTCGACGAAGTCGATCGCGCGCAGTTCGCGCATGAGGTTGGCGTTGAAGGTGATCTCGTTGAGCCGGTCCTGGATCTCCTGCGGCGTGCGCGGGGTCTCGCGGCGCTCCACCGGGTTGATCTGCACCAGGACGATGTCGCGGGTCTCGGCCCCGCGATAGAGGGGATAGAGCGGCGGGTTGCCGAGATAGCCGCCATCCCAGTAGGGCACGCCGTCGATCTCCACCGCCTGGAACACGGTCGGCAGGCAGGCAGAGGCCATGAGGTGATCGACGTTCAGCGCCTCGCGCTCGAACACCGCGAGCTTGCCCGTCCAGACATTGGTGGCGGAGACGAACACCGCAGCGGTCTCAGCGGCGCGCAGGCGCTCGAAATCCACCTGGGCGGCGAGCACCTTGCGGAGCGGATTGTAGTTCAGCGGGTTCGAGGTGTAGGGGCTGGTCTTCAGGGCCCGGCTCCAGAACTCCGCGATCGGATTGTTCGACCAGAACTCGAACAGACCGCTGAAGGCGCGGCGCTGAGCCGGCCAGAAGTCGCCATCGAGGCTGACCTCGCGCCAGAACCGCTCCAGGGCCCGGCGAGCGCCCCCGGGCCCGTCCTCGAGCCAGCCATCGACCATCACGACGGCATTCATCGCCCCGGCGCTCGCCCCGGTGATCGCCTCGAAACCGAGGCGCCCGTCCTCGATCAGCGCATCGAGCACGCCCCAGGTGAAGGCGCCGTGCGCGCCGCCGCCCTGAAGGGCGAGGGCGACGGTCTTCTCCGCATGCGGACCCGCCATCACACGGGTCTTGGCGGCGGGCTGCATCCGCAGGTCCCGTTCGACCGGGACGTCGATGAGCGAATCGACCGTCGGCTGCTGATGCGGATCAAGCATGCGGATCTCCCAACGTTTATGCTGCAGCGCAATATATGATGCCGCAAGGCCACAAACAGGCGGGAAGATGCAGTGGTTCCCTGTCCGTGACGCAGCCCTGCCACCCGGACCGGTCCGGAAACTCGACATCGCCGCCCGGATGGGACATGGGAGAAGCCGAATACGATCAGCGTGTTCGCTGTGCCATCCGGAATGCCCGGTGACGCAGCGGACTTGACGCCCGCCCGCCGTCATCTCAGCTAAACGATCGAGGGCGTAGAGTTTGCGGCATCGGAACGCCGCCCCCGGTCCGGACCGGCCCGATCGGAGGCTCCCGGTCGGCGGCGGACGTTCCTCGGAGCGCACAGTCAACGATGGACATCATGGACGCGACCCCCGTCAACCCGATCAGCGGCACCGGCCCCGAGATCGCAGGCCCGAGCCCACGCCACCGCACGGTCGGCGTCACCATCGGATCCGGTGAGGGCGCGGTCACGGTAGGCGGCGGTGCACCGATCGTCGTCCAGTCGATGACCAACACCGACACCGCCGACATCGACGGCACCGTGGCCCAGGTGGCCCAGCTCGCCCGGGCCGGCTCGGAGCTCGTGCGCATCACCGTCGACCGGGACGAGGCGGCTGCCGCCGTGCCGAAGATCCGCGAGCGTCTGGACCGCATCGGCGTGCACGTGCCGCTGGTGGGCGACTTCCACTACATCGGCCACAAGCTCCTGTCCGACCATCCGGCCTGCGCCGAGGCGCTGGCCAAGTACCGGATCAACCCGGGCAATGTCGGCTTCAAGGAGAAGAAGGACACGCAGTTCTCGACCATCATCGAGCAGGCGATCCGCTACGATAAGACCGTCCGGATCGGCGCGAACTGGGGCTCCCTCGACGAGGCGCTGCTCACGCACCTGATGGACGAGAACGCCCGCTCGGCCCGGCCAATCGACGCCCGCGCGGTGATGCGCGAGGCCATGGTGCAATCGGCCCTCAGCTCGGCCGAGCGCGCGGTGGAACTCGGCCTGTCCCAGGACAAGATCATCCTGTCGGCCAAGGTCTCGGCGGTGCAGGATCTCATCGCGGTCTATCGCGAGGTGGCGCGCCGCTCCGACTTCGCCATCCATCTGGGTCTCACCGAGGCCGGCATGGGCTCGAAGGGCCTGGTGGCCGCCTCCGCCGCCATCGGCGTGCTGCTGCAGGAAGGCATCGGCGACACCATCCGCTACTCGCTGACCCCCGAGCCGGGCGGCGACCGCACCGTGGAGGTGAAGGCCGCGCAGGAACTCCTGCAGACCATGGGCTTCCGCACCTTCGTGCCCCTCGTCGCCGCCTGCCCGGGCTGCGGCCGCACCACCTCGACCACGTTTCAGGAACTCGCCCGCGACATCCAGAGCTGGATCGTCAACTCGATGCCGGAATGGAAGAAGGCCTATCCGGGCGTCGAGGGGCTCAACGTCGCGGTGATGGGCTGCATCGTGAACGGCCCCGGCGAATCGAAGCACGCCGACATCGGCATCTCCCTGCCGGGCACCGGCGAAACCCCCACGGCGCCGGTCTTCATCGACGGCAAGAAGGCCATGACCCTGCGCGGACCGACCCTCGCCAAGGATTTCGAGACCGTGGTGACCGACTACATCGAGCGGCGCTTCGGCACGGGTACCCGCACCGCCGCCGAGTAGCCTCCTGACGCGCAGCTACCGGACGCGATCCGGACTCGAACCCCGATGAGCGGCAACCGCGCCCAGGTTGCCGTTCTCGCGTGCTGCGCCGCATGATAGCGTGAACGCGACCGTCCCCTGCCGCCCGACCCCGTCGGGACGGCCCCGGCGTTCTCGCGCGCGACCAAACCCGCGCCGCGAGACGTTGGGCTCGCCACGAGCCTCGATCGAGCCGAATGACGCAAACCGCCCCTTCGAGCGCGCCCGCCGCCAAACCCGACGGCGCCGGTGCACCTCCGGCCGCCGAGGCCTCGCCCGAGACCGCCCGGGCCCACGGCCCGGCGGGCCTGTGGACGCTGGTCCTCGGTTCCGTCGGGGTTGTCTACGGCGACATCGGGACGAGCCCGCTCTACGCCTTCCGCGAGGCCCTGGTCTCGGCGCGGGCCGACGGCATCCTGCTGCGCGAGGAGGTGCTGGGCGTCGCCTCGCTGATCCTGTGGGCCCTCGTCCTCATCGTCACCATCAAGTACGTCGTCATCCTGCTGCGGATGGACAACAACGGCGAAGGCGGCATCCTCTCGCTGATGGCACTGGCCCGCACGGCGCTCGGCGGCTCCCGCGTGGTGTTCATGTTCGGTCTGCTTGGCGCCTCGCTGTTCTACGGCGACGCCATCATCACGCCGGCAATCTCGGTGCTCTCGGCGGTGGAGGGCCTGAAGCTCGTCACCCCGGCCTTCGATTCGTACGTGCTGCCGATCACCATCGCGATCATCGTGCCGCTGTTCCTCATCCAGGTGCGCGGCACCAGCAAGGTGGCCTCCTTCTTCGGCCCCGTGATGGTGGTGTGGTTCGCCGCGATGGCGCTCGCCGCCCTGCCCCACATCGCTGCCAACACCGACGTGTTCTGGGCCCTCAACCCGTACTACGCGGTGCATTACCTCCTCGGGCACGGCACCGGCGCCCTGGTGGCGCTCGGCGCGGTGTTCCTGGCGGTGACGGGGGCCGAGGCCCTGTTCGCCGATCTCGGCCATTTCGGCCGCCGCCCGATCCAGATCGCCTGGCTCGGCCTGGTCGGTCCCTGCCTCGTGCTGAACTATTTCGGCCAGGCGGCCCTGGTGCTGTCGAAGCCCGACACCACCGATCCGTTCTTCCAGCTCGTGCCCGAATGGGGCCTGCTGCCGATAGTGCTGCTCGCCACCGCCGCCACCGTCACGGCGAGCCAGGCCGTCATCACCGGCGCCTTCTCGCTGTCGCGCCAGGCGATCCAGCTCGGCCTGCTGCCGCGCCTGGAGATCCGCCACACCTCCGAATCGCATTCGGGCCAGATCTACCTGCCGCAGATCAACGCGCTGCTGATGGTCGGCGTGGTGATCCTGGCGGTTCTGTTCCGCTCCTCGGCGGCCCTGGCCTCTGCCTACGGCATCGCCGTGACGGGCACGATGCTGATCACCGCCAGCCTCGCCTTCCTGGTGCTGTGGAAGACCTGGAAATGGTCGCCCTGGGCCGCCGGCCTCGCAATCCTGCCCTTCGCGGCGGTGGAGTTCCTGTTCCTCCTGTCGAACATGCTGAAGGTGTTCGAGGGCGGCTACGTACCCCTGCTGTTCGCCGGTGCCCTGATCGTCATGATGTGGACCTGGGTGCGCGGCGTCGGGATCCTGATCAACAAGACGCGCAAGACCGACGTACCGCTCACCGAGCTCGTCAGCATGCTGGAGAAGAGCCCGCCGCATCACGTCCGCGGCACCGCGGTGTTCCTGACCAGCGACCCCTACATCGCCCCGGCCGCCCTGCTGCACAACCTGAAGCACAACAAGGTGCTGCACGAGAAGAACGTGGTGCTCACCGTGGAGACCGTGGACACGCCCCGCGCCGCCGAGGTCGACCGTATTCACATCGAGCCGATCGGCCCGCACTTCCACAAGGTGGTGATGAAGTTCGGCTACATGGAGACGCCGAACATCCCCCGGACCCTGACGCTGCTGCGCAAGCAGGGCTTCAAGTTCGACATCATGGCGACGTCGTTCTTCCTGTCCCGCCGCTCGATCCGCCCGGCCGCCCATTCGGGCATGCCCCTGTGGCAGGACCGAATCTTCATCACCCTGGCCAAGAACGCCAACGACGCCACGGACTTCTTCCAGATCCCCACCGGCCGCGTGGTCGAGGTCGGGACCCAGGTGACCGTGTAGGGACCGTGCCGAAGGCGGCCTCCCGGTCCGAAGGGCCGCGACGGGCGGGTTTTCCGACATTCGGGCGAAGCGCCCACCGCAGTGAGCGGATCAGGTGGCTTCGGAGGGCGGCACCTGGCTCATGCAACGGCGGATGGCTGCGGCGCCGTCGTCTCCGCCGGTCGGCCCGGCGCGGTCTCGCGGATTCCACCACGAAGCGCCAGATCGATGGGCCCGTCGAGCACGGGCAACGGCGCAGCCAGCCGAGGCGCGGGACGCGCGTAATAGGACCTGAGCAACGGTGTCCGATCGCGCAGGTGCGCTTCGACGCGATCGTTCAGGCGTCCGACCGGACCCGTCAGCGCATCGAAGCCCCCAGTGAGGGCACGGACGATCGCACGCGTGCACGCCTTTGCGAGATGGGCGACCGGCCGAACCATGCTCATCGCGACCTGCGGTAAAGAGAAGGTGCGATTTCAGATAGGGTGGCGGCCCCGTTAATCTCCGCGACCGAAAGCGGCACGCAAGGCGCCGGAACCGAGGTCCGTCGGGAATCGGCCCACGGCTCGCGGCGGTTCCTTGGGGGCCGGCTCACGGCCTTGGCAGGTTGAGGACGGGCGGCGGGATCAGCGGCTCAGGAGCCAGGGCGGCCGGCGTCAGGGCGACGCGGCTGTGGGCGGCCTTCGGTGCCCTGGCCGCGGGTGCGGGCTTCTCGTCGACGGTGGCCCGCACCGTACGGATCGGGGCCGCACGATGGTCCGACACCGAGGCGGCCGGGGTCGCGCGGGCAGCCGCGGTCTGGACCGGGGCGGGGATGGGGGCGGCCGCGGGGGAAACCGGAGCCGCGACCACGGGCATCGTCGGCGCCGCGGGGGCCTCGGCCGAGGCGAAGGCGAGCGCGGGCGACGTGGCCTGCTCCACGGCGCCGGGCTTGCGCTTCTCGTAGAAGGCGTTGCCGCCGGCCACCGCCACGTAGTGCATGTTGTTGTAGGGGAAGCGCAGGCCGGCCGTGTGGAAGTACATCGCTCGCCCGACCTTCGGGTGGCGCTGGCCATCGAGGACGGCATCGGTCACCTCGGCGACCTTCTGCAGGCTCTTGTCGTCCATCTTCTTCGTCAGGACACCGGGGGCGAATTGCCGGGGCTGGCCAACCACCGAGCAGATCCCGCCATTCGGAAAGGCGGCGGCCTCGAGCCGGTTCATGACCACCGTGCCGACGGCGAGCAGGCCTTCGGCGTCGCTGCGATTCGACTCGAAGTACATCGCCCGACCGAGACAGTCGCGCTCTTCATCGGTGACGGACACCGGCTTGGCTGCGAGCGTCGAACCCGTCATTTTGGGTGCACCCGCATAGGTATTGCAACCACCGAGACCAGGAACCGCCAGGAGGAGACCAAGTAGAGGCAGCGTCGTCGCCGATCGGGTTTCCTGCATGCCGTCTCGCTCCACTCCCTCAAGCGTATCCATATGGCTTGACCACCAAATGGGTTCGTTTCTGGGCAGGGGCGGCGATTTCGAGGCGGCGGGTCAGGCCTCGCGGTCGTAGCGGAAGGCATCCGCCACCCGCGGCATCCCAATCCGATCGTAGAAGCTGACGGCCCCGGGGGCGGCCGTCAGCAGGAGCGAGGCCTGCGGCCCGACTGCCGCTCGGGTGGCGGCGAGGAGGCCGCGGCCGATCCCGAGCCCCTGCGCGGAGCGGCTCACCGCGAGGTCCGAGAGATAGGCGCAGAACACGAAATCCGTGAGCGTGCGCGCGACGCCGACGAGGTCGTCGTCCCGCCGGGCGGTGACGACGAGATCGGCCTGCGCCAGCATCCGGGCCAGGCGCGGCAGGTCGTCGGTCGGGCGGCGCACGGCGAGTCCGGACTCGATCAGGACGCGGCGGAACTCCGCCGCGTCGAGGTCCGGCTCGATGCCGTAGGCGACCGCCGGTACGCTCAGGCCGTCAGCGTCCCGTGGCAGTGCTTGTACTTCTTGCCCGAGCCGCAGGGACAAGGTTCGTTGCGCCCGACGCGGCCCCAGGTGGAGGAATCGTCCGGGTTGCGCTCGAGAACGGCGGTGTCCGTGGCCATCTCGCGTGCGGCGTAGCCGTAGGCGGGACCCGCGCCGCCGTCGCTACCCGTACCGGTGCCCGCCATCTCGTTCTCACCGGTGACGGGATCGAGGTGCTGGGCGAACATCGGGGGCAGGCCGGGTGGGGCGAAGGGGTTGTCGGCGCCCTCCACGGGCGGCTCCTCGTACATGATCTCGATGCGCGAGAGCTGCTGCGTCACCTGCTCGCGCAGGGCGGCGACCAGGCTGTTGAACAGCTCGAACGCCTCGGACTTGTACTCGTTGAGGGGATCGCGCTGGGCGACGCCGCGCCAGCCCACCACCTGGCGCAGGTGGTCGAGGGTGACGAGATGCTCGCGCCAGAGGTGGTCGAGAGTCTGCAGGAGCACCTGCTTCTCGACATAGGTCATCACCTCGGGCGTATTCTTCTCGGTGCGCCCGCCATAGGCCTCGTCAGCGGCCTGGCGCAGGCGGTCGCGCATCTCCTCATCGGCGATGCCCTCCTCCTTGGCCCAGTCCTCCACCGGAACGTCGAGGTTGAGCACCGTCTGGACCCGCTCGCGCAGGCCCTCGATGTCCCACTGCTCGGCGTAGGCGTTCTCGGGCACGTGCACCGCCACGAGGTCGTCGACGACGCCGTGGCGCATCTCGTCCACGGTCTCGCGCACGCTGTCCTGGCCCATGAAGTCGCGGCGCTGCTCGAACACGACCTTGCGCTGGTCGTTCATGACGTTGTCGTACTTGAGCACGTTCTTGCGCATGTCGAAGTTGCGCGCCTCGACCTTCTGCTGCGCCTTCTCGATGGCCTTGTTGATCCAGGGATGGATGATCGCCTCGCCCTGCTCCAGGCCGAGGCGGGTCAGCATGCCGTCCATGCGGTCGGACCCGAAGATCCGCATCAGGTCGTCTTGGAGCGACAGGTAGAACTTCGAGCGGCCGGGATCGCCCTGGCGACCGGAGCGGCCACGCAGCTGGTTGTCGATTCGGCGGGATTCGTGGCGCTCGGTGCCGATGATGTAGAGGCCGCCCGGCAGGGCGACCTTGCGGCCCGCAGCCGGGTCGGCCGCCTCGCCCGAGGCCAGCACCTTGTCGCGGTTCTCAGCGATCTCGGCCTTGATCGCCTCGATCTTCGCGTTGCGCTCCGGCCCCTCGGGCACGCTGGCAAGCTCCTTCTCCACGCGCATCTCGACGTTGCCGCCGAGCTTGATGTCGGTGCCGCGCCCGGCCATGTTGGTAGCGATGGTGATGGCGCCGGGCACGCCGGCCTCGGCGACGATGTAGGCCTCCTGCTCGTGGAAGCGGGCGTTGAGCACGGCGAAGCGCTTCGTCACCCGGCCTTCGCGGGCAGCGGCGTAGACGTCCGTGAGGGCGTTGGGGTCCGAGTAGTCGAGCTGGCGGAAGCCTGCCTTGACCAGCATCTCGGCCAGGTGCTGCGACTTCTCGATCGAGCCGGTGCCGACCAGGATCGGCTGGTGGCGCGCATGCGCCTTCTCGATCTCGGCGATGATGCCGTCGTACTTCTCGGCCACCGTCCGGTAGACCTCGTCGTCCTCGTCGACGCGCTCGACCTCTTTGTTGGTCGGGATGTCGACGACCTCAAGCTTGTAGATCTCGGCGAACTCGTCGGCCTCGGTGGAGGCCGTACCGGTCATGCCGGCGAGCTTGGAATAGAGGCGGAAGTAGTTCTGGAAGGTGATCGAGGCCAGCGTCTGGTTCTCGGGCTGGATCGTCACCCGCTCCTTGGCCTCGAGCGCCTGGTGCAGGCCTTCCGAGTAGCGCCGGCCCTGCATCATGCGGCCGGTGAACTCGTCGATGATCACCACCTCGTCGTTCTTGACGATGTAGTCCTTGTCCAGGGTGAACAGGGTGTGGGCGCGCAGGGCCAAGTTCACGTGGTGGACGAGGCTGACGTTGTGCGCGTCGTAGAGGTCGCCCTCCTTGAGGAGATCAGCCCCGCGCAGGAGGTCCTCGACGAACTCGTTGCCGCTCTCGGTCAGCGAGACCGTGCGCTGCTTCTCGTCGAGATCGTAATGCTCCCGCTCGAGATGCGGCATCAGCGCGTCGACCGAGACGTAGAGCTCGGAGCGGTCGTCGACCGGGCCGGAGATGATCAGCGGGGTCCGGGCCTCGTCGATCAGGATCGAATCGACCTCGTCGACGATCGCGAAGTTGTGCCCGCGCTGGGACAGCTGGCTGAGCTCGTACTTCATGTTGTCGCGCAGGTAGTCGAACCCGAACTCGTTGTTCGTGCCGTAGGTGATGTCGGCGGCGTAGGCCTCCTTCCGCTGGCCGTCGTCGAGCCCGTGCACGATGGTGCCGACGGTGAGGCCGAGGAAGCGGTAGACCCGGCCCATCCACTCCGCGTCGCGGGCGGCCAGGTAGTCGTTCACCGTGACCACGTGGACGCCCAGCCCCGAGAGGGCATTGAGGTAGACCGGCAGGGTCGCCACCAGGGTCTTGCCCTCGCCGGTGCGCATCTCGGCGATTCCGCTCTCGTGGAGCACCATGCCGCCGATGAGCTGCACGTCGAAGTGGCGCTGGCCGAGCACGCGCTTGGCCGCCTCGCGCACGGTGGCGAAGGCGGGCACGAGGATGTCATCGAGCGTCTTGCCGGCGGCGAGCTCGGCCTTCAGCATGTCGGTGCGGGCGCGGAGCTGGTCGTCCGAGAGCGCGGCGACCTGCGGCTCCAGGGCGTTGATCTCGGCCACACGGGGACGATAGCCCTTCACGCGCCGGTCGTTGGACGAGCCGAAAATCTTCTTGGCGAGGGCACCGAGCATCGTGAACCTACGGTCGATCGAAAAGTCTGAAGGCGAATGTTGGCCGGGCTTATAGAGGTAAACACGGGCCGGCGCATCCGAAAGAGCCGGCCCGCGTCCACACCGGGGTATCGGGTGGGGCCGGATCGGCGCGGGGCAAGCGGAGGACGCCGAGTGGCCGCATGCCCGGAGGGGCGCTGAGCTGGCTTTGACCCGGCCAACGCGGACGCGCCGCGTTTCGATCCGGGGCGTGATTCGCCCGCGCGAACCCCGTGGGCCGGATTCGGCGCCGGGGTGCCGCGGCCCCGGTTCTCATGGTCTCAGTCCTCATACGAAGGATCCGGGCGCGCGTGTCCGGGCCGCTCGCGGGATCTCCCCGCATCGTGATCGCCCGACGCACCCGTCGCCGCGACGGGAGAGGGAACGGCGTGAGGGTGCGTCGCGTGCGCGGCGAACGGGCGCCTGGATTCGGCCGCTCGACGCTGCGGCCGTGCTTGCCATCGGGGGGTGCACGCGCCACCTGATGACGCGGCCAATCCGCGGCCCCCGGCCGCACCTCGCTCGACCGCCCCCTGCGACGACCTCCGACCGGCCCCGTGCCGGGACGTGGGCGGCGCTCCCAAGGACGCCTCCATGACGATGATCAAGTCCCTTTCGCGCTCCGGACTCCTGCGCACGGGCCTCCTGCGCACAGGCGCCGTCGCCCTGGCGCTCGGCCTGCCGCTGGCCTCGGCCCGGGCACAGGCGCCGGCCGCCCCGGCACCGGCCGCAGCACCCGTCGCTCCCGAGACCGTGGTGGCGAAGGTGAACGGGGCGCCGATCACCGTGGGAGACCTCGCCATCGCGGCCGAAGATCCCGCCCTCTCTCTGCCCGGCGTCGACGACGCCCAGAAGAAAGCTCTCCTCGTCGACTACATGATCGACCTCAAGGTCGGGGCCCAGGCGGCCGAAGCCGCCAAGATCGGTGATTCGCCGGATTTCCAGCGCAAGCTCGCCTACTTCAAGGACAAGCTCCTCCTCGACGAGTACCTGGAGCGCGAGGCCAAGAAGGCGGCGACGCCGGAGGCGGCCAAGGCCCTCTACGACCAGACCGTCAAGGCGATGAAGCCCGAGGAGGAGGCCCACGCCCGCCACATCCTCGTGGAGAGCGAGGACGAGGCCAAGAAGATCGCGGCGCGGATCAAGGGCGGCGAGGACTTCGCCCGGGTCGCGGCCGAGGTGTCGAAGGATCCCGGTTCGAAGACCGAGGGCGGCGACCTCGGCTGGTTTACCAAGGAGCGCATGGTCGCTCCCTTCGCCGAGGCCGCCTTCAAGATGAGCCCGGGGCAGGTGTCCGATCCGGTCAAGACCCAGTTCGGCTGGCACGTGATCAAGCTCGAGGAGAAGCGCACCAAGCCGGTCCCGACCTTCGATGAGATGAAGGAGCAGGTGGACCAGTACCTGACCCGCAAGGCGCAGCAGGACCTGATCCTGAAACTGCGCGAGGGGGCCAAGATCGAGCGCACGGCGGCCGCTCCGGCCGTGGCGCCCGCCCCGGCTCAGAAGGCGCCGTAACCCGCCTCAGGCGACTCGCCCTGCCTCAGGCGACTTGCCCTGCCTCAGGCGACTTGCCCTGCCTCAGGCGACTTGCCCTGCCTCAGGCGACTCGGAGCAGCGGGTGCGGTGCGGGCTCGGTCCGCCCGCGCCCGTTGTGCTTGGCTTGGTAGAGCGCTGCATCCGCCCGGCTGAGTAGGGCATCGAGCCGGCGTCCCGACGCCACGGCGGCGGAGCCCTCCTCCGGCACCGCCAGACCGATGCTGACGCCGATCGCAAGGTGCGGCAATTCCGGCACGGCGATCCGGGCCACGGCGCGACGCAGGAACTCGGCCTTGGTCAAGGCCTCCTCCGGGGTGAGTCCGCGCAGGAGGCAGGCGAATTCCTCGCCGCCCATCCGACCGAAGATCGCGGAGCCCGGCAGCAGCGCCGACACGGCGTGGCAAAATCCGACGAGGACGCCATCGCCCACCGCGTGGCCGTGCCGGTCGTTGATGCGCTTGAAGTGGTCGAGGTCGAACAGGAGCAGGGTGATGGTACCGCCCTCCCCCAGCGCAGCCTCGGCCCGGGCCACGAAGGCGCGCCGGCTGAGGATGCCGGTGAGCGCGTCGGTGTCGGCAGCGAGGCGCTGCAGGCGCTCCGCGCGCTCCTTCGTCAGCGACATGAACACGAAGGCGATCGCCAGGGTGAAGAGCATGCCGGCGAGGCACAGGATGGTCAGCCAGGGCGTCTGCAGCGGATTCGGTTTGGTCTGCGGCGGCGCGACGAGTGCGAGGGGCACGCGGATCCAGTAGGCGAAGGTGTAGATCAGCAGCAGGGCAACGCCGGGATAGCGCGACACCAGAGGTTCGGCCCGGGCCCGCCAGATCTCGCGAGCGGCCAGCAGGCAGAAACCTCCCGCGAGGCTCGAGGCCAGCATCACCCGGGCGGGAACCGAGGCGAAGAACGCCGGGACCAGGCAACTCGTCCCCCAGAGCGCGATCGCCACTGCGATCGGTGCGAAGCGGGCGCGCCGTCCCTCGAACGCGCGGGTCCCGGTCCAGATCAGGCCGTAGGCCCCGATCATCACGCCGTTGGCGACCCCGATCGAGACCCAGTCCGGAATCATCCCGCGCAGGGACAGCAGGGCCGAGGCCATCGCTCCGGTGATGTGGGCGATGCCCCAGATCGCCAGGGCGTGGACGTGGCGGGCCTGGCTCCAGGACAGCAGAAACAGGCTGCCGACCAGAAAGGTCAGGATCACGGTCACGAGCAGAAGGGTCGAGGCATCGAGCAGCATCGATCGGTTCCGCCCCCTCGCTCGTTCAATGATCCAGAAGCCGCTCGCCCCTTCGGGACGGCGGACCAGCGTCCGAAGCTATTCTATACGATCATGGTTACCCAGATCTGGACGTCCGAGGCCCGTCGACGACCTCCGCGGATGGCGGGTCGTCACGGCTCCACCTTGCGCAGACCGGGACCGAGCGGCGTGATCCGGAGGGCGGTGATCCGGTTGCGGGCCTTGCGCAGGACCTGGAAGCGGAAGCCGTGGAAGTTGAAAGCTGTCCCGGTGTCGGGAATCGCCCGGGCCTCGTGGATGACGAGCCCCGCGATGGTGGTGGCCTCGTCGTCGGGCAGGTCCCAGTCCATGGCCCGGTTGAGGTCGCGGATCGGCACGCTGCCGTCGGCATGCACCGAGCCGTCGCCCTGGGCCCGCACCCCGGAGACGGTGACGTCGTGCTCGTCGGCGATGTCGCCCACGATCTCTTCGAGGATATCTTCCAGGGTCACGAGGCCCATCACCTCGCCGTACTCGTCGACCACCAGGGCGAAGTGGGTCTTCTTGGCGAGGAAGGCCTTGAGCTGGTTGCGCAGGGAGGTGGTGTCCGGCACGAACCAGGTCTCCAACGCCAGGGCCTCGACCTTGAGACCGGCGGCGTCGCCGCCAGCGGCGTCCAGCGCCCGGAGGAGATCCTTGGCGTGCAGCACGCCCACGATGTTCTCCGTCGTGCCGCGCCAGAGGGGCATGCGCGTGTAGGGCGAGGCCAGCACTGCGCGCACGATCTCCTCCGAGGGCAGGTCGACATCGATGGTGCGCATCTTGGTGCGGTGGACCATCACCTCCGAGACGGTGAGGTCCGACAGGTCGAGGAGACCGCCGAGCATGTCGCGCTCGGCCTTGGCCACGCCACCCTCGCGATGGAGCAGGGCGACCTGGCCGCGGATCTCGTCGGTGGCCGACAGGATGGTCTGGCGCTCGCCGATCCGGACGCCGAAGGGACGGAGCATGCCGCGCACCAGGGCCTCGATGGCGAGCGCCGCCGGCCCGAGCAGGGCCACCGCGAAGGCCACCGGCCGGGCCATGACCAGGGCGGCGCTGTCCGGCTTGTTGATCGCGAGGGTCTTGGGCAGCACCTCGGCGAAGATGATGACCAGGACCGACATCACCCCGGTGGCGTAGAGGATGCCGCTCTTGCCGAAGAGGGTGGTGAGCACGCCGGTGGTGAAGGCCGAGGCGCCGATCGCCACGATGTTGTAGCCGATGAGCATGGCGCCGATGAAGCGCTCGCGGCTCGCCATGATGGCGTTGACGAGGCGCGCGCGCGCATCGCCGGCATTCTCCAGGGCCAGCATGCGGGCCCGGGAGGCCGCCGTGAAGGCGGTCTCGGCGCCGGCGAAGAAGGCCGAGAGCAGGAGCGAGATGACCACGATGCTCGCGGCCAGCCAGAGATCGGTATGGGGTTCCATGCGTGCGCTGCCGGAGGATGTCGTCAGGTCGAGCCGGTACTTACCACGGCGCGGGCCGGGCCGTTCACGCCCCGTCGGTCCCGGCGATGAGTTCCTTGATGCGTCCGGCGAGCGACTCCATCACGAAGGGCTTGGTCAGCACCTGCATGCCGGGCGCGAGGTATCCGTTGCCCAGCACGGCGTTCTCGGCGTAGCCGGTGATGAACAGCACCTTCAGGCCAGGGCGTACGACCCGGCCTGCATCGGCCATCTGGCGGCCGTTCATGCCGCCGGGCAGGCCGACATCCGTCACCAGGAGGTCGAGCCACACGTCCGATTCGAGCACCTTGAGGCCCGCCGCCCCGTCCGCCGCCTCGATGGCGGTGTAGCCGAGATCCTCCAGCACCTCGGTCGCGAGCATCCGCACGGTGGGCTCGTCGTCGACGATGAGAACGGTCTGGCCCTGCTCGGCCCGGGGTGCGTTGCCGAGGTCGGCCTCCCCGTAGTGGCGGGGCAGGTAGAGGCATACCGTCGTGCCCTGGCCGACCTCCGAAGAGATCCGCACCTGGCCGCCCGACTGACGGGCGAAGCCGTAGAGCATCGACAGGCCGAGGCCGGTCCCCTCGCCCAGGGGCTTCGTCGTGAAGAACGGATCGAAGGCGCGGGCGATCACCTCCGGCGTCATGCCGGTGCCGGTATCGGTGACGCACAGGGAGAGGAATTGCCCCGGCTCCAGGTCCCGCTCGCGGGCCGCGCGGAGATCGAGCCACTTGTTGGCCGTCTCGATGGTGATGCGGCCGCCCTCCGGCATGGCATCGCGGGCGTTGATGCAGAGGTTGAGGAGGGCGTTCTCGAGCTGGTTCGGATCGACCAGGGCGGTCCAGAGACCGGCTGCGCCGACCACCTCGATGGTCACCGCCGGCCCGACCGTGCGGCGCACCAGCTCCTCCATGCCGGCGATGAGGCCGTTCACGCTGGTGGGCCTGGGGTCGAGGGTCTGCCGGCGCGAGAAGGCGAGGAGGCGGTGCGTCAGGGCGGCGGCACGCTTGGCCGCGCCCTGCGCCGCGTTGATGTAGCGATCGAGGTCTGTGTGATCCGTCCCTGCGCCATGCGGACCTGAAGCAGTTCGAGGCTGCCGGAGATCCCCGTGAGCAGGTTGTTGAAGTCGTGGGCCAGTCCGCCGGTGAGCTGGCCCACCGCTTCCATCTTCTGCGCCTGGCGCAGGGCCTTCTCGGTCCGGCGCTGGTCGGTGATGTCCCGTCCGATGACGGTGAAGGTCTCTCCGTCGGGAGCCGCCGTCCACATCACCGTGCGCCGGTCACCCGCCTTCGTGAAGACGCGGTCGACGAAGCCGGTCACGGTCTCGCCCCGCGCGAGACGGCGGACCACCTCGGCCGTCTCGGCATGGTCGGCCGGATCGATCAACGCCGCGAAGGGCCGGCCGAGCAGGGCGTCCTCGTCCCAGCCGAGGGTGCGGCCCCAGGCCGGGTTGATGGTCTTCAGGTAGCCGTCGAGCCCGGCGGTCCCCATCAGGTCGGTGGTGGTCTCCCAGATGCGGTCGCGCTCGCGGGTGCGGCTCTCGACCTGGCGCTCCAGGCTGCTGTTCAGGCGCGCCAGTTCGGCGCTCGTGACCTTCTGGTCGTCGATGTCGGTGCTGGTGCCGACCCAGCGCAGGATGGTGCCGTCGGCCGCCCGGATCGGCTCGGCCCGCACCAGGAACCAGCGATAGGCGTCGTCGTCGCGGCGGATGCGGAACTCGTCGGCGTAGGGCCGGCCGTCTTCGAGGCAGGCCTCCCAGGCCTCCACCGCCGCGCGGTCCGCGGGGTGGACGAGGGCGGCCCAGGCCGCGCCGCGGACCCCGTCGAGGGCGGGGCCGCAATAGGCGGCGCAGGCGGCGTTGAACCAATCAAGGGCACCGGTGGCGGAGACCGCCCAGACGTGGATCGGGACCGCCTGTGCGAAGGCGTGGAACTGCGCGTCGCTCGCCCGTCGCGCGGAGGTCGCGCGGCTGCGCTCGGTGGCCGCCCGCACGCGCTCGGCGACGTTGCGCATGAAGGCAAGCTCTTCGGGCGACCAGGACCGGGCGGTGGCATGGTTCAGATAGAGAAGCGCGACGAAGCCGCCGTGCTCAGTCAGCGGCATGTTGACGAAAGAGTGCGCGTTGATCGCCTTCAAGGCCTCGGCGCCGGAGGCGGTGCGCGAGTCGGCGTCGGCATCGCTGCAGATCACGGTCTCGCCGCGCTTCAGATCCTCGATGTAGGAGCCGTAATCGCGAAAGTGCAGGGTCCCGGCAAGGCTCCGGATGCCGGGGGCGTTCCAGTCGCGCTCGATCAGGATGGTCTCCGCCACGGCGTCGATGGTGCCGTAGCCGGCCCGGCTGACGCCGAGGGTGGTTCCGAGGATTTCCGCGGCCCCGTACGCGATGGCGGCGGTGTCGTCGAGGTCGCGCAGGCGGTCTCCGAGTTCGGCCACCGCGATCCGCCGGGCCTCGGCGGCGCGGCGCTCCTCGACGTCGATGGCGAGGACGAAGAAGCCCTCCACCGCGCCGGCCTCGGTCCGGCGCGGGATGTACTGGATGGCGCAGGCTCGGAGGCGAGCGTGGCCGTCCGGCAGGACGCCGTCGCGGGCGATGGTCTCGCCGGCCAGCGCCCGGTCCATGTCGGAGCGGTGCTGCGCGAAGATCTCGGGGCCGAGCACCTCGCGGGCGGGGCGACCGACCAGGGTGTCGACGCCGCGCCCGAACCAGGTCTTGTAGGCGCGGTTGTTGAACCGGTGGGTTTAGTCGCGGTCGAGATAGGCCACGAGCACCGGCAGCGCGTCGGTGATGAGGCGCAGCTCCGCCTCGCGCTGTGCCGCCGTATCGCCGCGCAGGCGGGCGAGCTCGGCCTCCAGCGCGGCGATACGGCGATGCAGGTCCTCGGTCCTGGGATCGCTCAGGCGGCGCTCAGTTCGGCATCCAGGAAGGCGCGGACCTCGGCGCCGTCGATGCCGGGCGCAATGAAGCTCTGGCCGATGCCGCGCGCCAGGATGAAGGTCAGCGCGCCGTCGCGGACCTTCTTGTCCTGCGCCATCGCCGCCACGAGGGCGTCGGCGTCGCCGCAGCCGCCGGGCACCGCCTGGAGCCGGGTCGGCAGGCCGGCGAGCCCGAGGTGGTTGGCGACGCGGCCCGCGTCCTGGCCCGGGCACAGGCCGAGGCGGGCGGAGAAGCGGAAGGCCAGCGCCAGCCCGATCGCCACCGCCTCGCCGTGGACGAGGCGGGCGGACTCGTAGCCGGTCAGGCGCTCCAGGGCGTGCGCGAAGGTGTGGCCGAGGTTGAGCAGGGCCCGCTCGCCGTCCTCGCGCTCGTCGCGCACCACCACGCCGGCCTTGGAGCGGCAGCAGATCGCCACCGCCTCGTCGCGCTCCGGCCCGCCCGCGAAGATGCCGGCCCAGTGCGCCTCGCACCAGTCGAAGAAGGCGGCGTCGTTGATGAGGCCGTACTTGGCCACCTCGGCGTAGCCCGCCCGCATCTCCCGCTCCGACAGGGTGTCGAGGGTGGCGGTGTCGGCGAGCACCAGGCGGGGCTGGTGGAAGGCGCCGATGAGGTTCTTGCCGTGGGGCGAGTTGATCCCGGTCTTGCCACCGACCGAGGAATCGACCTGGGCAAGGAGGCTCGTGGGCGCCTGCACGAAGCGCACGCCGCGGCGCAGGGTGGCGGCCGCGAAGCCCGCGAGGTCGCCGACGACGCCGCCGCCGAGGGCCACCACGAGGTCGTTGCGCTCGACCTTGTGGGCGAGGAGCCCGTCGCAGACCGCCGCATAGGTGGCATAGGATTTCGAGGCCTCGCCCGGGGCGACGGTCACGAGGCCCGAGCGCAGGCCCGCCGCCGCGAGGCCGTCCTGCAGGCGCGCGCCGTAGAGGGCGGCCACGTTGGTGTCGGAGACGATCACCGCCGCCTTCGCCCCGAGGGCGGCCACGTGCCGGCCGGCCTCGTCGAGGAGGCCGCGTCCGATCAGGATGTCGTAGGCGCGCCCCTGGTCGAGGGGAACGGCCACGGTGAGGCGGTCGGTCACTGGGCTGCGATCCCGGTCTGCGAGGGGCGGTTCAGGTAGGCGTCGAGTGCTTCCATGACGTCCTGCACGACCCGGTCGTGGGCGACGTCGCGGGAGATCACCTCCACGTCGGCCGTGGCGTAGACCGGATGGCGCTGGGCCATGAGCTGGCGCAGGGTCTCCTCCGGGTCCTCGGTCTGGAGCAGCGGGCGCCCGCCGCGCTTGCGCACCCGGCGCATCAGCACGTCGAGCTCGGCCTTGAGCCAGATCGAGACGCCGCCCTCGGCGATGCGGGCGCGGGTGGTTTCGCGCATGAAGGCGCCGCCGCCGGTGGCGAGCACCAGGGGCCCCTCGCGCATCAGGCGGGCGATGACCCGCTCCTCGCCATCGCGAAAGCTCGGCTCGCCGTAGATCGCGAAGATGTCCGGGATCGTCAGTTTGGCCGCCGTCTCGATCTCGTTGTCGGCGTCCTTGAACATCAGGCCGAGGCGCGTGGCCAGGCGCCGGCCGACGGTGCTCTTGCCGGCGCCCATGAGGCCGACGAGCACGATCGACCGGTGACCGAGGGCCCGGCGCAGGCGCAGTTCGATCGGCTCGCCGGCGGCGGCGGCCGGCGGTTCACCCGGGGGCGGGACGCCGCCCTGAGGAGGGACTTCGGTCATCAGGGACATCTACACATCGTTGGGCGGGTCTTAGCGCGTTTTACGGTGGGGGCGAAGCACCCGGGACGGCGCGCGCACCGGAATGCCGCGCCGCCTGTGGCCGCGAAGTCATTGCCTTCGGCGTCGGCCCGTGATGCAACCCCAAGCTTGTCGTCAGCCACATCCGGCACCTGAAGCCGTCTGGCCCCCGAGGCGCGCTCACGTTCCCAGCGCCGCACGATCGAGGTTCGTCCGAGTGCCGACCCTGTTCCGTTTCCTCGCCACCCTCGCCATCCTGGCCGGGCTCGCCTTCGCGGGGATGTTCGCGCTGGCGACCTTCGTGGTGCCGACGCCGCGCGAGATGAGCGTGACCATCCCCGCCTCGAAGCTCCAGCCGCCGAACCGGTGACGCGGGCACCAACCCCTCCTCCGAACCGGGCCGCCAAGATTCCTGCGGCCGAGATGCCTGCGGGCGAGATCCCCGCGGGCGAAATGTCCGCGGGCGACGTCCTGATCCGCGATTACCTCGATATGCTCGCCGCCGAGCGGGGCGCGGCCGCCAACACCCTCGCGGCCTACCGGCGCGACCTCGCCGACTACCTCTCCGCCCTGGCGCGGGGCGGGCACGACCCCGTCGCGATGGAGGCGGCTCCCGTGCGGGCCTACCTCGCCGACCTCGAGACGCGCGGCCTCTCGGCCGCCTCGGCGGCCCGACGCCTGTCCTGCATCCGGGGCTTCCACCGCTTCCTCTACGCCGAGGGCTTGGCCGAGGACGATCCCAGCGCCCCGATCGGCGGCCCGCGCCGGGTCCGGGCCCTGCCCAAGGTGCTCTCGGTGGCGGAGGTCGACCGGCTGCTGGCGGTGGCGCGCCAAGGGGCGACCGGCCAAGGGACGACAGAAGATGGCGCGGCCGGTGATGGGGCGGCGGCGCGTGCGCGGGGCACGCGCCTGCTTTGCCTGATCGAGCTCCTCTACGCGACGGGCCTGCGCGTCTCGGAACTCGTCGCCCTGCCCCGGGCGGCGGCCTCCACGAAGGAGCGCTACCTGGTGGTCAAGGGCAAGGGCGGACGCGAGCGGCTGGTGCCCCTCACGGAGATCGCCCGGAGCGCCATGCGCGACCACCTCGCCCACCTGCGCGCCGATGGCCCCTGGCTGTTCCCCGCCGACAGCGAGAGCGGGCACCTGACCCGGCAGTCGTTCGCCCGCGATCTGAAGACGGTGGCGACGGCGGCCGGCCTCCGGGCGGACCGGGTCAGCCCGCACGTGCTGCGCCACGCCTTCGCGAGCCACCTCCTGCAGAACGGCGCGGACCTGCGCATCGTCCAGGAGCTTCTCGGCCACGCCGACATCTCGACGACGCAGATCTACACCCACGTCCTCGACGAGCGCCTGAAGAGCATGGTCCGCGACCTGCATCCGCTGATGGACGCGTGAGACCCGGCGGCGGCACGGGGCCGTCGCCGGACACCCCAGGCCTGGCTGACGACCCGGAAGGGCGCCTCAGCCCTCCGCCTCCTCATGCAGGGTGTCCTCGATATAGAGCTGCGCCAGCAGCACCTTGGCCACCGCCATCAGCGGCAGAGCCAGGGCGATGCCCCACAGGCCGAAGATCACGCCGAGCACGAGCTGCCCGGCGAAGATCGTGGCCGGGGGGATGTCGAGGGCCTGCTTCTGGATGAAGGGCGTCAGCCCGTAGCTCTCCAGGGTCTGCACCGCCAGGTAGACGCCGAGGGCCCCGAGGAGCGCGGTGGTTCCCGAGGCCAGGGAGGCCAGCAGGATCACGACGCCGGCGATCAGCGGTCCGATGGTCGGGATGAAGGCGAGCAGCCCGGCCTGGAGGCCGAGGATGAGGGCGCCGCCGATGCCCAGGAAGGCGAGGCCCGCCCAGGTGCAGACGAAGATCACCGCCATGGTGATGAGCTGGCCGAACAGCCAGTGGCGCAAGGTCTCGCCCATGCCGTCGAGGAGGGCGGTGGCGCGGTCCCGGTGCGCCGGCGGCACGAAGCGCACTAGCCCGTCCCGGTAGGCGCCCGGATCCGCCGCCACCGAGAGGCCGAGGAAGATGATGACGAGGGCGTTGCCCAGCGCGCTGAACAGGCCGATCACCACGGTGGCCGCCGGCCCGAGCACGCTGCCGGCATCCGATAGCAGTGAGCCGGGGCTCTTCATCGCCCCCGAGGCGAGGCCCGCGAGGCCGCCCGACTTCTGGCCGGAGGCCACGGAATCGTCGTTGCGCTGAGGGCCCGAATCCCCTCCGCCGCCGGATTTCGCATCACCGCCGCCGGGGGCGACGGCCTTGCTCTCGCTGTCCTTGCTCTCGCCGCCCTTGTTTTCACCGCTCTTGTTTTCGCCGCCCTTGCCCGGGGCGATCTCGGGCACGTCGATGCCGTAATCCTTCAGCCGGTCGCGCACGGTGCCGGCCTGGGACGCCACGGTCTGGCCGAGGTCCCGCCCCTGCTGCACGATCGTGGCGCCCCCGAAGGCGATGAGGGCGAGGGTCAGGCCGGCGAGCACGAGGCTGACGAGGCTGAGGCGCAGGCCCCGGCTTCCCGGCAGGACCTTGCCGAGAAGCCGCGTCAGGCCGTCGAGGAAGACGCCGAGCAGGATGCCGGCGAAGACGAGGAGCAGCGTCGAGGCCGCCATCCAGGCGAGCGCCAGGACGGCGATGAAGGCCACGACGGCGATGCCGGAGACGGCGAGGGACCAGCGGCGCGGGCGCGGGCCGGCGGGCTCCTCGCTGAGGAAGGGAATGGCCATGAACGGTGTGAGCTCCTGGCATGCCGGGTCTGGCACGCGGATTTCGGAGGGGTCTCCGGGCAGGCCCGGCCGCGCTGCGCCCGGCCCATCCTGCGGGAGGATGTCGCCAGTTCAGCTTGGGTTCCGCCGCTTGGTGCCGTGACCGGCCGGCATCCGCGCACCGCTAGCGCGGGGCGCCGGCTTCCTGATCCCAGCGCGCGGCGGCGTGGTCGTCGGCCTCCGTCGCCTCGACCCAGCCGCCCGTGGTGCCGTCGGCGAGGTGCTCGCGCTTCCAGAACGGGGCCCGCGTCTTGAGGTAATCCATCAGGAAACTCGCGGCCTCGAAGGCGGCGATCCGGTGGCTGGACGCGGTGACCACGAGGACGATGCCCTCCCCCGGGGCGACGAGGCCGTGGCGATGGATCACGCACACGCCCTGGAGCGGCCAGCGCGCGCGGGCGGTCTCGACCACCCGGCCGATCTCCGCCTCGGCCATCCCGGGATAGTGCTCGAGCTCGAGTCCCGTGAGGCGACCGCCCTCGTCGCGGCACAGGCCCGTGAAGGTGACGATGGCTCCGGCGCTGCCGCCGAGATCGCGGGTGAGCCGGGCGATCTCGGCGCTCGCGTCGAAGGGTGCGCTCTGGATGCTGACATCGGACATGGGCTTCCCCGGGCTGGCCTCGGAACGGCGGGTGGGAACAGAGCGGGCGGGTACAAGGAGAGTGAAGGAGGGAGGTGGAAACAGGCGGTCGAAACCAGGGGTCGGGAACCGGGGCTTGGGCGGACCGCGTTCGGGCGGTACACCCTTGACGAGGCCCGGCGAACCTGCCCTCACGGGCACGGGCGCTCTATGCCCCCGAACGCCCGGCGACACCACCGGGATGCGAAGGACATTTTCGCTGTGACCCCAGAGCTGATCCTGCCCCATGACGGCGTCCTGCCGGTGTTCTCGGCCCGTCCGGTCTGGTGCGGCCGCGCGAGCACGGTGATCGGCGACGCCACCCTCGGCGCCCAGGCCTGGCTCGGCGACCACAGCGTGATCCGCGCCGACGGCGACCGGATCGTCATCGGCGAGCGCTTCTGGCTCGGCCACCGCTCCACCGTCCACATCGCCACCAACACCTATCCGACCCTGATCGGCGACCGGGTGACGGTGGGCCGCAATGCCGTGGTGCATGCCTGCACCGTCGGCTCGGACGTGGTGATCGAGGACGACGCCATCGTGCTCGACGGGGCGAGCGTGGAGAGTGGCGTGCTGATCGAGGCGGGGGCCACCGTCTTCCCGCGGGCGCACCTCGCCGCCGGCTTCGCCTATGCGGGCAGCCCCGCCAAGCCGGTGCGGGCGATCAGCCTGCCGGAGATCGCCGAGCAGGCGGAGCGCCTGCGCGAGGCCTCCGGCGACCTGCCGGCCCCGCCGGCCGCCGATGAGCCGGAACACGATCCCAGCGTCTACGTCGCCCGCACCGCGCGCCTGCGCGGCCGGATCGCCCTCGGGGCCGGCTCCACGGTGCTGTTCTCCTGCGACCTCCACGCCGAGGTCGGTCCCATCGTAGTCGGAGCCAACACCAACATCCAGGACAATACGGTCATCCGGACCCGGGGTGAGGGCGTCGTCCTGGGACGCGACACCACGGTCGGGCACAATGTCCGCCTGTCCGACTGCCGCATCGGCGCGCGCGGCCTCATCGGCATCGGCTGCGTCGTCGCCCCCGGCACCGTGATCGCCGACGACGTGCTGCTGGCCGCCGGCGCCACCACCGACCCGGGCCAGCTCCTGGAGGGCGGCCATCTCTGGGGCGGGCGCCCGGCCCGCATCCTCGGGCCCCTCGATGCCGAGAAGCGCGCCATGATGGCCCGGGTGATCGAGGGCTATGTGGCCCACGGCGTGGCCTATCGGCAGGCGGAAGCGGCGCTGCCATAGCCCCTCCAGGCCCAGAAGATCGGCACGGTGGCAGGTATTACCGCGCTGCTCAGGCCGCCGCGACAAGATCGGCGACCGGTCTCATCCCTGCATCACATGGAAAATGGGTACAGGGACGCATCGAAATTTTTGGGAACGCCTTGCACCGAGCCGACGTTGTTCGGCCCTAGTTGCAGTGGTGCAAGGAGTTCTTCATGAAAGCCGTCTCGCTCGCCCTCGCCAGTACGTTCGCCCTGACCACGATCGCTTTCGCTGCCGGCAGTGGTCCGGGATCCGCGAACAACGCACCGGGACAGGAGATGCAGCAGAACGGGTCTCAGTACGGCTCCCCCGGTGCCTCGGGTTACGCGCCCGGCCAGGAGAAGGGCGCGACCACGGGCTCGACCAGCCACTCGGGCATGGGGTCCCATGAAACCGGGGCCGGCACCGCGTCGGGCAGCACCGGCATGAAGTCCGGCGCCGGCAGCCGCTGACTCTGAAATCAGGAAGGGCCCGGGACGTGCCCCTTTTCGTGTCCTGGCGATCGTGGGCACCGCTCAGGCGGCGCGCACGGTGGCCAGGAAGCGCTGGACCTCGGCGCTGAGGTGCTCGGACTGGCGCGAGAGCTCGGAGGMGGCGCCCAGCACCTGGGCGGCGGCCGCGCCGGTCTCTTCGGCCGCGCCCGCCACGCCCGCGATGTTGGCCGTCACCGCCCCCGTGCCCATCGCCGCCTGCGCCACGTTTCGTACGATCTCCTGGGTGGCCGCCCCCTGCTCCTCCACCGCCGCCGAGATCGAGGTGGCGACACCGCTGATCTCGCGGATGCGCGCCGCGATCCCGTCGATGNACGATCTCCTGGGTGGCCGCCCCCTGCTCCTCCACCGCCGCCGAGATCGAGGTGGCGACACCGCTGATCTCGCGGATGCGCGCCGCGATCCCGTCGATGGCCGCCACCGCCTGGCCCGTCGAGCCCTGGATCTGGCTGATGTGCTCGCCGATCTCCTGCGTGGCCCGCGCCGTCTGGTTGGCCWGCTCYTTGACCTCGGCGGCCACCACCGCGAAGCCYCGGCCCGCCTCGCCGGCCCGCGCCGCCTCGATGGTGGCGTTCAGCGCCAGCAGGTTGGTCTGCCCGGCGATCGAGGTGATCATCGTGACCACGTCGCCGATGCGCGCCACGGCCGTGTTCAGGGTCTGCACGAAGGTGGCGGTCTGAGCGGCCTCSGCCACGGCGGTCTGGGCCATGGCGGCCGAGCTGCCGACCTGGCGGCCGATCTCCTGCACCGAGGAGCCGAGTTCCTCGGCCGCGGCCGCCACGGTGTTGACGTTGGCAG
>NZ_LMNE01000023.1:0-60087 GCF_001423285.1 Methylobacterium sp. Leaf111 | reverse complement strand
ATGCCGCCCACCGCCCCTTCGAAGCTGTCGGCCATCGCCCGCATCGCCGCCTGGCGCTGCGCCTCCGCCCCCGCCCGCGCCAGGACCGTCTCCGCCTCAAGCTTGCGGGTCTGGAGCAGGTTGTCCCGAAACACGCTCACGGCGGCGGCCATGTCGCCGATCTCGTCGCGGCGGGTCCGGGACGGAATCTCCACGCCGGTGTCACCTCCGGCCAGCCTGCCCATGGTGCGCGTCATGCGCTCGATCGGACGCGCGACGCCGAACAGGCTGAACAGCATCGCGCCGAGGGCCGCCACCACCGAGATCGCCATCGCGATCCAGGCCGTGAGCATGGCCGAGCCGGCGCTGGCCATGCTCAGCGCGGTGCTGCGCTGGGCGCCCTCCCGGTTGAAGTCGACCGCCCGCTGCAGGGCCCGGATGGCGCCGTTGTTCAGGTCGGCCATCGCGGCGCTGGTGGTGAGCGCCAGGGCGTCGGCCTGGCGGCCGGCCTTCATGAGGTCGATGACTTTCTGCTGGCCCTCGGTGTAGCGCGACCACAGGGGCGCGAAGGTGTCGTAGAGCGCCTTCTCCTCGGCGGAGCTGATCAGCGGCTCGTAGGTCCGGCGCAGGCCGTCGAGGGTCTTCAGGGCGGTGTTCAGGCCCGCCTCGTTCTCGGCCAGCGCCTGCGGCGTCTCGGAGGCCACGACGAAGCGGTACAGCTTCACCCGCACGTCGCGCGTCGCCGTGCTGATCGTATTCACAACGTTGACGGAGGGAAGCCAGTTCGTCGCGACCTCGTTCACCTCGCGCTCGATCGCCCTGAGCTTCACGACGCTGACCACGCCTTGACCCGCCGCGGCGACGCCGAGCAGAGTTGCCGAACCGATCAGGATGGATTTCAGGGATACGCGCATCGTTGAGGGACCGTCCGGATTTGCATTCCGACCGGATGAAACAACTGCGTGCTTAACACGACGTTATCGGATTGGCGCAGAGAGTAACGATAACTGTTTTGTTATGTTTCCGATGTTCGATGCCGCCTCGGCGATGACGTACAGGGTTGTCCGTTCAACGCGCGATGAAACTCGGTATACGGTCCAGTGGCGCCCGGATACACGCGCCGCGTGAGATCAAATGCCCGCGTACCAGGGGAAGCCGAGCTCGGCGACCATGCTGCCGCGCCCCTTGCCGAGCACGTCGACCCGGTCCACGGCCTCGATGGCGCTGATGTATTTCAGGCTCTTGTAGCCGAGCTGGCGCTCGACCCGCAGGCGCACCGGCGCCCCGTGCGCCACCGGCAGGGCGTCGCCGTTCATGCCATAGGCGAGGATGGTCTGCGGGTGGAGGGCGTCGAACAGGTCGTAGCTGTCCCACCAGCCGTCGACGCTGCGCACCACGATGAAGCGCGCCTCCGGCCGCAACCCGACCTGCGCCAGCAGGTGGGCCAGGGGCACGCCGGTCCAGCCGCCGATGGCCGACCAGCCCTGCTCGCAGGCATGAAGCGTGATCTGGGTGCGGGCCGGCATCGCCTTCAGGTCGGCCAGGGAGAAGGCGCCCGGGCGCGCCACGAGGCCGGTGACCGGAAGCGTCCAGTCGGAAAAACCCAGCGCCTTCGAGCGCTGGTAATCGGGGTTGTCCGGGTCGGTGGTGTTGATGGTCGGGAACACCGCCGAGATCGCCTCCGGCCCGAACTCGCGCACCAGGGGCTGGTGGCGCTGGAGCCAGCGCTGGACCGCGAAGGTCAGGCCGTTGCTCCAGTCGTAGGGGGTGGCGAGCCGCGACAGCGCCGGGGCGTCGCAGCCGCCGAGGAGGCCGGCGCCGATCAGGCTGCCCGAGCCGGTGAGGAGGCGGCGGCGCGAGAGGTCACGCATCGGGGGGCTCCGCAAAGGTCGCCCGGACCCTCTCCGGGGGAACCCGGAAGCGTCCGGTGATCATCGACCGCATCAGGTTGCCGGCCCCGCCGACGAAGACCTGGGCCACGTGGACGACGAGGAAGAGCACGAGGAGGCAGGCGACGGCGAAGTGCAGGGTGCGCGCCGATTGCCGGCCGCCGAACAGGGCGAAGAGTTCCGGGTAGGCCGCCGTGACCCCCGGCGACATGGTCAACCCGGTCAGCACCATCAGCGGAAACAGCACGAACAGGACGACCAGATAGGCGAATTTCTGCAGGGCGTTGTAGCGCAGGGCCTCGCGCCCGCGCGCCGGCTTGAGGCGGGCGTGGTCGGCGATCTCGCGGGCGAGGTGGCCCGGGGCCAGCTGATCGCGATCCGGCACGAGGTCGCGGGCGAAGTGACCGCCGACGAAGGCCACGATGAGGTAGACGATCCCGTTGAGGACGAGCACCCAGGCGGCGAGGAAGTGCAGGTTGCGGCCCCAGCCCGTCTGCTCGAGGTTCACCGGCAGCGGCAGCTCGAGGGCGGCCGGCGCCCCGTTGGCCCCGGTCTCGCCCCAGAACAGCCGCGGCAGGGCCAGCAGGATCGCGATGCCGCTGGCCAGGAGGGCGAGGAACGCGACGGCGTTGAGCCAATGGGTCAGGCGCACCCAGGCCGCGTGCCGGTGAACCAGGGACGGGCCCGGCTCCTCCGCCATCGGGGGCCGGCTCACGCGGGCGCCCGCAGCACGTCGAGGCGATAGCGCTCGGTGCGGCCCCTGCGGTCGGGTTCGAGGGCGCCGCGGGTGAGATCGATCAGCGTCTCCACCGCCGCATCGGCGCTCAAGGGGAAGTTCGTCTCACCGAGCCAGTGGACCAGGATGACCTCGCCCCCCGGTTTCAGGGCCGCCACCAGGCGCTCGGCGATGCGGGCCAGATCGTCCGGCGTGAAGAAGTACAGCACCTCCGAGAGCACCACGAGGTCGAACCGGCCGGGGGGCCACTCCGCCGGCACCGCGGCGCGCCGGAACGCGACGTGGGGGCACGCCGCACAACGGGCGCGGGCGGCATCGAGGGCCGTCTCGGCCACGTCGAGGGCGAGCAGCCCCGCGCAGCGGTCGGCCAGCCGGCGGGTCAGCACGCCGATCGAGCACCCGACCTCCAGGGCCTCCGGGTAGGTCTCGCGGCCCAGCGCCGCCAGGGTGGCGTCGTACTTGGCGTGCTCGTAGGGACTGGTGGTGAAGTCCCACGGATCGGGGTTTGCGGCGTAGAGATCCGTGAAGTAATCCGGCGGCAGCGTCTGCGGGGAGCGTCTCATCACCGTCACCGCCTTAAAGATCGGCCGGAACCTCGTCGGGGCTCGGCGCCCCGGCGAGGTCGCGCCAGAGCCGGTCCGCCGGTCGCACATCGCCGAGGACGTGAGCCGCCGCGCTGGTGAGGGCCCGGTCGGGCCCGGGCTGGCGCAGGTACGTCGCCAGGTCCCGCGCCAGGCGCTCCAGGGGATGCGGACGGAGGAAGCCCGCCAGTCCCACGGAGCGATGGGCCCGCTCCAGCACGTCGAGGCCGGCCCGCTCCACCGCGAGGCGGGTGAGGTTGACGTAGGCGATCACCCGGTCCGGCTCCGCCTCGGGGTCGGCGGCGAGGCGGGCGGCCTGGGCCACGAAGAGGCGGGCGCTCTCCACCGCGATCGCGGCCTCGCCGAGGCGGGCCGCCTGATGCGGGTCGCCGCCGCGTCCGGTGGACCGCAGATGCCCCCGCAGGACGTCGAACACCGCCTCGATGCCGCCGAGTTGCACCGCGGCGAAGCGCCAGGCGCCGCCGGAGAAGTGCGGCTCCGCGAAGTAGTCGTCCGGGTCACCGATGAAGCAACCGGGGCCGGCGGGCAGGCCGGTGAAGTCGAGGAGGCCGGAGGTCGAGGCCCGCATGCCCTGCGCCTGCCAGCCGGACAGGTCGGCCCGGGTCCCGGCCTCGAGATCGGCGACCAGCATCTGCTGGCGGCCGTCGGGTCGGCGCGCCGTGACCAGGGGGCGGGTGACCGAGCCGGCTCCGGAGGCGAAGGATTTGACCCCCCTCAGCATCCAGGCATCCCCGGCGGGTGCGAGGCCGCCGGCGTTCTCCAGGCTGAGGCCGCCTGTGTTCTCGAGGCTGAGGCCGCCGACTTTCTCGAGGCTGAGGCCGCCGGCCTGGGGCTGGGTATTCCACACGCCGAACAGGTGTCCGGCACGGACATCCCCGGCCAGTCGCTCGATCACCGCCGGCGCCGCATAGCGCAGGACCAGGGAGAGGGCGTTGACGTGCCCTTCGTAGAGGCGACCCAGGGCGAGGCTGCCCCGCCCGATCTGCGCGAGGACATCGGCGAGAACCGGCGCCATCGCGGGGGCATCGAGGCCGGCACCGCCCAGGGCCACGGGCAGCGGCGCGGCGAGCAGCCCGGCCCGATGCGCGTGGGCGATATCCTCGGCCGGAAAGCCGCCGTCCCGGTCGAGGGCATCGGCGCGTTCGCCCGCGCGGTCCGCGACCGCGCGGGCCGCGGCCTGGATGCGGGCGGCGTGGGTCTCCGAACAATCCTGAAGATGCCGATGCGGTGGAATGAAGTTCATCTCCAGCACATGGATCACGCCTGCGCGATCTCCAGTCGGTGTTTGCACACAGACGGCCGATTTTTCCCGCGTCGAAGGGCGCTGGCGTACCCGGATCGATCCACCGCGGACATCCGTGCCCGCTCGCCGCGGCCGGCCCGCAGGTCGGTCAGCAGGGCCCGCAGGGTCCAGCCCCCCGTGACCAGGGTGAAGGCGCCGATGGCCACCGGCAGGGCCGCTCCTCCGGCATCTGGACGGTCTCGACATCCACGGTCCGGGTTTTCGAAGACCGTCGCGCCTCGTCGCATTCCGCGACGAAAACCATGAGGATGGTCTCGAAGACGCGCCTCGGGCCCGGAGCCGCGCAGGCCCGCCCGGCGAAACGCCGCCCTGCATCGCTCCGTGTCCGGCTGGTGCGGCCGCACACGGGGGGCGGACTCGCCGTCGAGGCCGGCGGGTCACGCCGACCGGAATCGCGGGGCGTGCGATCGTACTGGGGAGAGAGGATATTGCTTGGGCGAGCGCCGCAGAGCAAGCTTCCCCCGGAAACGGGTCGAGCGGCCCGGGCTGTTTCGTTAAAGGTCCGGCGGCACACCCTCCGGTAAAGGAAGGCCTCCGCGAGGCGTGTTGAATCAAGGCTGCTCTGATGTTCGTCCTCATCCTGGATGATGCGCCCCTCAACAACATGCTGATGGTGGAGGCCCTTCGCGACCTGCCCGGCGGCACGGCCCGTGATTTCCTCCAGCCCGCCGATGCCCTGGCGTTCGTCCGCGAGAATCCGGCCGCGATCGGCGTTGCCATCTCCGACTTCGAGATGCCGGGCATGAACGGCATCGAGTTCATCCGCGCCGCCCGCGACATCCCGGGCTTCGAGCACGTGCCGGTGATCATGGTGACGAGCCTGGACCAGCGCGCCTTGCGCCGGGACGCTCTGGCCGCCGGCGCCACCGATTTCCTCGCCAAGCCCTTCGATCCGGTCGAAGTGCGCGCCCGTGTCTCGAATCTGCTGGCCCTCAACCAGGCGCGCCTGGCGCAGATCGACCGCGCGGCCTGGCTCGATCGCGAGGTGAAGGCCGCCACCGCCCTCATCGTCGCCCGCGAGCGTGAGATCATCAGCCTGCTGATGAAGGCCGTCGAACATCGCGACTCGGAGACTGGCAACCACGTGGCGCGGGTCGCCGAATATGTGGCCCGGATCGCCGAGGGATTGGGCCTTGCCGCGGAGGACGTGGAACAGCTCAGCCTGGCCTCCACCATGCACGATATCGGCAAGCTCAGCGTTCCGGATTCCATCCTGCTGAAACCCGGACGCCTGTCCGCGGACGAGCGCCGGACGATGGAGGCGCATGCCGAGCGCGGTCGTCGCATCCTCGAAGGCAGCGACTCGCGCCTGGTCCGCCTCGCGGCGGAGATTGCGGCCACTCATCACGAGCGCTGGGACGGCGGCGGCTATCCGGCCGGCCTCCGCGGGGAGGCCATTCCCCTGTCGGGACGGATCGTGGCCGTGGCGGACGTCTACGATGCCCTGACCTCCGATCGGCCGTACAAGACGGCGTGGTCGCACGCGGAGGCGTTGGCCCATCTCCAGGCTGAGGCCGGGCGTCATTTCGATCCGGCCTGCGTGGAAGCCTTCCTGAAATCTCGTACGCGCTGAACCGGACAGGTCGTGGCGCGGCGCTGACCTTCAGGAAGACTCCGGGATTCTACTCCGTGACCTTAACCTTGATCCCGTCTTCGGCTGAACACGGTGATTTTTCCGGGACGGTTTCAGGAGGTCGGTAACCCGTCCCTTGTAAGCGTAGCGGCATGACTCCCCTCCACGCCGCCCAGCTTGCTGCCGGTTTCCGCACGGACCAACGTGGCGGCGTCCTCGTTCTGGTCGCCCTCCTGTTTCCGATCCTGACCGGCCTGAGCGCCGTGGCGATCGATTACGCCTCCCTGGTCAAGCGGCGGGCCGAGCTCCAGCGTGCCGCCGACAGCGGCAGCATCGCGGGCGTCAACCAGTTCAAGCTCGCCAATGCCGACGACGCGGCGGCGCTCCGCACCGCCAAGGCCATGGCCCAGGCCCAGGCCCGCAGCGGCAGCGCGGCGCCCCCGGCCGTGACGGCGGAGGTGCTCAACAACCATTCCGGTGTCCGCCTCACGCTCACCGAGCAGGTCGCCCTGTCCTTCGGCAAGCTCCTCAACACCCCGAGCCTGGAGGTGAGCGTCACCTCGACGGCGAAGCTCGCCGGCACCACGCGGCTGTGCCTGCTCGCCCTCGATCGTCAGGCGATGGGCGCCTTCCACCTGGAGAGCGCGGCCCGCATCACCGCCACCGACTGCTCGCTCTACTCGAACTCCGCCAACCCGGAGGGCATCCAGGGCGAGAACGCGGCGGTGGCCACCGCCCTCTCCACCTGCTCGGCCGGGGGCTATTCCGGGTCGGGCGCCAACTTCACGCCGCCGCCGGCCACCGGGTGCCCCGCCCTGCGCGATCCCCTGATCGACCGGCAGGGCCCGACGCCGGGCTCCTGCGTCAGCCTCGGGTTCTTCGTCGATCCGAAGAAGTTCGTCGACGGCATCGACGACCCGACCTACGGCGTCAACGTCGTGAGCGGGATCGTCACCCTGCAGCCCGGCACCTATTGCGGCGGCCTGCACCTCACCAAGGGCGCGACCGTAACGCTGCAGCCCGGGATCTACATCCTCAAGGACGGCCCCCTCGTCGTCGACAAGGGCGCCAGCCTGAGCGGCGTCAACACGGGCTTCTACTTCACCGGGGTGCGCGGCGGCCTGCTCTTCGATGAGAAGAGCGTCGTCAGCCTCACCGCGCCGAAGGACGGCCTCCTGGCGGGGCTGCTGTTCTTCGAGGACCGCAACGCGACCATTCCGGCCACCCTGCCCCCGCCCCTCAGCGGCAAGGGCAAGCCCAAGCCCGCGCCCGGCGGGTTCGTCGCCCTGCGCGAGTACCGCATCATCAGCGACAACGCCCGCACGCTCCTGGGGACCATCTACCTGCCCCTCGGACGCCTGATCATCGATTCCAAGAAGCCGGTGGCCGACCAGTCGGCCTACACGGTGATCATCGCCCGCACGATCAATCTCTATGACGGCCCGAGCCTGATGCTGAACGCCCGCTACGGCAGCACCGACGTGCCCGTGCCGGCCGGCGTCGGACCGAGCTCGGCCGACACGCAGCTCACGCAGTAGGTCGAGCGCCATCGGCTCCCGGCCCCCGGCCCCCGACCCCCGGCTCCTGCACTCGACCGGGCCGGCCGCTCAGCGCGGCGGGCAGGAGGCGCCGTTGCCCAGGACGACCTCGGGGCTCATGCTCGCGTAGCGCCGTCCGTACCGGACCGGCCATAGGGTCCTGCGGGTGATGACGAAGCCCGGGCCGCCATCGCTGAACAGGGAGGAGCCGGTCACCGGCCTGTAGGGGACGCTGATCTCCACGAGCAGCAGGCGCGTCCCCTTCGGCTGCAGGCTGTCGGCGACGGCGACGGGGGCCGGCGCCCCGGCGGTGCGGACCGGCGATCCCGCCGCGGCCACGCTGGAACAGATCTGCAGCGGGCCCGTCTCGGTGTCGCCCACCACCCCGACCGCGCTCACCGTCATCTGCAGCCCGGTGCCATCGAAGGGAGCGAGCACGATGGGTCCCACCTGGAACACGTCGTTCACCTCATCCGCCGTCGGCATCGTGCGCTGAGAGAGCGTGTCGCCGATGGTGCGGGACAGGATGTCGACCTTGCGCACGTTGCGCATCACGCTCGTGATCTCCACGGTCCCGAAGTAGATGAGCAGCAGCACCGGGACGATCAGGGCGAATTCGACGATCGCGACGCCGTCCTCGGCCCGCGCGAAGCCCGCGGCGGCTCGCACACCCATCCGACGGATCGCGATCGCGGAGCGGAGGCGCGTGGCCAGCATGGCTCAACAGCCGCTGCCGCCGGTGGAATTACCCTCCAGCTGCAGCACGGACGTGGCGTTGATGAGCCAGCTTCCGTCCTGAAACTGGGTCTTCACGACGCCGAACTTCTGGAACGTGTGCTGCGCGAAGGCGGCCTGGACCACCACCACGCTGCCCTTCGTGAGACAGCCGTGCTGGGTGCCGAAATTCGCCCGCCAGGTCCCCGAGGCGGGGTCGATGGGGCTGGTCCGGTCGATCCGGGTGAAGCTGTCGTAGACTCCGATGTCGATCTTCAGGTTCTCGCAGCGGACGAACGGATTGACCTGGCGGCAGACCTCGCTGCGCACGGCGTCGAGGAGCGAGGTCGCTGAGGCGCCGGACTGGACGTAGAACTGCCGCATCGAGGCATCGAGGCCGTTGTCCAGCGCGGACGTGACCCAGAACACCAGCGCGTTCTCGAGGACGAAGAAAATCAGGATGCAGAGCGGAAACAGGACCAGGGCGAATTCGACCGCCATGGCGCCCGACTGATCCTGCCCGAACCGCTGCGGACCGGATCGTGCCGGGACGATGCGCAGGCGCCTCCCGCCTCCGTCGCCGGGTGAGCGGCCGGGACCCGCGACGACGCGATCGGGACTTGGGAGCTCGGGACTTGCGAGCTCGGGATTTGCGAGCTCGGGATTTGCGAGCTCAGGACTCGCGGGCTCAGGACTTGCGAGTTCGACATTTGCGAGTTCGGAATTTGCAGGTTCGGGTTTCGCGGGATCGCACATGGGGAGGGGCGGCATACGGATCGGGCGGCCGATCGGAACGCGTTCGAGGGGGCGTCGGCAGCCCTGCCCTGGTCTAGCGCCGAGCCCTTAAGATTCCGGCAAGCCAGCCTAAAAGGTTTCCCGCCCTGAATGCATCGACGCATTCGCCGCCGCACCACCGGGAGTTTGTGAGGGATCGTCTCTCCCGATGACCGAATCCGGAAGCAGAGGTTCAGCGCCTGAGCGCTGCTGGACTTTCGGTGCTCGCACTGGTTGCGGATGGGGTTGGCCGAATTCGTGCCTCTGGGCCCGTTCCGGCCGTGACGCGACTGTGCGCTCGGTGGACGATTAAGACCCTTCCAACCAACAGCCGGTACGCTGGCGCGACCATGACCGATCCCCGGCACGCGCCCGACCCGTCCCGCGAAACCCGTCCGTCCGCCCGGCGTCCCGGTCGGCCGCGCACCCTGGCCGGACGCCTGGCCCTGGCGATGTGCGCTTCCGTGGCGATCGCCTTCCTGGCCGGAACGCTGCTCTCGCTCTGGCAGGAGGTGAACCGCTACGCCGACGACAAGCGGGATGCCCTCGTCGCCATCGCCAACGTGCTCGCGGCGGCGAGCGCGGGGGCCACGGCGGCCGGGGACGAGGCGGCGGCGGCCCGCGTCCTGAACGCCATCGGCAAGACCCGCGACGCCAGGATCCTCAACGGCGAGACGAACGACGGCGAGACCCCGGACGGCAGTCCCGGAGCGGCCGAGCGGAGCGAGCTGGTCTATGCGGCCATCGAGCGGCCCGACGGCTCGATCCTGGCGGACCGGGGCCTCACGGCCCGCCTCACCGATGATTTCGACCTGCGCAAGGGGCAGTCGCCCCTGGCCCTCCTCGCCAGCCGGACCGCCCTGGTGGCGGTGACCGTCGAGGAGGCGGGCCGGACGGTGGGCAATCTCATCCTCGTCTCCGACCTAGCCGACCTCAACGACCGCCTGCTGGCGCTGCTCCGGACCTCGGCCTTGATCTCGAGCCTCGTCATGGTCCTGGGCTTCGCGATCTCCTACGCGATCCAGCGGGGGATCACCCAGCCGATCGCGGCGCTCGCCGGCACCATGGACCGCGTCCGCATCGAGCAGGACTACACGCAGGGCGCGGTGATCGCGCGCGACGACGAGGTCGGTGTGCTGGCGCGCTCGTTCAACGCGCTCCTCGACACCGTGCGGGAGCGCGACGCCCGCCTGGCGCAGCACATGCAGCGCCTGGAGGCCGACGTGGCGGAACGCACGGCCGACCTGCACGAAGCCAAGCAGGCGGCCGAGGCCGCCAACGCCGCCAAGTCGACGTTCCTGGCCACCATGAGTCACGAGATCCGCACGCCGCTCAACGGCATGCTGGTGATGGCCGAACTCCTGGCGGCCTCCGCGCTGCCGCAGCGGCAGCAGCGCTACGCCGAGGTGGTCGCCCGCTCCGGGCAGAGCCTGCTGGCGATCATCAACGACATCCTCGACTTCGCGAAGGTGGAGGCGGGCAAGCTCGATCTGGAGCGGATCGCCGTCGATCCGTCCGAGGTCGTCGACACCGTGGTCTCGCTCTTCGCCGAGAAGGCCGTCGAGAACGGCCTCGACCTTGCCGCCTACGTGGCGCCGGACGTGCCGCGCCACGTGATCGGCGATCCGGTGCGCCTCGGCCAGATCCTCAGCAACTTCGTCAACAATGCCCTGAAGTTCACCCCGTCCGGCTCGGTCCTGGTGCGGCTGGAGCGCGGCGCGGCCGGCATGCTGCGCCTCAGCGTCCGGGATACCGGCGTCGGCATCCCGGCCGACAAGGTCGGCACCCTGTTCTCGGCCTTCGCGCAGGCCGATCAGTCGACCACCCGGCGCTTCGGCGGCACCGGCCTCGGCCTCTCGATCGCCCATCGCCTCGCCCTCGCCATGGGCGGCCGCATGGGCGTCGAGAGCGAGCTCGGCGCCGGCTCGACCTTCTGGGCCGAGCTGCCCCTGGAGGCGGGCGACGCCGATGCGCCGACCCTCGTCCGGCGCACCGACGCGGTCGGAGCCGGGATCGTGCTCGCGCTGTCGGGCGACGCCACGCGGGAGTGCCTCGGGCTCCGCCTCGCCGAGGCCGGGTTCACCTGCCTTCCGGCGGAGGCCGCCGAGGCCGGGGCGGCGCACTGGATCGCGGATGCGGCCACGATCCTGGCTCTGGGCCGTCGCCCGAGCGGGCCGGGCCGGGTCCTGGCCCTGGCGCGCCTCGGCGATGCCGCCGCGGCCCCGGTCCTGGAGGCGGGCTGGGCCGACCACCTCCTCAGCTGGCCGGTCGTCCAGGAGGAGTGGCGCGGCGCCCTGGATTCTTTGGCCGGCGGGACGCCGTTCGTCTCCGGCCCCCGCCTGTCCGCCCGCACGCGCCTGCCGCAATTCCCCGCCGCGCGCATCCTCCTGGCCGACGACAGCCCGGTGAACCGCGAGGTCGCCCGCGAGGCCTTGGCTCGCTGCGGCGTCACCGCCCTCACCCTGGTCGAGGACGGCCGTGCGGCCCTCGAAGCCTGTCGCGACCGGGCGTTCGACCTCATCCTGATGGACGGCAGCATGCCGGTCCTCGACGGCTACGCGGCGGCCGAGGCCATTCGGGCCGAGGCCATCGCGCAGGGCCGCGTCCGCACGCCCATCGTGGCCCTCACGGCCCACGTGGTGGGGGCCGGCGCCGAGGCCTGGCGCGAGGCCGGCATGGATGCCAAGCTCGCCAAGCCCTTCACCCTGGCGGCCCTCGCCGACACGCTGGCGGCCTTCCTCGTGCCCGAGGCCGAGACTGAGACCGCGGTCGCGCCGCGACGTCCCTCGCCCGACGCCGCGCCCCAGCCGGAGGCGGACGGCCTCTTGGACGAGGACGTGCTCGCGGGGTTGATCGACATGGCGGCCCGGGCCGGCGGCGATTTCAGCGCCCGCGTGTTCGGCCTCTATCGGGACCACGCGCCCAAGGCCCTCGCGGACCTCCGGGCGGCGGCAAGCCGCGGCGATGCCGAGGCGATCGCGCGCGCGGCGCACAGCCTGAAGTCGATGAGCCTGAACATCGGTGGCCGGGCCCTGGGCCTGGTGCTGGGAGAGATCGAGAGCAGGGCTCGCTCCAGCGCCGTCCTCCCGACGGACGCGGAGATCGCCGGCCTGTCGCCGCTCCTGGACCGGACCCTGGAGGCCCTTGAGGCCCGCCTTGGGCAGACGCCCGATCCGGAGGAAGGGGCCGCGGCGCGGCGCTCCGCCTGAGGGACCCCGCCCCCGGAGCGGACGATGTCCGCGATGGGGTGCCGGCGGGTCCCATGCGTGCGGGGCCGGACACCCGGTGGAACCCGTGCCCTGGTCCGCGCTCCGGCGCACCGAATCGGGCGTCGGGGGGGCGTCGTCGAGGAGGGTGCGTGTCGGCGTCCCGCCTCAGCTCCACGCGTGGAAGGGCGGGTTCACCCCATTGAGCGCGTGGTTGCCGACGATCGCGTATTTCCAGCGCACGGGGTCGTGGAGCGTGTGGGTGCGGGCGTTGCGCCAGTGCCGGTCGAGATTGTGCTCGGCCAGTGTCGCGCGGGTGCCGGCGAGCTCGAACAGGGTGTTGCTGGCGCCGAGCGCCACCTCTGTGGTGAGCACCTTGGCTTCCGCCACCGCGAGCTGCGCGGCCGCCACCGTCTCGGCATCCGGCGCCGCCACGGCGGCGTCGAGGGCGAGGCCGGCCCGGTCGAGCAGCGCCTCTGCGGCGTGCAGGCGGATCGTGAGGTCGCCGACGATGCGGATGGTGTGGGGGTCGTCGGAGGCGCGCGCCAGGCCGCTGTCGACCCAGGGGCGCGACTTGGTGCGCACGAAGTCGATGGTCTCGGCGAGCGCCGCCCGGGCGATGCCCGCATCCACGGCCGCCTGGATGATCTGGAAGATCGCCCCGTCGGCGCTCGGCTGCGCGTAGCCCTTCCAGGCCGGCACCAGGTGGGTTTTCGGCACGCGCACGCCGTCGATCCGCACGGTGCCGCTCGCGGTGGTGCGCTGGCCGAAGCTCGACCAGTCGTCGATCACCGTGAGTCCCGGCGCGTTGCGCTCGGCAATGGCGTACCAGGCCCGGCCCTCGCCATCGAGGGCCACGATGGGCACGAGGTGGGCCAGCAGCGCGCCGGTGGCGTAGAACTTGGTGCCGTGCACCACCACGTGGTCGCCGTCCTCCACGAAGTGGGTCTCGAAGTCGGCGGCGCGCGGCGTGCCGATCTCCGAGAAGGCGTTGCCGAACCGGGTGCCGGCCAGGACGAGGCCGAACAGCAGGGCCTTCTGAGCCTCGTCCGAGACCGTGTCGATCGCCGCCACGATGCCGAGGTGGTTCTGGGCGATCTGCCCGATCGACGGGTCGGCGGCCGAGACGATGGCGATGACCTGCGCCAAGGTCCCGTAGGACAGCCCCGGCCCGCCATGGGCCCGCGGCACGTTGATGGACCACAGGCCGCTCTGCGAGAACGCGTCGAGCTCGGCCAGGGGTCGGCGCCCCGTGCGGTCGCGCTCGGAGGCGCCGACCCGGAACGTCGCCGCCAGGGCGTGGGCGACGCGCAGGGCCTCGGCCGCGTCGCGGATGACGTGGGCCGGCGCGGCCGGGCGCTCGGGGCCGGGTGCCCCGGCGGGCCAGCGATCGGTGTCCCGCGGGGGCGGACTGACGGCGATGTTCATGGGGTGTCTCCGGATCAGGGGGCGCGTTCGGGGACCGGCTCGGCTCAGGCCGCCTGCGCCTGTTCGCGGCGCGCCGCCTCCAGGGCGCGGACGCGCGGAATGACGTGTTCGCCGAAATACGCGACCTCCTCCTGGAAGTGCAGGAAGGCCAGCAGGGCGAGGTCGACGCCGACCGCCTTCAGCGCCACGATGCGCTCGGCGATCTGATCCGGCGTGCCGATCAGATTGGTCTTGAAGCCGTCGTTGTACTGGACGAGGTCCGCGAAGCTCGATTTGGCCCAGTTGCCCTCGCCCTCCGGCGAGGCCTGGCCGGCGTTCTTCGCCTCGTGCCCGAAGGCCTTCACGGCGTCCGGGTCGGCCTGGTCGATGATCTCCTGGAGGACGGCGCGGGCCTCTTCCTCGGTGTCGCGGGCGATGACGAAGGCGTTAACGCCCACCTTCACCGCGTGGCCGTTGGCGCGCGCCTTGGCTTGGACGTCGTCGACCTGGACTCGGATGCCCTCGGGCGTGTTGCCGTTGGTGAAGTACCAGTCCGAGACGCGGGCCGCCATGTCGCGCGCCGCCCGGGACGAGCCGCCCTGGAAGATCTCGGGCTGCGGATCGGCGGGTTTCGGCTTCAGGGTGTAGTCGCTGTAGCGGTAGAAATCGCCCCGGAAGGTGAAGTTGTCCTGGGTCCAAATTCCCCGCAGGGCACGGATGAACTCCTCCGAGCGGCGGTAGCGCTCGTCATGGTCGAGCCATGGCTCGCCGATGGCGCGGAACTCGCCCGAGAACCAGCCCGAGACCACGTTGATGGCGATGCGCCCCTCCGTGATCTGGCTGATGGTGGCGATCTGCTTGGCGGCGAGCGTCGGGTTCCAGGGCCCGGGCAGAAGGGCGGCGATCACCTTCAGCCGGGAGGTGGCCGCCAGCAGGGCGTGGCTGAAGGCGACGGATTCGTGCTGGTACTCGGCACCGTAGCCGGCCGTGAAGCGGATCTGCGTGAGGGCGTAGTCGAACCCGGCCTCCTCCGCGATCTGCGCGAGGCGTCGGTTATAGGGCGCGTCCCAGCTCGTGCGCTGGGCGATCTTGCTGATGACGAGGCCCCCCGAGACGTTGGGCACCCAGTAGGCGAAGCGGATCGGCTCGCTGCCGTCGCGAGTTCCTGTTTGAAAGGCCATGTTCCCACCCCTGCGTTGATCGGGCCGCGCGTTCCGGCAGGGCGCACGGAGTGCGCCCGATGTCGATCGGTTGACGGACTGAATACAAAAACCAGAGCGTTCACATGCTCGTGAATGCTGGTCTTGCCCAGATCTGTGTTTGGGTTCGTCGTTCTGTTCTTAGGATTGCTTGGTATTGATCGCGCGTCAAAGGAAGCAAACGGCTTTTTTCGGCCCGGACGGAAAAGCTCCTTCCCCGATCGTGGGTGCTGGCCGAAGGTTTGCGTCGTGGGCCCGAGCGCGAGGCGGGATTGCCCGCCCGGCCCGGGTCTGGGGCAAGCGGAGGCCTGCGGAGAGCGGAGCCGTCCGGTTTTCACCCCGGCGATGCCCTGATTCCAGGCGGCCATCGGGTATAAAATCCAGTCGACGCGGCCGACCTGCTTGGGGCGCTATCTTTTCAGGCAGGTCGATGCTGATAAGGCGGGCATTTCCTCCAAATTGCCGAACTTGTGTGCTTGTCGAGCAAATCGATATTGCCTCGTGAAACCGGTCGTTTAAGGACGCGTTAATTGATCGATCCTACCGTCGAACCACCGTCCACTTGAAAGCCGAAGCGCGCGAGATCGGTTTACCCAGGAAGTTCACGCATGATGCCCGCGTTCCGCCAACCGCTCGTGGTTCTCCTTGCCGGAGACGAGTTGACCCGCTCCATCACCACGAGCTGCCTGGAGATGTCGGGCTACGCGGTGCTCGGCGCGCGCACGGCCGGCGAGGTCGAGAGCCTGCTCCTCGCCCAGACCAGCGAGCGCCGCGTCGACGTGCTGGTGACCGATGCCGACGTGCGCGACACGGTGGACGGCCTTTCGCTCGCCGGCGTGGCCCGCTGTCTCGATCCGGCGGTGGGCGTCGTCTACACCGCCCGCTCCCTTCGCCAGCTCGACGGCGAGGCCCTGGAGCCGGGGGCCTTGTGCCTGCGCACGCCCTATCACGGGCATCAACTCGTCGCCCTGGTCGCCGAGCTCCTGGCCTCGGCCGCCGACCGGACCGATTTCGACCGCGCCGCGGCCTGATCCGCCGGGATTCCACCGCGCGGCCCTGGGTCGGCAGCGGCGCGAATTCAGGATGCGCGGCCCGGGCCCGGCGGTGTATCAGGCGGGGCGCCGCCTCCCGGCCGGCGCCCGCCCGCAGCGTGGAAGAGCGGTGGCGGCGCTCCTGCCCGGGCGTCGGTCCCATCCGGAACGCGAGAGCCGATGATCAGCGCCTTCGACCTCTTCAAGATCGGGATCGGCCCGTCGAGCTCGCACACCGTCGGCCCGATGCTGGCCGCGCTCCGCTTCCGCGCCCGGACCGCGGGGTTGCCCGGGCTCGCCCGCATCCAGGCGGAGATCTTCGGCTCCCTGGCCTGGACGGGACGCGGGCACGGCACCGACACGGCGATCTTCCTCGGGCTCCTCGGCCACGACCCCCGATCCGTCGACCCGGACGGGGTGGCCGGCCTCGTCGCGGCCCTCGGTGCGGAGAAGCGGCTGGCCCCCGCGGGCCCGGCCTTCGACCCGGCCGCGGACCTCGCGTTCAACTTTTCCGACGTGCTGCCCCTGCACACCAACGGCCTGCGCTTTCGTGCCCTCGATGCCGCCGGGGCGATCCGCGACAGCGAGATCTACTATTCCATCGGCGGCGGCTTCGTGGTGACGGAGGCGGAGGCGCAAGGGGGGGCGGGCGCGGAGGCGGATTGCCCCCTGCCCTATGCCAGTGCCGCCGGCCTCCTCGCCCTCTGTGTCGCCGAGGGCCGGACCATCGCCGAGGTGCAGTTCGCCAACGAGTGCGGCACCCGCACGCCCGATGCCGTGGAGGCCGGCCTCGACGTCATCCGCGACGCGATGTTCGCCTGCATTGACCGGGGTCTGCGCCAGGACGGCGAGTTGCCCGGCGGCCTCAAGGTGCGCCGGCGGGCCAAGCGGCTGCACGAGGACCTCACCGCCGGGCGCCTGCGCAATGCGCGCGCCGCCCACGAGATCGTGGACTGGATCAGCCTCTACGCGTTGGCGGTGAACGAGGAGAACGCGGCGGGCGGACGGGTGGTGACGGCACCCACCAACGGCGCGGCGGGGATCGTGCCGGCCGTCCTGCGCTACGCCCGGGACTTCTGCCCCGACTGGTCGGAGGCCCGCGCCCGGGAATTCCTGCTCACGGCCGCGGCGGTGGGCGGCCTGATCAAGACCCGCGCGTCGATCTCGGGCGCCGAGGTCGGCTGCCAGGGGGAGGTCGGTTCGGCGGCCGCGATGGCGGCGGCGGGCCTCGCGGCCTTCCTCGGCGGCAGCCCGGCCCAGGTGGAGAACGCCGCCGAGATCGCGATGGAGCACCATCTCGGCATGACCTGCGATCCCATCGGCGGGCTGGTGCAGATCCCCTGCATCGAGCGCAACGCCTTCGGGGCCAACAAGGCGGTGGTGGCCGCGTCCCTGGCCCTGCGCGGCGATGGGATTCACCGCGTCAGCCTCGACGAGGTCATCGAGACCATGCGCCAGACCGGCCACGACATGCAGGCGAAGTACAAGGAGACCTCGCTGGGCGGCCTCGCGGTGAACGTCGCAGCCTGCTGAGGATGGCCGCGAAAAGGAACGGTTGCGTTTCCTGATCGCGGCGGAAGGGCGCTCAGACCGGCACGGTGCCTGGCTTGGACGTCGGCTGACCTGTCAGGGTCCCGTCGCGCATGCCCGCCTGCAGGCGTGAGCCTGGCCAACGTTCGCCGGTCCGGACCGGAGGCTCTGCGAAAACTATGGAACGCAGCGGTTCCGATCCGGTTGTAACGCCCGAGGGGTCTACCGGACGGCAGATGCGGCCAGCGCGTGCGGCCCGCGTCCGATCCGTCCTGCCAAGACGCGGGACCGTGACACCATGACCTTCGCATCGCCGACCATCGGAACCGCCGGGCCGGACCGCGTCCGGGCGCTCATCCGAGGCGCTCCCCGGGCCTGAGCGCGTCGCACCCTGCCGCCTTCGGGCGCAGCCCCGCGCCCGCGTCCGCCCGATTCCACGGTCGGTGCCGCCACGCGTCCGGCGGGCTCGAACCCCGCGATTTCCTGACCCCATCCCCTGACCGGAGACCCGCCATGCGGACCCTGACGCTCGCCCTGCTTCTCGGAGCCTTCAACCTCGCCACGCCCCTCGCCGCCCAGGACCTGACGGGTCCCGGTCAGACGCCGCGCCCGACCCTGCTCATGCACGGGCATTATTGCGGCCCCGGCAACGACGGCATGGATGTGGCTCCGATCGACGCGCTGGATGCCGCGTGCCGCAAGCACGATGCCTGCACGCCCGACGGAGGCTTGCCCTCCTGCGGCTGCAACCGCGCCCTCAAGCGCGATGCCGGCCGCGTGGCGGCGAGCCCGCGAGAGCCGCAGGACCTGCGCGCCGTCGCCGGTCTCGTGGCGGGCGCGACCGACCTGATGCTCTGCAGCGACGACGTCGCTGGGCTGCGGCCCTGAGGCCGGACGCGCTCCGCGCCGGGGCGCGGAGCGCGGACCGGGCCGCTAGCGGCCGTCGATGCGCTCGCCGAGCAGCGCGATGGCGCGCTGGTAGACGGAGGCGGCGTTCCAACCCTGGATGGCGGCGAAGTTCGGCTCGCCCGGCTGGTAGCCGGCGCCCGCGCGCCAGCCATGGCCCTTGAGGAAGTTCGCGGTGGAGTTGAGGGCGTTGGCCGAGCTGTCGAGGCTGCCGCCGACGCCGTAGTTCAGGACGTTCTTGGGCAGGAACTGGGTGTGGCCGACCTCGCCGTGGGCCGCGCCCCGGGTGCTCGCGGTCAGGACGCCGCGATCCACCAGGGTGAGGGCGGCGTAGAGCTGGTCGGTGAAGTAGGCCGAGCGGCGGCAATCGTAGGCCAGCGTCGCGACCGCCGAGAGCGTGTTCACGTTGCCCTTCACCGCGCCGAAGCCCGTCTCCATGCCCCAGATCGCCAGGAGCGGACCCGGCGGCACGCCGTAGCGCTGCTCGATCGAGTCGAACAGGGCGGCGTTCTGGGCCTTGAGGGCGCGGCCGCGGGACACGATGGTGTTGCCGCCGCGCTTGGCCAGGAACTGGTCCAGCGAGAGCTTGAAGCTCTTCTGGCCGCGATCGGCCGAGATCGTCGCCGTCGAGTAGGACGTGCCCATCAGGGCGGCGAGGCTCGCGGCGCTGGCCCGGCCGCGCGCCTCCTCGGCGAATTCCCGCTTCCAGGCTTCGAAGCCGGCCGCGCTGTTGCCGCATTGCGCCGCGTTCGCCCCGCCCGTCGCACAGACGAGCGCCGCGAAGGCCGCCGCGAGCCACGGCGTCCGATACCCACGTCCGATCATGTCAAAACTCCCTGGCCGTGCGGCGCCGCCCCGGGGCCGCACGGATCGATGGTGACCCCTTGCGCGGAGCAAGGCGGCAAACGCGGCCGTGAGTCGAGCCACATTGCGGCGATTTTGCTTGCGAACCAGGCCACGGACATCACTTCCCCGCGTTTGGTTACGCAGAGATGTCCGAATGCAGCGCCGCGCCGTCGCGTCGACCTCGCCGCCGGGACGGTCCGGACCCTGCAGTTCAGCCCTAGACGAACGTCGAACTGTCCCGGGCCGCATCGATCATGTTCCGCATCAAGACACGCCGTCCTGGTCCGAACCGGCGCCCGCCCCTGGCGCTGGTGCTCGTTTCCTGCGCGACGGCCCTACTTCTGTGGTGGCCGATCTTGGCGCTCAGCGAGACGGCGGTCTGGTTCTGGTGAGGCCGCCGCGCCGTCAGGGGTCGTCCGTGCGGACGCGCAGATAGGCGCCGAGCAGGTAGCCGCTTTGCAGGGCACTGAGATGGGCGAGCAGCACGAGGCCGCCGATGCCGGAGGCGTCGCCCCGGGCGATCCAGACCACGACCGACAGGACGACCACGAGACCAGACAATCCGACGGCCGTCATGACCCGGCTGCAGAAGCCGATCGCGATCCCGCCTACGACCAGTAGCAGCGCGATCAGCATCGGCCGCCTCGCGGGCGATCACGCCGGTACCGGCAACGCATAACGATCCTCCCTCGCCCGATCGTGGACGCGCAGCGCCGGCTTCGCAACGGCCGGTGGGTGCCGCGGCCAGGCCGGCGCGTCCCGATCACGCGGCGGTCCGCGGGGAGCGAGGCGTCGCCAGGGACCGCTTCCGCCCTCCGATCGGCGACGCTAGGCTCCCGACGGAACGAGGAGAGGAGACGACCCGCATGTGGTGCCGCCAGCGACGCTCCGGGGTTTTGCGCGGGCCTGCCGCCGCGATCTCTCTCATGGCCGCCCTGTTCCTGCTTCCGGAGGCGGGCCGTACCGCGTCGGCCGAGACCGCGGCCCCCGCCGCGGGTGCCGCATCCGGGGGCGAGGCGCAACCCCGCGCCTTCGGGCTGTGCACCGGGGCGATCGCCGCCGAAGCGGAGGCGCGTGGCGTTCCTGCGCGGGTGGCGGACGGCTTGCGCGCCCTCTCCCCCGATTCCGAGGTAGCCGCCGCGCCGCAGGCCCAGGCGGAATTCGTGACGCCGATCTGGTCCTACCTCGATGCCAACCTCACCGAGGCGCGGATCGCCGAAGGCCGGCGCAAGCTGGCGGAATGGTCCGCGACCTTCGATGCCATCGAGGCCCGATACGGCGTCGACCGCTTCGTCCTGGCGGCCTTCTGGGGGGTCGAATCGACCTACGGCAGCGTGCTCGAGGATCCCGGGATCGTCCGTCCCGTCCTGCGCGCTCTGGCGACGCTGGCCTGCACCGAGACGGCGCGGGCGCCCTATTGGCGCGCGGAACTGATCGCCGCCCTGGAAATCCAGGCCCAGGACAAGGCGCCCCCCGGGCCGCTCACCGGATCCTGGGCCGGGGCCATGGGCCACACCCAGTTCATGCCGACCGTCTACCAGGCCTATGCGGTGGATTTCGACGGGGACGGCCGGCGCGACATCTGGACCTCGGTGCCGGACGCCCTCGCCTCCACGGCCAACTACCTCGTGGCGATGGGCTGGCGCTCCGGCGCGCGCTGGGGCAGCGAGGCCCGGCTGCCGGAGGGGTTCGACCTCGCCCTGGCCGACGAGACCACGGAGCGCAGCCTCGCGGATTGGCGCGACCGCGGCGTGATCCCGGTCCAGCCGCTCGCGGAGGCGGGCGGCCCGGCGACGCTGGTTCTGCCGGCGGGCGCGCGCGGGCCGGCCTTCCTGCTCCAGCCCAACTTCCGGGTCATCCTGCGCTACAACACCGCCCTCGCCTATGCGCTCAGCGTGGCGCACCTGTCCGACCGCCTGCGCGGCGAGCCGGGCTTCATCCGGGACTGGCCGCGCGACGCGGTGATGCCCAGTACCGGCGACGTCCGGGCGCTGCAGCTGCGCCTCGCCGAGCGCGGGTTTCCGGCCGGCGGCGCCGACGGCAAGATCGGCCCCCGGACGCGGGCGGCGATCCGTGCCTACCAGGCCGCCAACGGCCTGCCCCCCGACGGTTACGCGGATGCCCCGTTGCGGGAGCGGATCCTGGCCTCCCCGTGATCCGGACCGGATTTAGCGGTGGTCGCGCCGGAGGGGCCGCGATAGAGCAGCCCCGGGGAACCGAGGCCGCGCGGCGGCGAGACGGAAGGGCATGAGAGGGAATGAGTCGATCCGCGGCCATGCCCGTTGCGCCCGAGCGAACGCCACCGAGGACCATCGTCACCTACTGGGAAGGGCCGGTGACCTGGCTCGAACGGCTCAGCGCCGCCTCGATCGTCGCGGCCGGACACCCGCTCCACATCTACGCGCACGATGTCGCCGCCCTGCGCGCGCAGGGGCTGCCCGGCTCGGTGATCGATGCCCGCGAGGGGATCGGCCCCAACGTCATGGCGGATCTCTATCGCAGCCGCGGGGTCCTCGCCTTCTACGCCGACTACCTGCGTCTCAGCCTGATTCGCGACGGCAAGGGCATCTGGTCGGACCTCGACTGCGTCTTCCAGCGCCCCCTCGAGACGCCCGCCGGCGCGGCCGAGTACCTGTTCGGCTGGCTCAACGCGAGCCGCCTCAACAACGCAATCCTGTCGGCCCCCCCGGAGTCCGAGCTCGTCACCCGCTACTGGGACGCGATCTCGACGGTGCCGATCCGGGCGCCCTGGGCGACCGGACACATCCGGGTCAAGCGCCGCCTCGAACTGCTGGTCGGCAAGCGCATCCCGTTCCACCCGGAGCGCCTGGCGATCGGCCCGCGCGCCCTCACCTACTTCGTGCGCAAGCTCCGCCTGGAGGGCCATGCCCGGGCGCGGGCGGTGTTCTATCCCCTCGGCGACGACGACGCCCACCTCCTGACCGAGGCGGACGACCGGGCGGCGCGCACGCTCATCGGGCCCGAGACGGTTTCGGTGCATGCCTGGCGCGGCAAGCTCTGGTCGATCGGCCGGGACGCTCCCCCGCCGCCCACCTCCTGGCTCGGCCAGCAGGCCCGGAGCCTCGGCCTCTGACCGGCCGGACACGCGATCCCTGGAGATGTCGATGCGTCGGGTCCTGTTCATCTGCGCGACGCCGGTGGCCTTCGGCCTCGACACGCCGCCCGCGATCGGCCTCGGCGGGATCGAGAGCACGAACATCGCCCTGTCCCGCGCCCTGGCTCGACGGGGCTGGGCGGTGACCCTGGCCACCCGCCGGAGCGGGACGGTGGAGCGGGACGGCGTCCGCAACATCCCCCTCGGCGAGGCGGCGACCTGCGAGGCCGACGCGGTGGTCACCAGCAACGACCCCCGCCCGCTCCGCGCCCATCCGGGCCGGCGCGGCATCGTCTGGGTCCACAATCCGCTGAACGTCGAGAAGTCCGTGCGGAAGGGCTACCTCCTGCCCTTCCTGTCCCTGCGGCCGGAGGCCGTCTTCGTCGGCACCCTCGCGGCGCGGAACATGTCGCCGCTCTATCCCTTCCGGCGCCGCCACGTCGTCCCGCACGGCGTCTCGCCCGTCTTCCTGACGCCCGAGCCGACGCGGGGCCGGAGCCGGGATTTCGTCTACGCCTCCCAGCCCCAGCGCGGCCTCGACCGGATGCTGCGGCTCTGGCGCAGCGCCGCGCCCCTGATCGCGTCGGGCGCGAAGCTCCACGTCTTCGGATCCGAACAGCCCGACTCGCCCGACGATCGCGGACCGGTGGTGTTCCACCCCCGCCGTGGGGCCGCCGCCCTGGCGGCGTTCTACGGCACCGCACGCGCCATGGTCTGCCCCGGTTCCCCCGACGAGACCTTCTGCCTCGCGGCGGCGGAGGCCCAGGCCATGGGGCTGCCGGTGGTGACCGCCGGTATCGGCGCCCTCGCCGAGCGGGTGCAGCACGGCGTGAACGGCTGGATCGCCGGGACGGATGCGGCCTTCGCCGAGGCCGTCGTGAGCCTCGCCACCCAGGACGACCTCTGGTCGGAGCTCAGCGCCGGCGCGCTCCTCCAGCGCCGGGCCCTGACCTGGGAGCGGGCGGCGATCCTGTGGGAGGCGGTCCTCCGGGGGGCGTCCCAGGAGGGGGCCCGACGCGCGCCGGCCGGGTGACAGATCCGGGTCGGCGACACGCCTCCGCCCTGGCGCGACTGGACGCCTCGCCGCCGGGCGCGAATACTGTGTGCAAGATCGGATCGGCAACAGCCGATCATCAAGAGACGGTCGCCAAGGCCGGACGACATCGGGAGGAAAGCATGAGGCTTCGGCTTGGTCTGGCCGCGCTCGCGGTCGCGTGGTCGGGTGTGGCGTGTGCGGATCCGCTGACCTTCCAGGTCGATCCGGCCTGGCCGAAACCGCTGCCCCATCAGTGGATCATGGGTCAGGCCTCGGGCGTCGCCGTGGACGCGCAGGACAACATCTGGGTGGTACAGCGCCCGCGCACCCTCACCGATGACGAGAAGGCCGCAAGCCTCTCGCCGCCCCGCACCAAGTGCTGCCGCCCCGCGCCCCCCGTACTGGTGTTCGACCAGGCCGGCACCCTGATCCGCAGCTGGGGCGGCCCCGGCGAGGGCTACGACTGGCCGCAGAACGAGCACGGCATCCACATCGACCACAAGGGCTTCGTCTGGCTTGCCGGGAACGGCGACACGGACGGGCAGATCCTGAAATTCACCACCGAGGGCCGGTTCGTCCTGCAGATCGGCAAGCAGGGCCCGCAGACCAACAGCCTCGACACCTCGCGGCTCGGCAAGCCGGCCGCGATGCAGGTCGATCCCGAGACCAACGAGCTCTACGTCGCCGACGGCTACTTCAACCATCGGATCATCGTATTCGATGCCGAGACCGGCGCGTTCAAGCGGATGTGGGGCGCCTACGGCAAGCCGCCCACGGACGAGACCCTGCCGGCCTACGACCCGGTCGCGGCTCCGGCCCAGCAGTTCCGCAATCCCGTCCACTGCGTGCAGATCGCCCGCGACGGCCTGGTCTACGTCTGCGACCGCACCAACGACCGGGTCCAGGTCTTCCGCCGCGACGGCACCTTCGTGAAGGAGTTCTTCGTCGAGGCGAACACCCGCGCCAACGGCTCCGTCTGGGAGCTGGCGCTCTGGCCCGACGCCGAGCAGAGCTACCTCGTGAACGCGGACGGGGCCAACAACGAGGTCCGCACCCTGAGCCGCGAGACCGGCGAGGTGCTCGGCGCCTTCGGCCGCAACGGCCGGATGGCGGGCGACTTCCACTGGGTCCACAACCTTGCGGTGGACAGCCACGGCAACGTCTTCACCACCGAGGTCGACACCGGCAAGCGCGCCCAGAAGTTCCTGTTCCGGGGTGACCTGATCCTGCGCAAGCGCGCCGCCCTGCCCTGACCCCTCGAACCCGATGCGTTCGATCCCTCGGGGTGGCGGATTCGGGCTTCGCTCGAGCGTCGCGCGGGCTTGCCGATCCGGTCTCCGCTCTGATCGAGCAAAGCCCGTATCCGCCCCTGGTTCCGCCGGACCCGGCCGCCACCGTCGCCCGAAGGCGTTCGGCCGGCGGGCTCCGGGTGCGGCGCTCGGCATCACCCGATGCCGCATCGGCATTGGCTTCGGGGCCCTGGATCGGGTTCAGTCCCGCACCGCGTTTCCCGTTTGAACCCAGTCCCGCCGGAGCCCGAGAGCCGATCGATGCAGGCCCGCACCCTCTACGACAAGCTGGTGGACGCCCACACCGTGCGCCGTCTGGACGACGCCGAAGGCCCCGGGGCCAGCGTCCTGCTCTACGTCGACCGCACGGTGCTCAACGAGTACACCAGCCCACAGGCCTTCAGCGGCCTGCGGGCCGCCGGGCGCCGGGTCTGGCGGCCGGACGCCGCCCTGGCGGTGGTCGATCACGTCAATCCCACGGCGGCGGAGCGCGTCGCCGCCATGCCCGATCCCGGCGGGGCGCGGCAGGTCGCGTATTTCGACGAGAACTGCCGGGATTTCGGGATCGAGCTCCTCGACGTGCTGCACCCGCTCCAGGGCATCGAGCACGTGGTCGCCCCCGAGCAGGGCTTCGTCCTGCCGGGCATGATCGTGGCGGCGGGCGACAGCCACACCACCACCTACGGGGCGTTGGGCGCCCTCGGCTTCGGCATCGGCACCTCGGACATCGAGCACTACCTCGCCACCCAGACCCTGGTGTACCGCCGGATGAAGACCCTGCGGGTCACGGTCTCGGGCACCCTGGCGCCGGGCGTCACCGCCAAGGACGTGGTCATGGCCCTGATCCGCCGCATCGGCGCCGACGGGGCGACGGGCTACGCCGTCGAGTTCGCCGGCCCCACCGTGGAGGCCCTGTCCGTCGAGGGCCGCATGACGATCTGCAACATGGCCGTCGAGTGCGGCGCCCGCGGCGTCGTCATGGCCCCCGACCGGACCGTGCTGGACTACTTGGCGGACAAGCCCCGCGCGCCGAAGGGCGCCCTCTGGGAGGCCGCCGCGGCCCATTGGCCGAGCTTGCGCAGCGACGACGGGGCCGTGTTCGACCGCGAGGTCGCCCTCGACGCCGCCGCGATCGAGCCGATGGTGACCTGGGGGACCAGCCCGGACCAGGCGGGCCCGGTCAACGCCCGCGTGCCCGATCCGGCGGCCGAGCCCGATCCGGCCCGTCGCCGGGACATGGTCCGGGCACTGTCCTACATGGACCTCGTCCCGGGCACGCCCCTCGAGGCCATCCCGATCCAGCGCGCCTTCATCGGCTCCTGCACCAACGCCCGGCTCTCCGACCTGCGCGAGGCCGCCGCCCTCGTGCGCGGCCGGCGGGTCGCGCACGGCGTCCAGGCCATGGTGGTGCCCGGCTCCTCCAGCGTGCGCCGGGCGGCCGAAGCGGAGGGGCTCGACCGGGTCTTCCGCGATGCCGGCTTCGAGTGGCGCCAATCGGGCTGCTCGATGTGCCTGGCCATGAACGACGACGTGCTGGCGCCGGGCGAGCGCTGCGCCTCCAGCACCAACCGCAACTTCGAGGGCCGTCAGGGTGTGGGCGCGCGCACCCACCTGATGAGCCCCGCCATGGTGGCGGCCGCGGCCATTGCCGGCCACCTCACCGACAGCCGCCGCTTCGCGCCGGAAAACCGCCTCGCGCCGGAGACCTGACCATGCAGCCGTTCACGATCGTCGCGGGCCCGGCCGCCGGCCTGCCCGGGGCCAACATCGACACCGACGTCATCATGCCCAAGCAGTTCCTCAAGGGGATCGACCGCGCGGGCTTGGGGGCGGCCACCTTCCACGACCTGCGCTATGCCGGCCCCGGCCAGCCGCGCCCGGACTTCGTCCTCAACCGGCCCGCATGGCAGGGGGCCTGCATCCTGGTGGTCGGCCCGAATTTCGGCTGCGGCTCGTCGCGCGAGCACGCGGTCTGGGGCCTGCTCCAGGGCGGCATCCGCGCGGTCATCGGCACCAGCTTCGCCGGCATCTTCGCCGACAACGCCGCCAATAACGGCCTGCTGCTGATCGAGCTGGCGCCCGGACCCGTCGCGGAACTGTCGGCCCGGGCCGCAGACCCCGCCCGGAACCATATGACGATCGACCTGCCCGCCCAGACCATCACCACCGCGGACGGCGCGGTGCAGGGCTTCGCCATCCCGGCCCGGCGCAAGGATCACCTCGTCCGGGGCCTCGACGCGATCGGGGCCACCCTCGACCACGCGGAGGCGATCCGGGCGTTCCAGGCCCGGCACCTCGCGGCCCAGCCCTGGCTCGCCTGAGCCGGGCCCGGGTCCGCCGGCGGCTCAGTACACCCGCGTGACCCAGCCGTGGGGATCGGGGGCGTTGCCGCGCTGGATGTCCACGAGGGCCGAGCGCAGGCGCTTCGTCACCGGGCCGGCGACGTTGTCCGAGACCGAGAATTCCCCGTCCGGGCTGCGCACGGTCCCGACCGGGGTGATCACCGCGGCTGTGCCGCAGGCGAAGACCTCGCGCAGGCGTCCGCTGGCGGCGTCCGCCCGCCAGTCGTCGATGGAATAGGGCCGCTCGGCGACGGTGATGCCGTCGGCCTTGGCCAAGGTCAGGATCGAGTCGCGGGTGATGCCTGACAGGATGGTGTCGCTGAGCGGCGGGGTGACCATCGAGCCGTCGTCGAACACGAAGAAGATGTTCATGCCGCCGAGCTCCTCGACCCAGCGGCGCTCGATCGCGTCGAGGAACACCACCTGGGCGCAGCCATGCTCCACCGCTGCCGCCTGGGCGCGCAGGCTGGCCGCGTAATTGCCGCCGCACTTGGCCGCACCGGTGCCGCCGGGGGCGGCGCGGGTCTGGTCCCGCGAGACCCAGACCGTCACGGTCTCGGAGCCGCCCTTGAAGTAGGCGCCCACCGCCGAGGCGATGACGAGGTAGAGGTATTCCGAGGACGGCTTGACCCCGAGGAACACCTCGCTGGCGATCATGAAGGGGCGCAGGTACAGGCTGCCGCCCTCGCTCGACGGGATCCAGTCGCGGTCGGCGCTGACCAGTTGCTTGACGGACTCGACGAAGACGGCGTCGGGCAGCGGCGGCATCGCCAGGCGCTCGGCCGAACGGCGGAAGCGCAGGGCGTTGGCCTCCGGCCGGAACAGGGCGGCGCCGCCGTCGGCGGTGCGGTAGGCCTTCAGCCCCTCGAAGATCTCCTGGGCGTAGTGCAGCACCGCCGCCGCCGGATCGAGGGCGATCGGCGCGCGCGCCTCGACGCGGGCATCGTACCAGCCCCGCCCCTCGACGTAGCGGATCGTCACCATGTGGTCGGTGAACACCCGCCCGAAGCCGGGATCGACGAGGAGCTCGGCCCGGCGCTTCGGCGAGACGGGCGAGGCGTGCGGCTGCGTGGTGAAGGAGAGGTCGTCGGGGGCGCTCATCGTCTGTCCTTACTTACGTCTCGTCGGATCAATCAAGGGCCGGTGCGGCGCGGGCCGCCGGGCGCATCCGGACGACGAGACGTGGGCTGGCGCCCTGATACGACGATGTCCGCTTGCGATCAAACGGATTGCATCCTAATAATGCGCAAACGAAAAGAGAACCGGATCGTCCACCGGTCGGTGTCACAGGAGCCTCACGCGTGCCGCCCCGAAAACCGTCCGCGGATCCGGCGCCGGTCGATGTGCCGCCCGACCGCCGCCTGGACCAGCTCCGCCTCGCCTACACGCACACCCTGCTGCTGACGGGGCGGCACTGGCGCCGCGCAGCCAACGCCGTGATGGAGGCGCACGGCCTCTCGGACGCCACCGCCGTGCCGCTGATCATGATCGCCCGTCTCGACGGCACTCCGCGTCAGAACGCCCTCGCGGAGGCCGTCGGCATCGAGGGCCCGTCGCTGGTCCGTCTCCTCGACCAGCTCTGCGAGGCCGGCCTCGCGCTCCGCCGCGAGGACCCCACCGACCGTCGGGCCAAGGTGCTCAGCCTGACGCCCGCCGGCATGGCCGTGGTCGCCCGCATGGAGGCCGATCTTACCCGCCTGCGCGCCGCGGTCTTCGCCGAGGTCGGCACCGCCGATCTCGAGGCGAGCCTGCGCGTCTTCGCGGCTCTGCAGGCCTCCGCGCCCCGCTGAAGGCCGCGCAACCGGCGTAGGCGTTCGTTCCGCGCCCGGGCTGCTGCCGAACGCCGCGTCCCCGATGACTTGAACGCGCGACGCCGCGCGCTCTTTCGGGCCTATGTCGATCACATCATCCGACCGCCCGGTCTTATATTGTCTTCATTATCTCGGCGGCAGTGCCGGGACTTTCGAGATGGTCGCGCAACACCTCGCGGATGCCGTGACCTGCGTCGCCCTCGACCTGCCGGGCTTCGGCGCGGACGGTGCCGACGCCGGCCGGGACGTCGCCGCGATGGCGGAGGGCGTGGCTGCCCGGATTCGCGCCGACGCGCCAGAACGGTGGATGCTGGCCGGCAACAGCATGGGCGCCAAGGTCGCCCTCGCGGTCGCCCGGCAGGCGGAGGACGGCGCGCCCGGCCTCGAAGGCCTGACCGGCCTCGTGCTCATGGCGGGTTCGTCACCCTCCCCCGAGCCCATGGGCGAGGACAAGCGCGCCGCCATGATCGCCTGGATCGGAGCCGATTCCGAGACCCGGCGGCGGGAGGCCGAGGCCTTCGTCGCCGCGAACATCGCCCGGCCCCTCGACCCGGACCGGATGGCGCGGACGGTGGCGGATGTGCTGCGTGCCAGCCCCGATGCCTGGACGCTCTGGCTCACCGCGGGCAGCCGCGAGGACTGGTGCGCGCGCATCGGCGTGCTGCGCAGCCCGGCGATCCTCCTGGCGGGTGCGGAGGATGCCAATCTCGGCCCCGCCGCCCAGGCCGCGCTGACGGCGCCGCACCTCGCCCATCATCGTCTCGTGTCTCTCGCAGGGACCGGGCACCTCATCCCCCTGGAGCGCCCCGAGGCGGTGGCCGAAGCGGTGCGGAGCCTCGCGGCCGGAGCGGTCTCGAACGAAGCCGAGGCGCCCGCGATCCCGGATTCCTACGCGGCCCTGATCCGGTCCGACCGGGTGAATTCCCGCCTGCGCGCGGCCCTGCTGCAGCGCGCCGAGCCCGACGATCCGGCCTATCAGCCCCGGGCCCTCGATCCGGTCGGCCTCGCCATCCTGCGGGCCGCCTGCGCCCGGGTGCTTCCGCTGGACGGCGCCGGGACCATCGATTTTGCCGCCCGCATCGACGCGCGGCTGGCGAGCGGGGCGGGGGATGGCTGGCGCTTCGCCCGGCTTCCCCCCGACCCGGAAGCCTACCGGCGCGCCCTTCGCACCCTGGACGCTGCCGCCCGCGCCGCCCACGACGCGCCCTTCGTCGCCCTCGGGGCCGAGGCGCAGGACGCGATGCTCGGAAGCCTGGAAGCCGGTGCGGTCTCCGGTGATCTCGATGCGGAGCAGATGGGCTTCTGGTTCGAGGACCTGCGCGCGGACGTGGCCCGCACCTATCTCGCCCACCCCGTCGCCCTCGCCCGCATGAACTTCGGCGGCATCGGCGCCGGCGGCGATACCGACCCCCTGCCCGGCTTCCACGCGGTCGGCATCGGCCAGCGCGAGGCCTGGGAACCGAACGCCCCCCTGGAGACCGCCCGATGAACCTCGATGCGATGCGTCGCTTTGCTACCTCCGAGACCGTCGACGCGGTGGTGATCGGCACCGGCGCCGGCGGCGCGCCCCTGCTGGCGCGCCTCGCTCAGGCCGGCCTCTCCTGCGTCGCCCTGGAAGCCGGACCCAACTTCGATCCGAAGGGATTCGCCTTCGACGAGACCCTGGCCGACGAGATCTACTGGACCGAGGAGCGGATCAGCGGCGGCTCGACGCCCGAGGCCTTCGGCGGCAACAACAGCGGCACCGGTGTCGGCGGTTCCACCCTGCACTGGGGCGCCTTCACGCCCCGGGCCGATGCCCGCGACCTGCGCCTCCACACCGAGACCGGCGAGGGCGTCGACTGGCCCCTCGACTACGCCGAGCTGCTGCCCTTCTACGCGCGCGTCGAGGCCTTCATCGGCGTGTCCGGCCCGGCCTCGTATCCCTGGGACGACGCGCGCACCTACCCGCTCGGCCCCGTCGCCCGCAACGCCCCGGCCCAGGCCATGGCCAGCGCCTGCGCGGCGCTCGGCGTGCGCTACGCCGATGCGCCGGCGGCCGTGGTCTCGCGCGCCTTCGCGCAGGAGCACGGCCCGACCCGGCCCGGCTGCATCAATTGCGGCTACTGCCATCAGGGCTGCCGCACCGGCGCCAAGACCAGCATGGACGTCACCTATCTGCCGCTCGCCGTCCATCACGGCGCCGAGATCCGGGCCGAGGCCCGGGTCCACGGCATCGAGCGCGCGAAGGACGGCCGGGTGACGGCGGTGATCTATCGCCAGGGCGGCGTCGACCATCGTCAGCCCTGCCGCACCGTCTTCCTCTGCGCCGGCTCGGTGGAATCCGCGCGTCTCCTGCTGCATCTCGACCTCGCCAACGGCAGCGGCCAAGTCGGGCGCAACTACATGGGCCACGTCGCCACCCAGGTCTGGGGCACCTTCGAGCCCGAGATGCGCATGAACAAGGGCTACCCGTCCTCGCTCATCACCGAGGACATGATCCGCCCGGCCGATGCGGACTTCGCCGGCGGCTACCTCGTCCAGAGCCTCGGCGTGGTGCCCCTCACCTTCGCCAATTCCCTGGCGCGGGGCCGCAAGCTCTGGGGGCGGGCGCTGGCCGACCAACTGGCCCGCTACAACCACATGGCCGGGATCGGCATCAACGGCGAGACCCTGCCCTGCGACGCCAACGTCCTGACGCTGTCCGACGAGGTCGACGCTCTGGGCATGCGCAAGGCCGCGATCAGCTTCGGCTACAGCCGGAACGAGGAGCGCCTCAACGCTCACGCGACCCGCTTCCTGAATCAGGTCTGGGAGGCGGCCGGGGCCACGGATCTCTGGACCCTGGAGCGCGTCGCCCACACCATCGGCACCTGTCGCATGGGCCGCGACGGCGACACGGCGGTGGTCGACCCCGTCGGCCGCAGCTTCGAGGTCCCGAACCTCTGGATCTGCGACGGCTCGACTTTCCCGAGTTCGCTCGCCGCCAACCCGGCGCTGACGATCATGGCGCTGAGCCTGCGCAGCGCCGAGGCCTTCCTCAAGGCCGGACGCTGAGAGTCGACTCGGCTCAGGCCACCGCTTGAGCCACAATGTCCGGGTAGCGGCCGATCACCCTGACATAGGCGATGGCGAAATCCGGTGCGGTCGCACGTGCCTGTTCCCAGTCGCGTAGGGTGCCGACCGGAACCCGAAATCGGCTCGCGAACTCGGACTGCGACAGACCGAGGCCGGTCCGCGTTCGACGGATGAGCCGCGCGCGCTGGCCTCGGTCCAAGGCCTCGGACGTCGCGTCGAAATCCTGATCGTCGGTCGGATCAGTCGGAAGCGCGATAGGCTCGTTCTTCACCCGTGTTGCTCCTTCTAACCGAAATGAAGCGGGGCTGACCGGACCGGCGGACGAAAACGCCCGTAAAGAGCTTATCGCCGACGATCCCGATCACTTTGAATCGTTCCTCTCCATCGATCTCACGGATGGATGGAACGATCACATGATCGTCGTCCGCGAAAATCCGATCCCCGAGTGCGAGCGAGACCCGGTGTTTCTCCAGGTTGGCTGCGTTCTTGACATGGTCATACCGCTCCCGCGTCATCAGCCGTGAACATACGGAATTTCCGTACGGTCTGTAAAGTCTCTCAGCGGTATTCGCCTGCACAGCCCCTCAATACATCGGCGTCCCGCCCGTGACCGGCACCAGCGCACCGGTCATGTAGCTGCCCTCCCGCGAGGCGAGTAGCACGTAGGCGGGGGCGAGTTCGGCCGGCTGGCCGGCGCGGCCGAGGGGCGTGTCGGCGCCGAGGGAGGCGATCTGCTCGGGGCTCTTCACGATGGGTTGGATCGGGGTCCAGACCGGGCCCGGGGCGACGCAGTTCACCCGGATGCCCTTCGGCGCCAGCAGGTTGGACAGGCCGATGGTCAGGCTCGCGATGGCGCCCTTGGTGGCGGCGTAGACCAGCATGGTCTTGTCGGCGATCTTGGCCTGCTGGCTCGTGGAGTTCACGATCGCCGAGCCCGGCTTCATGTGCGGCACGGCCGCCTGGGCGAGGTAGAGCATCGCGAAGACGTTGGCGCGGAACGATCCCTCGAGGTCTTCCGCCGTCACGTCGTCGAGGTCCTCGTTGACCACCTGCGCGGCGGCGTTGTTCACGAGGATGTCGAGCCCGCCGAGTTCGGACACGGTGCGGGCGACGAGGTCGCGGCAATAGGTCGGGTCGCGCAGGTCGCCGGGCAGGAGCAGGACGCGCCGGCCCGCCTTGCGCACCCATTCGGCGGTGTCCTCGGCATCCGACTGCTCGACCGGCAGGTACGCGATCGCCACGTCGGCGCCCTCGCGGGCATACGCGATGGCCACGGCCCGGCCGATCCCGGAATCGCCGCCGGTCACCAGGGCGACGCGGTCGGTGAGGAGTCCCTTGCCGACGTAGCTCGTCTCGCCGTGGTCGGGGGCCGGACGCATCCGCGAGGTCAGGCCCGGCCGTTCCTGTTGCTGGTCGCCGGGAAAGGGCGGCCGCGGGCCGGCGTCGCGGGGATCGATGGTCATCGGCGTCTGAGGCCTTCCGGGGCTGTCTTCAACAAAAGGGGGCCCACCGGGCAGCGGGCCCCGGGACGATCAGGCGTCCGCGTCGTCGGCCTCGAGAATGGTCTCGAGGTCGCCCGTGAGGGCATCGAGCTGGTCGGGCGTCGCGCGGATCTTGAAGGTGGTTCCGTCCTCGGCCTCGACCGCGATCTCCACGTGATCGTCGACGCGTGCGGCCATGGCCTGCTTCAGGATGTAGGTCGTCACGTCCGGATTGGTCGTGTCCGTGGTCTTGTTCGTGGTCTTGGCCATGCTGCCGTCTCCTGATGGGCTCCCCGGCAACGCGGCAGGGCCCGGGTCGGATCTGCGACCAAAGCTCCCGCCGGGCGCCGCAGCCATCTACAGGCTCAGGCCCGACAGGGTGGCGGCGGCCTGGATCAGGGCCAGATGGGTCAGCCCCTGCGGCAGGTTGCCGAGATAGGTGCCGCTGGCCGGGTCGGCCATCTCCGAATAGGTGCCGGAATTCCGGTCGAGGGCCTTCACCAGCGCCTCGAACGCGGCTTGCGCTTCCGCCGTCTCCCCGAGCAGGGCCCTGGCCTCCACGAGCCAGAAGGTGCAGGCGAGGAAGCAGCCCTCCTCCGCCTCGGCGCCGGTGTAGCGGTAGTGATAGGGGCCGCGTCCGAGCTCCCGGTCGATGGCCCGGCAGGTGGCCGCGAGGCGCTCGGGGTTGCCGAAGCGGAAGCGTACGGCCAGCGTCAGGGAGGCATCGAGCTTCTCCGTGCCGGGATACATGACGTAGGATTGCTTGGCCTCCGACCAGCAGTTCCGGTCGATCCAATCCGCGACGCGGTCGCGGGCCCGGGCCCAGCGCTCGCGGCAGGTGCCCGGTAGGTGGCCGCCATCGGCGAGTTCCACCGCCCGGGCCAGCGCCTGCCAGCAGCTGATCTTGGAGCCGGTGTAGTGCTCGGCCTCCGGCAACTCCCAGATGCCCGCATCCTTGAGCTTCCAGGATTCGGCGCATTGGTCGGCGAGCTGGGCGAGCAGCGTCCCGGTGCGCAGATCGAGCATGTTGCCGTCGGCGACGAAGCGCTCGGCGGTCTCGAAGATGTCGCCGTAGATGCCGTGCTGGTGCTGGCCCGTGGCGGCGTTGCCGGTGCGCACGGGGCGCGAGCCGCGATAGCCCGGCAGGTCGATGTCCCGCTCGCCGGGCACGCAGCCGCCGTCGAGGGTGTAGAGCACCTGCGCGCCGTGCTCGCCGATGTGCCGCATCAGCCAGGACAGGGCCGCGTTGGCCTCGGCCTGGGCACCCAGGCGCAGGAAGGCCTTGATGACGTAGCCGGCATCGCGGATCCAGGCGTAGCGGTAATCGTAGTTCTTGGAGCCGCCGATGCCCTCGGGCAGGGAACTCGTGGCCGCCGCCGCGATGGCGCCGGTGGGCGAGTAGAGCAGCAGCTTCAGCGCGAGGGCGCTGCGCTCGACCTGCTCGGCATAGCGGCCCCGATAGGCGAGACGCTCGGTCCAGTCCCGCCATTCCTGGCACGAGACGTCGATGCGCCCGTCGATCTCGTCGATCGGCGCCACCACCAGGGGCTGGTTCTCGGCGGCCACGATGGCGACGACCTCGCGCTGACCCGCGCGCACCTCGACGGAGCCCGAGATGACGTGGTCGTTCTCCGTCTCGATCCGGATGCCGTCGCTGGTGCGGAACAGGCCCATCATGCCGGCCACGTGGAAGGCGGTGCCGTTGCTGTTGCCCGAGAGATAGGGGGCGGCCGTGTCGCCCCGCGTGCCGAAGACCAGGGCCACCCGGAAGCGCACGTGCCCCTCCAGACCCTCGATCCGGCGCGCGAGTTCCGCCCAAGGCAGGCGCCCGGCGGGGCCGCTGTTCAGGCTCTCGGTGAGGCGCGCGCGTCCGGTCTTCGTGGTGAAGACGGTCTCGTGGACGTTGCTGCCGTCGCGGTAGCCGATCTCGGCGGTGAAGGGCTCCTCCGGCGTGATCGCGAAGTAGCCACCCTCCTCCGGGCTGAGCATGCGGTCGAACAGCGGCGGCGAGTCGAGATTGGGACAGCACCACCAGTCGATGGAGCCGTCGGCCCCCGAGAGTGCCACCGAGCGGCCCTCGCCGATCGCCGCGTAGCCCTCGATCGGGAGAAATCCGTCGGTGCGGCCGACGGCACCGCCCTCGCGGGGGAAAGGCTTCAGCACGGTGCGGGCGACCTCGGGTGGTGAGCGGACGATACCGGCCGGGGCCGGGCGTGGCGCCACGGGCCGTCCGCGCACGTCGCGCGTGTCCGAACCGAGCCGACCGGGATCCTCCGCGGGGGTCTCCTCGAACCCGCGCGGCGGGCGACCGTTCCGGTCCCGGCTTGCTTCATGTTGACACGGCGGCCCGCGGGGCAGGGCGCTCGTGGCCGTGAGGCCCCATCGCCGTGCCCTTCCGCACGGCCAGAATGAACGCTCATTGACCAGTGAATGGACATTCAATACGACGACGGTGTCGGTTGGAGGATGCGATGCAGCGGACGCACGAAGATTTCCCGTTCGAGGCGCTGGTGCGAAAGGCGCGGGCGCTCCTCGCGCCCGAGCACCTGCTGCTCGGGGCCGTGCTGGTGCTCGGCTGGGCCGCGCTCATCGCCTGGACCGGCAACGGCCCGGTCGGCTGGCAGGCCCGCCTCTGCGCCGATGCGGACGCCTCGGTCGCCGCCTGCCGGGTGGTCGCGCCGTCGGCGGACGGACGGGTCTCCTGACCATGGCCTCGCCGGTCGGCACCCTCATCGACGCCCGCGCCAGCCAGGCCGCGCGCCGGGAACAGATCCTCGACGCCGCCTGCGCCTGTTTCGTGCGCAACGGGTTCCACCGCACCACGATGCAGGACCTCGCCCGCGAGGCCGGCATGACGGCGGGCAACTTCTACCACTACTTCCGCTCCAAGGAGGCGCTGGTCCTGGGCCTCGTGGAGCGGGAACGGATCAGCGGCGCCCAGCTGGTGACGCGCCTCCAGCAGGAGGGCGACCGGCGCGGCGCGTTGTTCGGCGTGCTCGGCCAGTATTTCGGCGCCCTGACCCGGGAGGCGGCGGTGCTGCGCCTGGAGATCTGGTCCGAGGGCACCCGCAACCCGGCCATCGCGGCGCTCACGGCGGAGACCGAGGCGGAGGCCCGGGCCTGGTTCGAGGAGACCTTCGCCGACCTCGCCACCGCTCCGGATTGCGATCCCGTCGCCCTCTACGCCCTGCTGGCGCCCCAGTTGAAGGGGATCGTCCTGAGCCGGGCCATCCTTCCCGATTTCGACACGGGTCTCGCCGTTGCGCAGCTCCAGGCCCTGATCGAGGCCGGGCTCGCCGGCCGCGCCCCCCTCCCCGCCGTGGAGCCCCGCCCATGACCGCCGCCCGCCTCGGCCTCGCCCTGCTCGCCCTGGCGCTGCCGGCCTCCGCAGCCCTCGCCGGCCCGGCCAAGCCGCCGGCAGGCTCCACCCAGCCGCCGGCAGGCTCTACCCAGCCGCCGGCCGGCGCGGCCCAGCCGGTCAAGGCCGGCCTCGTGCCGACGATCAGCGTGGTCGGAGCCAGGCGGCGCGAGATCGTCGAGTCGGTGGTCGTCACCGGCACCCTGGTCCCGCGCGACGAGATCCTGGTGACGCCCGAGATCGAGGGCTACCGGGTCACCGAGGTGCTGGTGGAGGAAGGTGCCCGGGTGGCCCGGGGGCAGGTGCTCGCCCGTCTCTCGCGCGACCTCATCGACCGTCAGCTCGCCCAGCAGGCGGCCCTGGTGGAGAAGGCCGAGGCCGCCGTGCCCCAGGCCCAGAGCAGCATCGAGCAGGCGGAGGCCGCCGAGACCGAGGCGCGCCTCGCCTTCGAGCGGGTGCAGCAGCTCCTGAAGACCGGCAACGCCACCGCGGCCGTGATGGAGGGCCGCACCGCCAGCCTGCGCCAGGCCGAGGGCAAGCTCGCCTTCGCCCGCAACGGCCTGCGCATCGCCCGGGCCGACCTCGCCCAGGCCCGGGCCGTGCTGGAGGAACTGAACCTGCGCCTGGCCCGCACGGAGATCCGCGCGCCGGAGGCCGGCATCGTCAGTCGCCGCACCGCCCGGGTGGGCCTGGCCGCCTCCGCCTCGGCCGAGCCCCTGTTCCGCCTGATCGCCCGGGGCGAGATCGAACTCGAGGGCGAGGTCATCGAGACCAAGCTGCCGCAGCTGCGCGAGAACGCCCCGGCCTGGATCGACCTCGGCGACGGTGTCCGCCTGTCGGGCAGCGTGCGGACCGTCTACCCGGAGGTCGACCGGGCGACCCGCCTCGGCAAGGTCCGCGTCCGCCTGGAGCCGGATCCGCGCCTGCGCATCGGCACCTTCGCGCGGGGCGCCGTCGAGCTCGCCCGGACCCGCGGCGTGACCGTGCCGCAGGCCTCCGTGCTCTACGGCGGGGGCAAGCGCAGCTCCGTCCTCGTGGTCGCCGACGACGTGGTCGAGGCCCGCGAGGTCCGCACCGGCCTGTCCGACGACGACGACATCGAGATCCGCGCCGGACTCGCCGACGGCGAGCGCGTGGTGGCCCGCGCCGGCAGCTTCCTGCGCGACGGCGACCGGGTCCGCCCGGTGGCGCTGGCCGTGCCGGAGCCGGCCGTGGCCGCCGCCCCCTCCCCGCGCGAGACCGCCGAGGCCGGGACGCCCTGACCGGGCGCCGCCTCGTCTCCCGATCCGAACCCCCCATCGAGCCGACGCATGCGCCTGAACATCTCCGCCTGGGCGATCCGCCACCCGATCGCGCCGCTCGTGCTGTTCCTGGTGCTGATCGTGCTCGGTCTCGTCAGCTTCCGCAGCCTCGCGGTGACGCGGATGCCCAACGTCGACGTGCCGATCGTCTCGGTGACGATCACGCAGAGCGGGTCGGCCCCCGCCGAGCTGCAGACGCAGGTCACGAAGTGGGTCGAGGATTCCATCGCCGGGGTGCGCGGGGTCAAGCACATCACCTCGGCCATCACCGAGGGCTCCTCCGTCACCACGGTTGAGTTCCGCCTGGAGGTGAACACCGACCGGGCCGTCAACGACGTCAAGGACGCGGTCTCCAAGATCCGCATCAACCTGCCCCGCACCATCGACGAGCCGGTGATCCAGCGCGTCGAGATCACCGGCCTGCCGATCCAGATCTACGGCGTGACGTCGCCCGGCATGACGCCGGCCGAGCTGTCCTGGTTCGTGGAGGACAAGGTCGCCCGCTCGCTCCAGGGCGTGAAGGGCGTCGGCGGCGTCGAGCGCGTCGGCGGCGTCGCCCGCGAGATGCGCGTCACCCTGCTCCCCGACCGCCTGCTGGCGCTGGGCATCACGGCGGCCGACGTGAACCGTCAGCTGCGCCTGACCTCCGCCGACATGGCGGGCGGCCGCGGCGAGGTCGGCGGGCGCGAGCAGTCGATCCGGACGCTGGCCGCCTCGCGCTCGCTGCGCGACCTCAAGGCCACCTCCATCGTGCTCTCCGGGGGCCGCAAGGTCCGCCTCGACGAACTAGCGACGCTGGAGGATGCCATCGAGGAGCCGCGCACCTTCGCGCGCTTCAACGGCGAGCCGGTGGTCGCCTTCGCGGTCTCGCGCGGCTCGGGCGCCAGCGACGCCGAGGTCGCGGCCGGTGTCGAGACGCGCATCGCCGCGTTCAAGACCGCCTATCCCGACATCCGGTTCGAGACCATCGACTCCTCGGTGGCGGCCACCATCGGCTCCTACGATTCGGCGATGCACACCCTGATCGAGGGGGCGGCGCTCGCCGTGCTGGTGGTGTTCCTGTTCCTGCGCGACTGGCGCGCGACGCTGATCGCCGCGATCGCCCTGCCGCTCTCGGTCTTCCCGACCTTCTGGGCGATGGACGCGATGGGCTTCACCCTGAACGGCATCAGCCTGCTCGCCATCACGCTGGTCACCGGCATCCTCGTCGACGACGCCATCGTGGAGATCGAGAACATCGTCCGGCACATGCGGCTCGGCAAATCGCCCTACCGCGCCGCCATCGAGGGCGCCGACGAGATCGGACTCGCGGTCATCGCCATCACGGCGACCCTGATCGCGGTGTTCGCACCGGTCTCCTTCATGGGCGGCATCGCGGGCCGCTACTTCATGCAGTTCGGCCTCACCATCGCGGTCTCGGTGTTCATGTCGCTGCTGGTCGCGCGCCTGATCACCCCGATGCTGGCCGCCTACTTCCTGCGCGACCACGACCACGAGGAGGCGAAGGAGGGCCCGGTGATGCGCGCCTATGGCCGCGTCGTCGGCTGGTCGGTGCGCCACCGCGTCGTCACGCTGATCGTCGGCCTCGCGCTGTTCGCCGGCTCGCTGGCCTCCACCGGCCTCCTGCCCTCGGGGTTCGTGCCGAAGCAGGACAATGCCCGCACGCTGTTCATGGTCGAGCTCGCGCCCGGCGCCCGCCTGCCCGACACCGTCGCGGTCTCGGACCGGGTGGTGGCCCGTATCCGGGCCCTGCCCGAGGTGGTCTCGGTCTTCGTCGACGGCGGCCGCCAGGCCGGCGGCAAGAAGGAGACCAGGCTCGCCACCCTGATCGTCAACCTGACGCCGAAGAATCAGCGCTCCGCCAAGCAGGCCGCCATCGAGACCGAGATCGCCGGCCTGCTCGCCCAGGAACCCGACATCCGCTCCTGGACCCTGCGCGACGGCGGCCAGCGCGACCTCGCTCTCGTGGTCGGCGGACCCGATGTCGACGTGGTCACCGAGGTCGCCGCCCGGCTCCAGCGCGACATGGCGGCGATCCCCCACCTGGTCTCGGTGATGTCGACGGCCCCCCTCAACCGCACGGAGGTCCGCATCCGGCCGAAGGCTGGGGCGGCGGCCGATCTCGGCGTCTCCACCGACGCCATCGCCGAGACCGTCCGGGTGGGCACCATCGGCGACATCGGGCTGAACCTGGCGAAGTTCAACGCGCCCGACCGGCAGGTGCCGATCCGGGTGCAACTGCCGGAGAGCGCCCGCGGCGCGGTCTCGCGTCTCGAGAACCTCAAGGTGCCGGCCAAGAACGGCGCCGCCGTGCCGCTGGCGGCCGTCGCCGACATCGAGCTCGACCAGGGGCCCGGCGCCATCGAGCGCTACGACCGCGTGGTGCGCGTGGCCGTGGAGGCCAACATGGAGGGCTCCGACGCCCTCGGCTCCCTCATCGCCCAGGCGCTGGAGACCCCCACGGCCAAGACCCTGCCGCCGGGCGTCACCATCCGGCAGACCGGCGACGCCGAGATCATGGGCGAGGTGTTCTCGGGCTTCCTCATGGCGATGGGGGCCGGGATCATGATGGTCTACGCGGTGCTCGTGCTGCTGTTCGGCTCGTTCCTGCAGCCGCTGACCATCCTGTTCTCGCTGCCCCTCTCCATCGGCGGCGCGATCCTCGGCCTGCTGATCCTGAACATGCCGATCTCGATGCCGGTGGTGATCGGCATCCTGATGCTGATGGGGCTGGTGACGAAGAACGCCATCATGCTGGTGGACTTCGCCGTGGAGGAGATGGCCCGCGGCGTCGACAGGGTCACCGCCATCGTGGATGCGGGCCGCAAGCGCGCCCGGCCCATCGTGATGACCACCATCGCCATGGCGGCCGGCATGGTGCCCTCCGCCATGGCGCTGGGCATCGGCGGCGAGTTCCGCGCGCCGATGGCGGTGGCGGTGATCTCGGGCCTGATCGTCTCGACCCTGCTCTCGCTGGTCTTCGTGCCGGCGGTGTTCCTGCTCATGGACAGCCTCGGCGCCGTCCTCGGCCGGCTCCTCGGCCGCTTCGTCGGCGCGACGGACGAGGCGCCCCTCCCCGTCCCCCACGCCTGAGGTCACGCGGGGCGCCCCCGGGCTAGGGGCGCCCGCGACGGATCAGTCGATCCGGTCGCTGCGGCGCAGCTGGGCCGGCAGGGCGAACAGGCTGATGGCGGCGGCCGCGAGGCAGAGCCCGGCGATCACCCAGATGGCCGGGGTGGTCGATCCGGTCAGGTCCTTGACCCAGCCCACCATGACCGGGCTGACGATGCCGCCGAACTGCCCGAGGGTGTTGATCAGGGCGATGCCGCCGGCGGCGCCGACCCCGGTGACGAGCTTCGGCGGCAGGGTCCAGAAGGTCGGGATCGAGGCGACGATCCCGGTGCCGACGAGGCAGAGGGCCAGCATCAGCGGCACGATCTGCCGGTCGAACAGGCCGGCGGCGAAGAAGCCCAGGGCCGCCGCGATGGCGAGGCCGGCCACGAATTTCGGTCGGTTCCCGGAGGCGTCGGACAGCCGCCCGATCACCACCATGCTGATCGCCCCGCAGATGTAGGGCAGCGCCGCCAGGAGCCCGACCAGGCCGGTGCTGGCACCGCTCGCCGTCCGGATCAGGTCCGGCCCCCAGAAGTTCAGGCCGTAGGAGCCGATCTGGAGCAGGAAGTAGATCAGCCCGACCTTGAGGAAGCCGGGGCTGCGGATGGCGCCCAGGAGCGAGTGGTCGCCGATCCCGCGGTTGGCCTCGGCGATCTGGCTCGCCACCAGGCTCTTCTCGGAGTCGGTGAGCCAGCGGGCATCGGTGACGCGGTCGTCGAAGCGGCGCATCACCAGGGCGCCAAGGAGCAGGCAGGGCAGGCCGCCGGCAAGGAACAGCCACTGCCATCCGGCCAGTCCCGCGACGCCGTTGAGCGAACTCAGGATCAGCCCCGAGACCGGGGCGCCGACGATGCCCGAGAAGGCCGAGGCCACGAACAGCATCGAGGTGATGCGCCCGCGGCGCGAGGCCGGAAACCATAGGGTCAGGTAGTAGAGGATGCCGGGGGCGAAGCCCGCCTCCATGGCGCCGATGAGGAAGCGCAGGGCGTAGAAGTGCCATTCCTGGGTGATGAACACCATGGCGGCGGTGGCGAGCCCCCAGGAGATCATGATCCGGGCGATCCAGCGCCGGGCGCCGACCCGGTACAGGATCAGGTTCGAGGGCACCTCGAAGATGACGTAGCCGACCACGAACAGGCTCGCGCCGAGGCCGTAGGCGGTGTTGCTAAAGCCGAGGTCGCTCTGGAGCTGGAACTTGGCGAAGCTGATGTTGATGCGGTCGAAGAAGGCGAACAGGTAGCAGACCATGATCAGCGGCATCAGCCGCCAGGCGATCTTCCGGTAGGTGGCGGCTTCGCGGGTCTCTGCGGGCGCGCCGAGGGCGGCCGGAGCGGCGAGGGTCATGGTGTCTCTCCCTGGAGGCGTCTCGATGGCGCGCCGCCCTTATCCGGGCGGTCTTGCGGGTTCTGCCGATCTTGCGTGTTGGGCTTGTCTTGCGTCGAACCCCCGCCTCAGGCCGCGATCCCGGGCGGCGGCGGGTGGAGGTCGCCGGGGCGCCCGGCCTGGGCCACCTGCCCCGGGACGGGATGGCCGACGAGGGCCGGCAGCCCGCGCGACAGGGCGATCAGCCCGTCGAGGTCGAGGCCGGTGGGGATGCCCATCTCGTGGGCCATGCTCACGAGGTCTTCGGTGCAGATGTTGCCGGTGGCCCCCGGGGCGAAGGGGCAGCCGCCGAGGCCGCCGAGGGCCGCGTCGAAGCGCAGGGCGCCGACCGCCCGCGCCGCCAGCACGTTGGCGAGGCCGAGGCCGCGGGTGTTGTGGAAGTGGAGCGTCAGCGCCTCGGCCGGGACGAGCCGGAGGGCGGGGGCCACGAGGTCGCCGACCTGGCGCGGGTTGGCCATGCCGGTGGTGTCGGCCAGCGTGATGCCGTCGATCCCGAGGGCGCGGTAGCGCGCGACGATGTCGAGGACCCGCTCCGCCGGCTGGCCGCCCTCGAAGGGGCAGCCGAAGGCGGTGGCCACCGTCGCGTTGAGGCGCACGCCGGTGCCGCGCGCCGCCGCGACGATCCGCGCGAAGGCGTCGAGGGAGGCCTCGCGGGTCAGGCCCATATTGGCGCGGTTGTGGGTCTCGCTCGCCGACATGACGAGGTTGAGCTCGTCGGCGCGGGCCGCGAGCGCCCGTTCGGCGCCCTTCAGGTTCGGCACCAGGGCGACGTAGAGCGTGCCCGGGCGCCGGGTGATCCGGGCCAGCACCTCGGCGGCGTCGCGCAAGGCGGGAACCGCCTTGGGCGAGACGAACGAGGTCGCCTCGATCCGGCTGAAGCCCGCCGCCGAGAGGGCGTCGATCAGCGCGACCTTGTCGGCGGTCTCGACGAAGGCGGGCTCGATCTGCAGGCCGTCGCGGGGCGCGACCTCCTGGACGATCAGGGGCGTCTCGTCGCCCGGGCTTCCCGTCCCGCTGCGCCTCAGGCCGCCGCTCACGCCACCGCTCCCGTGGTCCGCAGGGCCGCGATCGCCGCGGCGTCGTAGCCGAGATCCGCCAGCACCGCGTCGGTGTGGGCGCCGAGGGCCGGACCGGACCAGCGCACCTCTCCGGGGGTCTCGGAGAGCTTGGGCACGATGCCGGGCATCTTCACCGCCGTGCCGCCGGGCAGCGCGGTCGGCAGGATCATGTCGCGGGCCTGGTAGTGCGGGTCGGCGACGATGTCGGCCACCGAGTAGATCCGGCCGGCGGGGACCTGCGCCGCCTCCAGGGCCTCCAGCGCATCCGCGATGCTGCGCGCGCCCGACCAGTCCGCGATGGCCGCGTCGAGCCGCGCGGCCTGGGCGGAGCGGCCGTCGTTGCTGCGCAGGGCCGGGTCGTCGGCGAGGTCGGGCCGGCCGATCGCCCGCATCAGGCGCCGGAAGATCGGGTCGCTGTTGCCCGCGATGACGACGTAGCCGCCATCCTGGGTCGGGTAGGTGTTCGAGGGCGTGATGCCCGGCAGGGCGCCGCCCGTCCGGGTGCGGACCTCGCCGAGGAGGTCGTATTCCGGGACGAGGCTCTCCATCACGTTGAAGACGCTCTCCACCAGCGAGACGTCGATGACCTGGCCCTTGCCGCCGGCGGTCTTGACGTGGAGGAGCGACATCAGCGCGCCGATGACCCCGTGCAGGGAGGCCAGGGTGTCGCCGATGCTGACGCCGACGCGGGCGGGCGGGCTGTCCGGATGGCCGGTGGTGAAGCGCAGGCCGCCCATCGCCTCGCCGATGGCGCCGAAGCCCGGCCGGTCGCGGTAGGGACCGGTCTGGCCGTAGCCGGAGATCCGGACCATGACGAGGTTGGGGTTGAGGGCGGAGAGGTCCGCCCAGCCCAGCCCGAGCTTCTCCAGGCCCCCGGGGCGGAAATTCTCGATGACCACGTCGGCGCTGGTGGCGAGCGCCCGCACCACCGCGGCGCCCTCCGGCGCCTTCAGGTCGATGGCGATGGACTTCTTGTTGCGGGACTGGAGGTACCACCAGAGGGAGGTGCCCGCGTGCAGCTTGCGCCACTTGCGAAGGGGATCGCCCTCCCCCGGTGCCTCGACCTTGATCACCTCGGCACCGAACTCCGCCATCAGGCGGGCGGCGAAGGGGGCGGCGATGAGCTGTCCGAGTTCGAGAACGCGGATTCCGGCGAGCGGTCCGGCCATGAACGGTTCCTCCGGTGGTCTGTCGGCGACGGTCTTCTCGAATCGTCTTCCTGCCCATCGATAGCCGCGCAGGGCCGGCGAAGGCCAACCGTCTTTCGGCGACGACCGTTCGCGTCCGGAGAACGCTTCGCGGCTCAGGCCGCGTCGGCGGTGAGGCTCGCGACGAGGAGGCTCGCCGCCGGGGAGCGTTCGCCGGGGCGGGAGACGATGCGCAATTCGCGCTGGGCCCAGGGGTCGGTGAGGGGGATCGCGGCGAGGTCCATGGCGCTTCCCAGGAGGGCGAAGACTCCGAGGGGCACCACGCCGAGCCCCATATCGGCCTGGGCCATGCGCAGGACCGCGTCGAAGCCCGGCACGTGGACGCGCAGGCGCAAGGGGCGGCCGATGCTCTGCGCCTCGCCGCGCACGCTGGCATAGATCGAGCTCTCGGCGTGCAGCCCGACGAAGTCGTGGTCGAGGGTGTCCCGGAAGGCGAGTGCGGGCCGGTCCGCCAGGGGATGGTCGTGGCGCATGACCACGACGAGGCTGTCGCGGCGGTAGAGCACGCTGGTCAGGTCCCGGGCCGGGATACTGCCGGAGCAGATGCCGAGCTCGGCCAGGCCCGCCTCGACGCCGGCCACCACGCCGCCGCTCGGGCGCTCCTCCAGGCTGATCTTGATGGCCTCCTGGCGCGCCAGGAAGGCGCGCAGGTCCTCGGGCAGGAACTGCACGATAGCCGACAGGTTGGCGAACATCCGCACGATGCCCCGGACGCCCTTGGCGTGCTCGGCGAGCTCCACCACGATCTGCTCGACGTCGTGCAGCATGCGCCGGGCGTGATGGAGCAGGGTCTCCCCGGCCGGGGTCATCACCATGCCCCGCGCCTGGCGCGTCATCAGCTGGACGCCGAGACTCTGCTCCAGCTCGACCAGGCGCTTGCTGACGGCGGAGGGGGCGATCGCCGCCCGCCGGGCCGCCTGGGTCAGGGTGCCGTCCTCGCACATCGCCACGAACAGGCGCAGCGTCGTCGGATCGAGGCGCCGCAGGAGCGTCGGGGCCAGCATGTCCATCCCTCTCACCGGCCCCGACCGGCGCGGACTGCACCCCGGGGCTCCGGCGAGACTACAGCGCCGGACGGCCCGACGGACCAGCCCGGCGGCGGCAGATCGGCGCGTCCGTCTCCGAAGGCCCGGAGAACCGGCCTCCGGGGCCGATGGGCCGGCCTCGGGCCAGCGGATGGCGCCGGCGACGCCCCGGACGCCCGGGCCGTCGGCGACCACGGGGCCGCCGGAATCCCCCATGCAGGCCTCAGCCCCGCCGCGGGCGACCGCGATGGGGAGGCCCGTCGTGGTGCGCAGCACCGGGTCGAGGCGGGTCGTCCTGAGGAAGCCGACGCCCCTGGCGCGACAGCCCCGCCTCGGTGAGGGGCAGCGCCTGGGGCACGGTGGGCCGGCCGAGCCGGAGCGGTTCGCGTCCGGGCACGGGCCGGGAGAGCCGCAGGACGGCGGTGTCGAGGGACAGGGCTACAGGCGGGAAGACGCGGACGGCAGGTCGTCCGGGAGGGTGTCGCAGCGGGCGAGCGCCGCGACCCGGTCGGTCCGCGTGCTCGGGCGGGCCCCTTCGGACAGGACGACCGCCGAGGCGACGGAATCGTCCCGCACGCCATGGCCGGCGGTGCGGACGAGGTCCGGGGGGTGACCACGTCGGCGCAGCGGTTCGGGCCGATCGCGACCGCGTGGCGGCGGCCGACGCTCGCCCTGCCCTTTCGGGGTTTCCCGCTTCGGCTTCCCGCTCTGCCCCACGACCTCGACACGTCGCTGCCCCTGAACGACGGGCGCTGCCGGACCCTGACGGATCTCGGCCGCCACGACGCGGCCCCTCGCGCCGCCCGCAGTGCCGGAGGTTCCCGCGCCGCCGACGTTCCCGGCGCCACCCTCCGAACGCCCGAGGGGGCGGACAGAGGCCCCGGAGAGGTGAAGGCGCCGCCCGGGTGGGAATGAGCGCGCCATCGTGGGCCCTGCGATGCGTCTCGGCCGCGACGCTCTTCCGAAGATCAGAGCTTCGGGTAATGCTTCGGATTCTCTACCCCTTCGCAAGCATCCTGCCCTGGATGATCGCGATATCGAGCGTCAGACCCATCATGATCCGTCAAAAGCGACTTATCCGATCCTGATGCTGATCGGAGACGATCATACTTTTTCAATATATATTTTCGAGGATCACTATGATCTAATATCAAATGTTGATCTTCGGTGGCGACTTCAGAGGGGCACGTGTTCGGATCTTTTATCCGCAAGTTCGAACCTCGTTTCAGTCTTTCGGATGCGGACCGGGACGCTCTCGAGCAGGCCAACGTTCACGGCCGCTTCGTCGGTCCCCGGACGGACATCGTCTCGGAGGGCGACGTTCCGGATCACCTCCACATCATTCGCAGCGGACTGGCCTGCCGCTGCAAATTCCTGCCGGACGGGACCCGGGTCATCCTCGCCTTCCTCATTCCGGGGGATGTCTGCGATCTCAACGTGCCGATCATCGGTGCGCTCGACCATTCCATCGCGACACTCACCCTGTGCGAGGTGGCGCGCGTCCCGCACGACGTTCTGGGCCGGCTCACGGCCAGCTATCCGTCGCTGGATCACGTCCTTCGCTGCGCCGCGCTGGTCGATGAGGCGATCCTGCGCGAGTGGTTGCTCGTCGTGGGGCATCGCCCGGCCGACAGGCGGCTCGCGCATGTCTTCTGCGAACTTCTGGTGCGCTTCCAATCCGTCGGGCTGGCGACCGGGAACGGGTACGAGCTTCCCCTCACGCAGGTCGACCTGAGCGATGCGCTCGGATTGTCGCCCGTTCATGTGAACAGGACGCTCGGGAGCCTGAAGCGCCGGAGGCTGATCGCCCTCGACGGCAAGCGGGTGGCCATCCCCGATGTCGAAGCGCTCAAGGACTTCGCGATGTTCGACCCGGCCTACCTGCACCTCGCGCCCGAGGCGAACGCACCGCGTGTGGCGTAGGCCGTCGGCCCGCGATGCCGCGGCCGTCCGGAGGCATGACGCCACCGCCGGCGCCTGTTTGGAGAGGCCCAGACACCAGCGGTAGCGGCTGTCACCATGGACAGCTTGCCGACCATGATCCGCGATCTTTCGCCTGCATTGCGATGGATCAATGCCGCCCGCCGGCGTGCTGAACAGGATTCGCGTCCGGTGATCGCGCTCCTTCGAGGCCTTCCCGCACGTACGAGCCGTCGCGGCTCTTCGGGGCCTGTGCGGAGGGATCCATGCCTCGGTACTTCTTCGACATCTACGACGGACACACCGAGCGCGACGATGTCGGTACGGAATTCGCGGGTCCGCGGGAAGCCGTCCTTCATGCCAAGCGCATCCTGCCCGAGATCGCGATCCACGAAGGTTGGGCGGACGGACATTGCCAAGCCTTCACGGTGCTGGTGACGGACGACGAGGGCCATCCGGTGTATTCGGCCGCCCTGTGTTGCATCGGAACCTGGTTGCTTCGCTGATCGCCGGTCAGGGCCCCCCGTCACGCCGGGGAAGCCCCGGTTGCGTCCGGCGCCGGCCCGGGCCGGGTTGGCGAAACGCCGCGCCAGGGACAGGGCGCCCGGGTCAGGTGACGTAACGGTCGGTGGCGTAGAAGCCGGGGTTCGAGCGGACGAAGTCGATCATCCGGCAGAGGCCGTCATCGATCGACATCCGCGGCGCCCAGCCCATGGCGCGGCGCGCCAGACCGTTGTCGGAGATCAGCTTGAGCACTTCGCTCTGCTCCGGCCGCATCCGCTGCGCCTCGGTCACGATCGGCTTGTCGACACCCATCAGTTCGAGGATGCGGTGGGCGAACCAGCCGACCGAGTAGGTCTCGCCCGTGCCGAGATTGATCGTCATCCCCTCGATGCCCGGCTGCGAGCCGGCCGCGAGGAAGCCCGCCACCGTGTCGGAGACGTAGGTCATGTCGCGCTCCGGCGTCAGGGAGCCGAGGCGGATCTCGTCCCGGGCGAAGGCCTGCGAGATGATGGTCGGGATGAAGGCGCGGGCACTTTGGCGCGGCCCGTAGGTGTTGAAGGGCCGCAGGGTCACCACCGGCAGCTCGAACGAGCGGGCATAGCTCTCGGCGAGCTTGTCGGCGGCGATCTTGGAGGCGGAATAGGGAGACTGCCCCTGGAGCGGGTGGGTCTCGTCGATCGGCGTGCGCAGGGCCGTCCCGTAGACCTCCGAGGTGCTCGTATGGACGATCCGCCCGACGGCGCTGCGGCGCCCGGCCTGGAGCACGTTCAGGGTGCCCTCGATGTTGGCGCGGACGTAGCTGCGCGGCGCCTCGTAGGAATAGGGAATCGCGATCAGGGCGCAGAGGTGCAGCACGACGTCCAGGCCCTCGAGGGTCTGGTAGATGAAGTCGCTGTCCTCGATGTTGCCGAAGGCCACCGTCATCGCGGCCCGGACCTCGGGGTCGAGGAAGTCGAGGTTGCCGACCCGGGCGCCGGAATTGTAGCGCACGATCGCCGTGACCTCGGCGCCGGCCCGCACCAGGGCGTCCACGAGGTGGCTGCCGATGAATCCGCCGGCGCCGGTCACCGCGACCCGCTTGCCCTGCCATGCTGTTCCGTCCATCTCATGCTCCCCAACGGCTTTCCCGAAACACAGTTTCAAGTAGTTCAGCGCACGGTCAGGATCTGCGCAATCGACACAAACGGATTAGGAAGCTTTCAGCGGGATTTCGGGCGTGGGCCGAAGGATGCTCAGCGCTCAGCACGGGCGTGCGGCTCGCGCAGGACCCGGTCGAGCAGGATCTGCCCGACGTAGGGGCGGTGCCCGAGGGCGCGTTCACGGGTGTAGATCTCGCGAATGGTCGCGCTGTCCTCGGCGTCCCAGTAATCCAGGCTGAGGATCGGTACCGGCGGCTCCGCCTCGGCGAGGGGGCGCAGGGCCTGCCGGTGCGGGTCGAGTTCGCGGGGCTCCGTCCAGCGGTAGCCGTTCGCTGGGGCGTCGTAGGTCGTCAGCAGGCTCTCGGCGACGACCCCGTCGACCTGCCCGATGAGCTCGGGCAGCAGGGCGTAGCCGCGATTCATCAGCAGCATCCGGTCGGGATGGCGCCGGCGGATGGTTCGGACGAGGTCGATGGCGGCCGAGCGCATGCCGGCATAGCGCTCGGGGTCGGTCTGCTCGAGATGGGGCGGGGTGTCGAGGGTGTCGAAGAACAGCCCGGAGAACCCGCGCTCCAGCAGAGCCGGAATCGCGACGTCCAGGATCAGGGCACGCCAGGCGGGCCGGCGCACGTCGCACAGCACGGTGTCGGGCCAGTTCGGGTTCTCGCCGAGGAGGAGATCCGGGTCGTCGAGCTGCGCGAACAAGGGACTCGTGCGCTTGATCTCGCCGAGGCTGAGATAGCCGAGCATCTCGGTTCCGAGGTCCCGCATCGGCGTCAGGGGGCTCTTGAAGCCCGGATCGAGCACGACGAGGTCGAAGCCCTCGAATGCGGCCGGCTCCAGGTCTTCGCCGTAGAACAGCGTCCAGGCCAGATGGGGGTGGCGGAGCCGGTCGCGCGCGCGGGCCGGCCGGTCGAGGAGCAGGCCCGCGGCCCCGAGGCCGGCGAGCAGCCGCAGGACGCTTCGGCGCAAGATTTTGGGGCGCAGGATGCTGGGATGCAGGATGCTTGGACGCAGGATGCTTGGACGCCCGACGCTGCGGCGTCCATCGGCGGGATCACGCATCGCTCGACCTTCTGAATCGAAAGTAGCGGCGAACCGGCCGGGCCCGTGCCTCGGCCGGCCGCAGGGACGTGTTGTTGGTGACGAAGGCATGGAAATGCAGCCACGGCAGCTCGTGGGCGAGGAGCGTCACCGCGAGGAGGAACGTGAGGGCCGAGGCGAACAGGTTGCCGTATCCAAAGAACGGGAATCCGAGGGGCAGGAGGGCGGCGGTGAGCGTTCCGTTCAGGATGCAATACGTCGCCGAGACCGCGAGGGCGTGGCGGCGCAGGTCGAAGTAGAGCAGGAAGATGAAGCAGAAGGAGGCGCTGGTCTGGAACACCATTCCGACCAGGGCCGCCCGCAGGATGCCCATCTGGCTCGCCCGCAGTCCGAGGGGTTCGATCGCCACGTAGGAGACCAGGATGGCGATGAGGGCGACGGCCGCGAGGGCGATGAACAACCCGGACAGCTTGGCCATGACGAAGCGCGACAGGCGTGCCTGCTTTCGCGCGAGGTCGCGACGGCTGACCCCGTGGGCGAGGCTGCCGTAGAAGGCGCGGCTCAGGCGGAAGAAGTTGGTCTCCACGTGGACGAAGAACACCGCCAGGATGGGGATCGACGCGAGCTGCGCCCAGAACATCGGCGTGTCGTAGTTCGGCATGGTCCGGAAGGCGCCGCCCACCGTGGTCACGCCGACGGGCGCGGCGACCCACATGATGAGCTTGTCGACCCAGAGGCCGAGGGCGCAGGTGAGCCCGATCAGCGGCAGGTCCCAGTGCGAGCGCAGGGACCGCGCCAGCGCGGCATCGGGCACGAGCGCCACCCCGTATTCCTGCAGCAGGCGGCGGGCGAGGACGAGATCGATGACCGTCAGCCCGATGTTGAAGGCCGTGAGGAGCCGGAGCGGCTCGCTGCTCGGGGCGATCGCGATGAGCGCGACCATGACGGCCGCACCGGCGCCGAAGGCCACGGCGACGATGACGTGGCTCCGGATCGCGCCCATGAAGGGGATCAGGAGCCAGGCCGCGCCCATCAGCAGCAGGTTCTGCAGACCGGCCACCGTATCCGGGCCGGGCAGGTCCGCCGCGAACAGGTAGAGCGGGCCGGCGACGACGAGGGCCGCGGCGGCGAAGAGGGCCTGCGCGGCGACGAACGCGTAGGTGACGCTCGTGTCGCGCTTCAGCCAGACCTGGTCCGAGACGAAGCGCGTGCAGACGAAGGCGATCGGGCCGGTGAGAATCGCCGAGATCAGGGCGTTGTAGATGATGACCGAGCGGAAGAGCGGCAGTCCGGGACAGTCGTCGGTTGGACAGGCGGCGAGATCGATGCCGCCGATCGCCAGGACCGTGAAGATCCACGGACCCGCCACCAGCAGGGCCGCGTAGACGTAGGCTCCGGCGGTACTGGTGAGGGAGCGCCCCTGCGTCATGCGCTCGAGGGCGAAGCCTAGGCCGGCCATGGAATCCTCCCGATCTCCGCCGCCGGACCGTCATCCCGCAGGGATTGAGAGCTTCGGGGGGCTGGTGGATCGAGCGAGGCCGGGTCGAGCGAGGCCGGGTCGAGCGAGGCCGGGTCGAGCGAGGCATAAAGCGCCTCGTAGAGCCCGACGACCCGGTCCTGATCGAACACCGTACGGATGCGCGCGCGCAGGCTCCGGCCCATGCGCGCCCGCAGGTCGCCGTCGCGCAGGAGGCGCGCGAGGGCATCGGCCGTCGCCTGCGGGTCGCAGGCGCGCACGACCAATCCGCCCGCCGTGTCGGAGTCGGGCCCGTCCGGTCCTTCGAGGATCTCGCGGCACGAGCCGACATCGGTCGTCACCGCGGGCACGCCGGCGGCTCCCGCCTCCAGGATCGACAGGGGCTGGGCCTCGCTGATGCTGGTGAGGGCGATGACGTCGGTCTGTCCGAAATAGGTCTTCACGTCCCGAACCCGGCCGAGGAACCGGACGGTGTTCTGCAGGCCGAGCTGGCGCACCAGGGCCCGGCACTCGGCCGCGTAGGCGGGATCCTCGTCCTCGGGCCCGATGATGATCGCGTCGACGTCGGGGACCTGACGGCGCAGCAGGCCGGCCGCCTCGATGAAGGTGCGGATGTCCTTGATCGGAACGAGGCGGCCGACCAGGAGGACGGTGGGGCGGCGCGGCTGCGGACCGGGCGGGATGTCGGCGAACTGGTCGAGGCGGATGCCGTTCGGGATCATGCACAGCTTCGCCTCGGCTGCCCCATCCTCGATCTGGTAGAGCTGGTTGGTCCGGAACTGCGTCGTGATGAGGTCGGCGGCGTCATAGGTGATCCGCGCCATGGCGTTGAAGGCGTTCAGCCAGACCCGTCGCAGCTCGGGAGCCGTGCCGGTGACGTCGAACCCGCCCGCGCCGGACTCGTAGATCCAGTCGGCGACGGAGAGCTCGATCCGGCGCTCGTTGGTGTAGATGCCGTGCTCGGTCACCACGAAGGGCCGCCCCGTCAGGGCCTTGGCCCGGGCCCCGAACAGTCCCGGATAGCCTGTCGAGATGGCGTGATAGATGCGGGCCGGCGGGATCGGCGCGGTGGCGATCGCGATGAGGCTGCGGGCCAGGAAGCGCCAGGTCCAGAAGAAATCGACGAGGGGCGCCCCGGGGAGCATCTCCTCGTAGATCCGTTCGAGCGCGGTCCAGGCCGGGCGCGAATCGAGCAGGGCCCGCTGCCGGAGATCGCACCGGTCGAGCTCCCGGACGCACCGGACCCAGGCCTGCGCGCCCCCATCGGTGAGGACGGCCTGCAGGTCCCGGATCAGCGGCGCGATCGCTTCCCGCCCCCGCAGGAGCGGCAGGCGTCCCGGCGGGCAGGCGTCGATGGGCACGTCGACGATGCGCTCGACGTTCGCCGGAAGGTCGAACTTCCGGGTCCGTTCCTGGTCCGAGGTCGTGAAGGCCACGAGGCTGAAGCGCTTGTCCGGAAAGCTGCGGATGAAGCTGTCGGTCCAGGAGGAGACGCCGCCGAGGAGGTAGGGGTACCCGCCCTCCACGAGCAGGCACACGTCCGATGGGCCGGAGGCGGTCTGCGTACTCACGGCAGGGCCTCCCGCGGGAGGGGCGGCGTCGGAACGCCGCTCTCGGCCTCGATGGCGGCCAGAAGCGCCCGGGCGGCCGTGTTCTCCGGTTCGGCCGCCAGGGCCTGGCTCGCGGCGACGCGGGCGGCTGCCATCTCCGTGCGGGCCTGCAGGGCCTCCGTCAGGCCCGACTCTGCGTAGGCGCGGCGCGCCGCCGCGAGGGCGAGCCAGGGGCCGGCCGCGCCCGGGGCCTGGGCGACGGCCACCTCCAGGGCGATGAGGTCCCGGGTGAAGCGGGTCTGGAGCTTGGCGAGGACCGTCGAGGCCAGCACGCGCACGGAGGCGTCGGTATCCTGGAGCGCGGCGCGGATCACATGGGTCAGGCACGGATCGAAGCGCCGCCCCACGATCGCCAGCGCCTCGAACTTGGCTTCCTTCGCGCCGCCATCGAGGATGTCCGCCAGGGGCACCACACTGCTGGCCTTGCCGACCCGGAGACGCCCATCGCGCAGGTCACTGCTGAGCCGGCCGCAATCCGTTCGCGGGTCGAGATGACCCTCCGTCTCGAGCCAGGTTCCGAAAGCCTCGGCCGGTCGCGGAGGCGCCGCGCCGCGATCGAGGAGCGCGAGGCCGATCGCCAGGAGGGTGCCGAAGGGACCGCCGATGAAGGTCCAGAGGGTGAGGTGCGCCAGCCGCGCCGCCTCGCCCGGTGCCTGAGCGTCCTGCAGGGTGCGCAGGCCGAGGATCAGGCACAGGCCGACATGCCCCGCGAGGACGACGACGGGACCCACGAGGGCATGGAGCAGCGCCGCGGCGAGGGCGAGCTCCCCGAGCGCCGTGGCGAGGGCGACCGCGGTCGGGGAACGGGGGACGCGAAGGTGCGCGTCCCAGGCGGTCCGGGGCCGCGCCGCAGCGAGCGGATCCGGGACGTCGATCAGCATCGCTCCGCCCCGGCCACCAAGCTCCCCATGGCCAGCGCCAGGTCCAGCGCGCGCGGCGCGGCTTCGGCGAGGGTCTGGTTGGGCAGCAGGCCCTCGATCAGGAGCAGGCCGCGCGGGCCCGGGGCGCCGTGGGCCGGAAGGGCGACGGCGAGGACCGCGCCGTCCGGCAGTCTCCGGGCATCCGCGGCGCGATCCCGGCGCCAGAGCCGGTCCGGCGCCTGCGCGACGGTTTCGGCCAGCGTGCCATCGATGGCCGGTGCGGTGGCCCGGTCGCGCGCTCCGCCCTCCGCGACCGTGGCCAGGGGGGCGAGGCCCCGGGGCGTGGCCGCGTAGACCGTGAGTCGGGAGGCTCCCACGAGCCGGCGGCCCAGCTCCGCCAGGCTCGTCGCCAGGCGGAGGCCGTCCTCGGCGTCCAGGCAGGCGAAGGCCTTGCTCACGCTGCCGAGGGTGCGGGTCTCGGCGGCGAATCGGAGTTCGAGGCGACCGATTTCCGCCATGGCGGCCGAGAGGCCCCGGCCGAGGCTGTCGGCCTCGTCGAGGGCGTCGTCCCGCTGCTGGCGCAACTCGGCCGCGTGGAAGATGTGGAGGCTGCGCAACCCGCCGAGGACCAGGGCGCAGGCCAGCCACGCCGTCGGCTCGGCGACGACCTGGCGTGAGTAGGCGTAGTAATCCTGGGTCGCGAGCTGCGAGGGCAGCGCCGAGCTGTACAGCGCCAGGGTCGCCACCAGGGTGGCGAAGACGCCGCCCGCGAGGCCGTACTGCGCCGAGATCAGGATGACCGGGATCCAGAACGGCCGGGGTGTCATCCAGGCGTAGCGGCTGCCGTCGAAGACCAAGTGGTCGATCAGGACCAGGAACAGGACGAGGCCGATGGCCTCCGGGACGTAGCGCCGCCATCCCAGCAACGGGCTGGACCGATCCTGATCCGATGCGCCCCGCTCACCCGCCGCCGCAGTCGTCACCGCATGGCCTCCCACAGGCATCCGCGGCAGGCCATCGAAGTCGATCGCCGGCGCACCGCAAGATCCTGAAACATCTTGAAAAGAGCAGGAATTCAGCTGCGAAGAAATATCGCCGGACCTAGCGATCTTGGATTAGCGCAGGACCAATGCTGTCATCCGTCCGTGTTACCCGTCCGGCCGCCCGTCTTCCGCCCGGCCGAGGGGGCGCGCCCGGTCGGCCGGGCGCGGCTCGGCCCCGGGCGGTGGGCGAAGCCCCGTGTCGGACCACATCCGTCCGATCCCTTGGGGATGGCGGATGCGGGCTTCGCTCGAGCGCCGCGCCGGCTTGCCGATACGGGCACCGCTTCGAGATCGAGCGGAGCCCGCATCAGGCGTTGTGCGTCACCGTCAGGGTCTGCGCGGCCTTCGCCTGATCCGCGGAGGGCCGCGCGTGGGACCAGGCGCCGCCGAGATGGGGAGCCCAGGACACCACGCCCTTGGTGTTCACCAGATAGGCGAGCTCGGTCCGGTTCTTGGCCTGGAGCTTCTTCATGATGTTGCGCACATGCACCTTCACCGTGTTGGTGCACATATTGAGTTCATAGGCGATCACCTTGTTCGGCTTGCCGATCTGCAGGACACCGAGCACGGCCGCCTCGCGCTCCGTCAGCCGGACCGACCCGCGTCCGCGCGCCTCCGCGGCCGGAGGCGCGGGGGGCGTGCAGACGATCCCGGACGGGACGAAGCAGCCGCCGGCCAGCACCAGGGCGATGGCGCTCTGGGCCACCTTCACGGAACTCGTCATCGGGATGAACCCGCTGAGCCCCCGTCGCATCGCCTCGGTGACCTGATGGTAATCCTCGAGTTCCGACAGGAGGACGATCGGAACGCCGGGACTGACGCTGACGAGGGTATCCAGTTCGCTCTCCATCTGGGCGATGCTACGATGGGTCGCCGCGATCACGATGACGGAGGCCGGGGGCCGTTCCGTCGCGGCCTTCTGCCAGAGTCCGACGCTGCAGAAGCCCAGGACCTGGGGGGCGTCGGTACTTTTCTGGATCTGGGAGATCAAGCTCTCCCGGAACAGGACCCGGGGGTCGATGATGACGACCGTGGATTGTTCAGACCTCGCAACGGAAATGCCCGATTCGATTGCGACGAGTGACATAGTCAGCCCTCCCATGCGATCTTCGGTATGCGCCGACTCCAGCGTCACTCGTGAGGTCCGAGATGTTTGCCGCGACGATTTGATTAGCTACAATGGGATTGTGCGGATTACAAGCGATTACTTAACAATCGTTTTGGTGTTAATCCTTGATAAGATATCGGTAGTTTTTCGACTTTCTGAATAGCGAATTACCGATCTCCTTTGGAATCGATCGCGGAAAGCCGGCTCAGAATGCTCTGCTGAAAACTTGTAGAACGCAGGCGTCGGCGCGCGATGGTATCCCCACTCGCGGCTGAGGGACTGTCCTCTGCAGGCCGCATGGGCAGCGGACGGTATCGTTCCCGAGTGGCGGCGCTCACGGTCTCCTACGTCGGTTGACCGAGATTGGTCTGCTTCCGGTGAGCATATCCCGATCGCAGAAGAGTCCATTTTCTAGCGAAAAGGAATTAGCTTCACTGGTTTTGAGCGCATTCGCGGTATCATTCAGCTTGAAAACCTTAGTTTTGAATTCTTGTGTTTTGTTTTTTACTCGCTCTCATGGCTCGCATCGGGGCTTGGGTGCGGACAACGCGTCATGTTGGCCAGTTACGGCACATCGTCGATCGGTCGTCTTCGTGAACCCGGACGCGCGGGCGCGGCGGGGCGGCCATGAGGATCGGCTGGCGCTTCCTCGGTCTCTGGGCCTTTGCCGCCGCCGCGACCGCCTACGCCCTCTCGCCCGGCTCCGAGGAGCAGCTCGCGATGCTGGCGCGGGACGGGCGAACCAGCGAGGCTGCGAGCGAGTTGGCGCGGCTTCTCGCCCTGGGACGCCGGGATCCGGCCTTCCTCGCGGCGGCCGCACGCGCCCTCGAGTCCACCGGCAACCGGGGGCTCGCGGAGGATCTCCTCGAGCGGTACCTGGTGGAGCGGCCCGGGGACGTGCAGGCCCTGGAATGGCTCGCCAATCTCTACCGGGCGTCCGACGACCGTCCGGCCGCCACCCGCACCCTGGTGACCCTGGTGGCCCTGGCCCCGACCCGGCCGCGCCTGTGGGCGCTCCTCGACCTCTACCGGGCCCAGGAGCGCCTCGACGAGGAGCGCGAATTCCTGAAGGGCATCGTCGACGAGACGCTGCTGCGGCCCGTGGACGTCGAGCGCCTGGGCATTCTCCTGTCCTGGGCCGGGGAGCGGGCGGCGGCGTTGGACGCCCTGCGCCGGGCCGACGCGCTGATGCCGGGCACGCAGGAGATCGGTCGGATCGTCCTGTTCGACCTCCTTCTCGCCGAAGGCCTGCGGGAGGAGGCCGCCGAGCGCGCCGGCCATTGGATCGCCGATTGGCGCGACAAGCCCTGGCTCGGCGTGCACGTGGTGCGCCGGATGGCGGCGCGGGGGGACCCGGCTTCCGCCGTCGCCCTCGGCGCGCAGGTGATCGCCCTCAGCCCGGAGACGCGCTTCTACCTGGCGCGGGTGGTGGCCGAGGACGGGAACCGGCGCATCGCCACCCTGCTCCTCGAAGACTGGGCGCAGGGCGGTCCACCGCCTTCCTCCGACGCGGTGGCCGGCTACGTGGCGGCCGCCTATGCGGTGGGAGACGTCGCGGCGCTCTGGCGCAAGGCCTCGCGGATCCTCGCCGAACCCGGCTGGTACGAGGCGCAGATCGCGATCGTGGAAGCCCTGGCCCTGCGCTACGGCCTCGATGCGATCGCGCCGCTGCGGCCCCGCGTGTCCTGGGCCGCCCTGCAGCGCCAGCCCCTGTTCGCCGCGCGGCTGGCGCTGCACGAGGGCAACCCGTTCCTGGCCCGCCGCGTCCTCGAATCCGTCGATCCGGAGACCCTGACCGCTCCGGCCCGGATCGAGTGGGTGGCGCTCGTCAGCCTGATCTCCGGCGACGCGGCGGCCCTGGCGGCCCTGGGCGATCTCCTGCGCCGGGACCGGCTCCCGACCGACTTGCTCCCGGTCCAGCTGCGGCTGGCCGAGCGCCTCGGCCATGGCGGGGAGCAGCGCCTCGGCCTCGACGCCCTGCGTCGAAGCGCCCTCGCCCCGGCGACCATCGCGCGGCAGGCGCAGGCCCAGCAGGCGCAGGTTCAATCCACAGCGAAGGCCGGGCTCGACGCCCGGAGGGTGCAGTGAGCGGCGCCCCGACGACACCCCGATCACCGGGGCGAATCCCACGAACACGCCGAATCCCACGAACTCAAGGAGCCGAGGTCATGTCGAGATGCCGAGCCGTCGCCCTCGCGGTGCTCACCCTTCTGGCCGGTCGGGCGGCCCTGGCCGAGGGCGGGCCGGTCCTCCGCGCCGGGGACCGGCTCAAGATCACCTTCTACGAGACCATGGAGATCCCCAATCCGGCGCCCGGCGACAAGGGCCAGTCCGCGGGCGCCGCCGCGGTGATCCAGACGTTCTACCAGCGGGTGGACCTCTCGGGCGAATACGCCGTCGAACAGGGTGGCGCCCTCTCGCTACCGTTCTTCGGCTTCGTCCCGGCGGCCGGAAAGCCCCTGGAGACGCTCAAGACCGACCTGATGGGCGTCTTCGAGACCGCCTTCGGCCGGCACGGCGGGGTCACGGTCGGCCTCGTGCAGCGTGCGCCCGTCTTCGTCGTGGGGTCCGTCCGCGCGCCGGGTGCCTATCCGTACGCGGGCGGCATGATCGTGCTGCAGGCGGTGGCCCTCGCGGGGGGGCGCGACAAGGATCCCGCCACCCTCTTGGGGGTGGTGGAGACCCTGCGGGAGCGGGAGCGAGAGGACGGTGCCCGCACCCGGCTGAAGCGCGCGCTGGCGCGCAAGGCCGCGCTGACTACGGGACGGATGGGCACGGAGGCGCAGGAGCGGCTTCGGACCCTGGCGGGCCCCGAGGAGGCGGCGGCTCTCCTGGGCGCCGAAGCGAAGGTGCTGCGCCTGGAGGCGAGCCTCCAGACCAGCGACGAGGGATCGCGCAAGGCCGCGGCGGACGCCTCCGGCACCGAGGTCGACCTCCTGCGCAAGCGCCTGGAGACCTATGGGGCCCAGATCGCGGCCCGCGGCGACCGGTTGCGCACCATGGAGGCGCTGTTCTCCCGGCAGGTGGTCGAGAGCGAGCGCGTCGCCGACGTCCGCCGCGACTTCATCGACATGGAGGGACGCCGGCGCGACTACGAAGTCGGGATCCTGCAGGCGGAGCAGCGCCAGAGGATGGCCCGCGAGGCCCTGGACCAGGGCAATGCCCGGCACCGCCTCGCCGCCGAGCGCGAGATCGCCCTGATCGATGCCGAGATCGTCTCCGCCGAACGCGCCCTGTCGACGGCCTCCGTCGTGGGCGCGACGATGAGTGCGGGCTGGGCACGCGATCCGGTCCTCGCCTATCGCATCGTGCGCAGCGGGGCCGGCGGCGCACAGGTCCTCTCCGTCACGGAGACCGACACCCTCGAGCCCGGCGACGTGCTCAAGGTCGTGATCGATCCCCGCGGGGACGAGCATCCCCGGAACGCCACCGCCGAGGCGGCCCCATCCCGGGCCGACGCGGCACCCTAGTGGTGCGAGTCTAACATTTGGTGCCCGCGCTTTGCGGCCTGGATGATGCGATCCGGGTCGGCAGTCCAGACGAAGGGCTTTGGGTCGCCGTTGCTCTCAGC